>NZ_JBSFIA010000001.1:344155-348814 GCF_053597355.1 Streptomyces sp. NPDC001443
CCGCCCCCGCCGTGTTCCGCCCCCGGCTCGGGCCCTGCCCCGGCCTCCGCTCCGGGCTTCGCCTCGGGCCCTGCCCCGGCGTTCGTCCCGGCTCTCGCCCTCGTCCTGCTTCACCGTGTCGCCGGACGGATTCCTCCGCCGATTCACCTTCGACGCCCTCTGCCGCCCGGCCCCGACTGGCACTAGATTCGGTTCATGGCGGACACGAAGCGTGAGATCGAGCGGAAGTACGAGTCCGACGACAGCGGCCTGCCCGACCTGACCGGCGTCGCCGGCGTCGCGGCCGTACTCGACAAGGGCGTCGCGCGCCTGGACGCGACCTACTACGACACGGCGGACCTGCGGCTGGCCGCCGCCTCGATCACCCTGCGCCGCCGCACCGGCGGCTCCGACGCCGGCTGGCACCTGAAGTTCCCCGTGGCCCCCGACGTCCGGGACGAGATCCGGGCCCCGCTCGCCGACACCGTCCCGCCCGCCCTCGCCGCCCTCGTCCGCTCCCGCGTCCGCGACACCGCGCTGCTGCCCGTGGTGCGCCTGCGCTCCGAACGCGATGTCCGCGACCTCGTCGACGCGGACGGCCGGCTGCTCGCCGAGGCCGGCGTCGACGCCGTACGCGCCGACCGGCTCCTCGGGGGCGACGGCAGCGCCCAGTGGACCGAGATCGAGGTGGAACTCGCGGACGGCGGCGACCCCGCCTTCCTCGACACGGTGGAGAAGCGCCTGCGCAGGGCGGGCGTACGGCCGTCGAAGTCCACGTCGAAGCTGGCCCGGGCCCTCGCGGAGACCGCCCCACGGGCCGGGACGGGCAAGAACGGCAAGAACGGCAAGAACGGGAAGGGCGCCAAGGCCGGGAAGCCGCGGTCCGGGCGCGGGAACCCGCCCGACGCGCCCGTGACGGCCGGCGACCACGTCCTCGCCTACGTCACCGCCCAGCGCGACGCGCTCGTCGCCCTCGACCCGGCCGTCCGCCAGGACGCCTTCGACTCCGTGCACCGGATGCGCGTCGCCACCCGACGACTGCGCAGCGCCTTCCGCTCCTACGGCAGGATCCTCGACCGCACGGTCACCGACCCGATCGGCGAGGAACTGAAGTGGCTCGCCGGCGAGCTGGGCGTGGACCGCGACCGCGAGGTGCTCACCGAACACCTGACGGCCGCCCTCGACGGCCTGCCCCGCACCCTGCTCTCCGGCCCGGTCCGCACCCGGCTGCGCACCTGGGCGCGCGCCCGGCGCGGCGGCTCGCGCCGCCGGCTCATCGGCGTCCTGGACTCCAAGCGGTATCTGGCGCTGCTCGACACGCTGGACGCGCTGATCGACGCCCCGCCGCTGCGCAAGGCGGCCGCCGCCGAGCCGGCTCCGACGCTCGCCCGGGCCGTACGCAAGGACTTCGGCCGGGTCGGCGCCCTGGTCGAGACGGCGCTCGGGCTGGCGCCCGGCCAGGACCGGGACCTCGCCCTGCACGAGGCCCGCAAGAAGACCAAGCGGACCAGGTACGCGGCGGAGACGGCCGTACCCGCCCTCGGCGACCCGGCATCCGGCCTGGTCAAGTCGATGAAGTCGCTCCAGACCATGCTCGGCGACCACCAGGACAGCGTCATGGCCCGCCGGACCCTGCGCGAGCTGTCCGCCGTGGCGCACGCGGCGGGTGAGAGCTCTTTCACCTACGGCGTGCTCTACGGACGCGAGGAGCGGCGGGCGGCCGACGTGGAGCGGGAGTTGCCGGGGACCTGGCAGGGGATCAAGGAGGATACGGCCGTCTGAGCGTACGGGGGACCTCCCGGTCCGCGTTAGGCTTGATGGCCACCCTCCCCCAGCCCTCCGGCCGGGGGTAGTCCCAGCCAGCTCACGAAGGTTCGCGAGATGCCTACGGAAACCGCCGCGGCTGCCGAGTCTGTGTTCCCGCAGCTCGAAGCTCTGCTCCCGCACGTGCAGAAGCCGATCCAGTACGTCGGCGGAGAGCTCAACTCCACGGTCAAGCCGTGGGAGTCGTGCGACGTCCACTGGGCGCTCATGTACCCGGACGCCTACGAGGTCGGACTGCCCAACCAGGGCGTCATGATCCTCTACGAGGTGCTCAACGAACAGGACGGCGTCCTCGCCGAGCGCACGTACAGCGTGTGGCCGGACCTGGAGGCGCTGATGCGGGAGCACGGCGTCCCGCAGTTCACGGTGGACAGCCACCGCCCGGTGAAGGCGTTCGACGTGTTCGGCCTGTCCTTCTCCACGGAGCTGGGCTACACGAACATGCTCACCGCCCTGGACCTCGCGGGCATCCCGCTGGAGTCCAAGGACCGTACGCTCGACGACCCGATCGTGCTGGCGGGCGGGCACGCGGCCTTCAACCCGGAACCGATCGCGGACTTCATCGACGCGGCGATCATCGGCGACGGCGAGCAGGCCGTCCTCGACATGACGAAGATCATCCGAGAGTGGAAGGCGGAGGGTCGCCCCGGCGGCCGCGAGGAGGTCCTCCTCCGCCTGGCGAAGACCGGCTCGGTGTACATCCCGGCGTTCTACGACGTCGAGTACCTCCCCGACGGCCGGATCGCCCGCGTGGTCCCCAACCGGTCCGGCGTCCCGTGGCGCGTGTCGAAGCACACGGTGATGGACCTGGACGAGTGGCCCTACCCCAAGCAGCCGCTGGTCCCGCTCGCCGAGACCGTGCACGAGCGGATGTCGGTGGAGATCTTCCGCGGCTGCACCCGCGGCTGCCGCTTCTGCCAGGCGGGCATGATCACCCGCCCGGTGCGCGAGCGCTCCATCACGGGCATCGGCGAGATGGTCGAGAAGGGCCTGAAGGCGACCGGCTTCGAGGAGGTCGGCCTGCTGTCGCTGTCCTCCGCGGACCACTCGGAGATCGGTGACATCGCCAAGGGCCTGGCGGACCGCTACGAGGAAGACAAGATCGGCCTCTCCCTGCCCTCCACCCGGGTGGACGCCTTCAACGTCGACCTGGCGAACGAGCTGACCCGCAACGGCCGCCGGTCCGGCCTGACGTTCGCGCCGGAGGGCGGCAGCGAGCGCATGCGCAAGGTCATCAACAAGATGGTCTCGGAGGAGGACCTGATCCGCACGGTCTCCACCGCGTACGGCAACGGCTGGCGCCAGGTGAAGCTGTACTTCATGTGCGGTCTGCCCACGGAGACCGACGAGGACGTTCTGCAGATCGCCGACATGGCGATGAACGTGATCGCCGAGGGCCGCAAGGTCTCCGGCCAGAACGACATCCGCTGCACGGTCTCGATCGGCGGCTTCGTCCCCAAGCCCCACACGCCCTTCCAGTGGGCGCCGCAGCTCTCCGCCGACGAGACGGACGCCCGCCTCACCAAGCTGCGCGACAAGATCCGCGGCGACAAGAAGTACGGCCGCTCGATCGGCTTCCGCTACCACGACGGCAAGCCCGGCATCGTCGAGGGCCTGCTCTCCCGCGGCGACCGCCGGATCGGCGCCGTGATCCGCGCGGTCTACGAGGACGGCGGCCGCTTCGACGGCTGGCGCGAGCACTTCTCCTACGACCGCTGGATGCGCTGCGCGGACAAGACGCTGCCCGCCTTCGGTGTCGACGTCGACTGGTACACCACGCGCGAGAAGACCTACGAGGAGGTCCTGCCCTGGGACCACCTGGACTCGGGCCTGGACAAGGACTGGCTCTGGGAGGACTGGCAGGACGCCCTCGACGAGACGGAGGTCGAGGACTGCCGCTGGACCCCGTGCTTCGACTGCGGGGTGTGTCCCGCAATGGACACGAGCATCCAGATCGGTCCCACGGGCAAGAAGCTGCTGCCGCTGACGGTGAAGCAGCCCGCGGGGAGCGGACACGAGCATGCCCACTGAGTCCGGGCACTGAACACGGGTGCCGAGCACGGGCACTGGGCTCGGGCACCGAATGACGCGAGGGGTGCCCGAAGGGTCTGCTGATCCTTCGGGCACCCCTTCGGCTTACCGGTCAGGCCGCTGAGGGAAGGGCCGCCGGCTGTGTGCGGTGCCGGTTACTCGGTGGGAGGGACGGTGCTGCCGCCGTTGGTGGCGCCGGCGAGCGGCTGACGGTCGACCCTGAGCCAGGGGTTGGGGACGCCACTGGAGTCGTTGCAGTTCAGGGTGGCGTCGGGCTGGGTGGACTTGACCGCTACGCAGGTGGTCTCCCAGACCTGGCCCACGGTCGTGATGACGTCGAACTTGATGGGCTCTCCGGCGTTGGCGCTGTGTCCGTTGATGGAGGTCCCGCAGACGAAGCCGACGGGGTTGCCCTCGCTGTCCACGCCGCCCTGCGGGTAGTTGGCGTGGGTGCTGAGATCGGTCCACAGGAACGGGTGGGTGGTGCTGCCCGTGAGGTCACGGATGCCCGCGAAGGTCTTGGTGCCGGACAGCGCGACCCGCAGCTCGAAGTCGTTCTCGTCCTGCTGCGCGTCGATGTCGGCGCACGCACCCGTGGCACCCGTGGCGCCCGTCGCGCCTGTTGCGCCCGTCGCGCCCGTGGCACCGGTGGCGCCCGTGGCTCCGGTGGTGCCCGTTCCGGTGGCGCCTGTGGCTCCGGTGGCTCCGGTGGCGCCCGTGGCTCCGGTGGCTCCGGTGGTGCCCGTTCCGGTGGCGCCTGTGGCTCCGGTGGCTCCGGTGGCGCCCGTGGCTCCGGTGGCTCCGGTGGTGCCCGTTCCGGTGGAC
>NZ_JBSFIA010000001.1:348910-551066 GCF_053597355.1 Streptomyces sp. NPDC001443
GGCGCCTGTGGCTCCGGTGGCTCCGGTGGCGCCCGTGGCACCGGTGGCTCCGGTGGTGCCCGTTCCGGTGGCGCCTGTGGCTCCGGTCGCTCCGGTCGCGCCCGTGGCGCCCGTGGCTCCGGTAGCGCCGGTCGCGCCAGTGACACCCGCTCCGGTGGCACCCGTGGCACCCGTGGCACCCGTGGCACCCGTGGCTCCGGTGTGTCCGGTGGCGCCGGTGGCGCCGGTGGCTCCAGTGGCTCCAGTGGCTCCGGTGTGTCCGGTGGCGCCGGTGGCTCCGGTGTGTCCGGGCTTGCCCTTCTCACCCTTGGGACCCCTGGGCCCCCGGTCGCCCTTCTCGCCCTTGGGGCCCCTGGGCCCCCGGTCGCCCTTCTCGCCCTTGGGACCCCTCGGACCCGTCGGACCGGTGGGACCCGTCGGCCCCTTGCAGCCGCCGTTGCCGCCCCCCATCTCCTCGTCCTCGGCCGCGGTCTCGTCCGGCAGCGACCTGTGGTCGGACTTGCACTTGTCGCCGCCGAGGCTGACCGACGTCCTCTGGGAGTCGGTGACGTTGTTGGCCGCCGCGACCGACGGGCCGGCCACGCTGGCCGCCATCACGAGGGTGAGGGAGGCGAGCATGCCCGCCTTTCTGAACCGCATCCGGGCCACGGGCCCGAGACGCGAGGGGGTCCTGTGCTCAGGACTCATCAGTGCGCTCCTTGTGTCAACCGGTTCGGGTGATCCACCGAACTCGGGTGCGAGCTTGACGGTGTCCTGACGGCCCGACGCGCACCGGCGGACGAGACGCGCCTTTTTACGTTGAATCGGACTAATCCCATGCGTGCGGATGGGGCACTGTTTGCCCGCGGTCACTCGTCCGGCCTGGAACGCGGCCGTTCGGGGAGCGTTGCGGGCCGTCTCCGCGTGGAGCGACGGCGGGGTGCGGCGGCTGTGTCACGTTGACGTCCACAGGGAGGCGGGAGCGGACGGACCCGCACGGAGACGGACAGGTGAAGCCGTGAAGCAGCAGACCCTCTGCCTTTGCATGATCGTCAAGAACGAGGCCCGGGTGATCGAACGGTGTCTGGGCTCCGTACGTCATCTGATCGACACCTGGGTGATCTCCGACACCGGTTCCACGGACGGCACCCAGGAACTGATCCGCAAGGTGCTGGACGGCATCCCCGGCGAACTCCGCGAGGAGCCCTGGGTCGACTTCGGGCACAACCGGACCGCGAACATCCGGCACGCCCGCGGCAGGGCCGACTACATCCTCACCCTCGACGCCGACCACGTGATGCGCCAGGACGCCCCGCTGCCCCGGCTGACGGCGGGCTCGTACATGCTGCGCTACGACACCCCCGGCACCCAGCACCGGTTCAAGCACCTCATGCGGGGCGACTGGGCCTGGCGGTACGAGGGGGTCACCCACGAGTACCCGTGCACCGACGAGCCCGACCGGCAGGAGAACCTCGACGCGCTGGTGATCGAGGACCACGCCGACGGCGGCTGCCGCAGCGACAAGTTCGAGCGCGACGCCCGACTGCTGCGGGCCGAGCTCGAGCGCGACCCCGGCAACTCGCGCACCGTCTTCTACCTGGCCAACACCGAACGGGACCGCGGGCGGAGCGAGGAGGCGATCGCCCTGTACGAGCGGCGGGCCGCCATGGGGGGCTGGGCCGAGGAGGTCTACTGCTCGCTCCTGGAGGCCGGCCAGCTCCGGGCGGAGCGCACCGACGACTGGCCGGGCGCGATCGACACCTTCTCCCGCGCCTGGGAATCCCGCCCCCAACGTCTCGAAGCCTGCTACGAGTTGGCGTCACGGCTGCGCCTGAAGGGCCGTTACCGCACCGCCCACGCCCTGCTCTGCCAGGTCGTCGGCCGACCGGAGCCGGACGACCTGCTCTTCACCAGGTCCTGGGTGTACCGCTGGGGCCTGCTCTTCGAGTTCTCCATCACGGCCTACTGGGTGGGCGAGTACGCCGACTCCGTCCGGGCCTGCGACCGGCTGCTCGCGATGCCGGACCTGCCCCGGGCCATCCGCGACCAGACGGAGATCAACCGGGGTTTCGCCGCCGCGCACGTCGTCGCCGTACCCGCGCCCGCCTCCGCGCGCGGACCCAAGGCCGCGCGCGCCGGGAAGGCCGCCCGGCGCAGGTGATACGCGGGGAGCCGCCCCGTTCCGTCCGGACCCGTCCGGACTCGTCCGGTACGCAGGGCCGTGCGACGGCATCCGTACGGGCCTCTCGTGCGTCTGTACGGGCATGGAGCTGGAGAAACCGTCCGCGCGCGGGGTGCCGCAGCGGCAGCAGGACCCCGAGGGCTGCCTCGTCGTGGCGATCCGCATCCCGGTGCGGATCGTCGCGCTCGTGCTGGTCCTGCCGGTGCGGATGGCGTGGGACGCGCTCGTCGTGGGCGGGCGCTTCCTTCGGCGCACCGTCCTGCGGCCGCTCGGCCAGGCACTGCTGTGGGTGGGCCGGATGTTGTTCGTGTGGCCGGCGGTGGGGTTGTGGCGGTATGTCGTCGTACCCGTCGCCGCCGGGTTCGCCTGGGCCGGGAACCTGCTCGCCGCCGGGCTCGCCCGGCTCGGGAACCTGCTCGCGGTCTCGCTCGGCTGGCTGGGCAGGACGTTCGTCGTCGGGCCGGCCCTGTGGTGTCACCGGTACCTGCTGACGCCGATGGGCCGTGCGCTCGTCGGACTGCTGCGGGGGATCGGCGCGGGGGCGGCCTGGGTGTACGCGAAGGCGCTGACCCCGGCCGGACGCGCGGCGGTGTGGGTGCTGCGGGGGGCCGGGCTCGTGCTGGCCGGCCTCGCGGCCGGGGTGGGCGCGGGCGCGGTGTGGCTCGTGCGGTACCTGGTCGTCGTACCCGCGGTGTGGACATACAGGTGGATCCTCGCCCCGGTGGGGCGGGGGGCCGCCTGGCTGGCGGGCGCGGTCGTCGCCGGGGCGGGGTTCTGCCTGTACTGGATCGCCCGGGTGCTGCTCGTGCTGCCCGCCCTCGCCCTGTGGCGATGGGTGCTCGGTCCGCTCGGCCGGTTCCTCGCCGTCGTCGCCCGCGAGGTCGGGGACGCCCTCGAGCACGCCTGGCGGATCGCCGGACACGTCTCCCTCGCCGTCGGGCGGCTGCTCGGCACCCTCTTCCGGTGGATCTTCGTGGAGCCGGTCCGCCGGGTGTACCGGGCGGTGCTGACCCCGGTCGGGCACTTCGTCCGGGACGCCGTGCTGCGGCCCGCCGCCGCGGCCGCGCGCGAGGTCGGGCGCGCCGTCCGGCAGACGTACGCCGCCGTCCGCGAACCGGTGCGCCAGGCGCTGGCCGCCGCCCGTGACTCGGTACGGCAGACCCGCGCCGACGTCCGGCGGGCGCTCTTCGGCGAGCCCCGGCGGCCGGAGGCGATGCCCCGGCGGGAACCCTCGGGCCGCGAGACACGTACTCTTGGTAGCAGTACGACGGCTCTCACGAAGGACTGAACGACACTGGGCAAGCGACAGCCCGAAGGCCCGCCGCCCGCACCCGCGGTGCAGCGCATCCGACTGCGCTACACCAAGCGCGGCCGCCTCCGGTTCACCAGCCACCGTGACTTCCAGCGCGCCTTCGAGCGTGCGCTGCGCCGTGCCGAGGTGCCGATGGCGTACTCGGCCGGCTTCACGCCGCATCCGAAGGTGTCGTATGCCAATGCCGCACCCACCGGCACCGGCAGTGAGGCGGAGTACCTGGAGATCGCGCTCACCGCGACCCGCGATCCGCAGACGCTGCGCGCCCTCCTCGACGAGTCCCTGCCCGACGGGCTCGACATCGTCGACGCGGTCGAGGCGCGTACGTCGGGACTCGCCGACCGGCTGACGGCTTCCGTGTGGGAGCTGCGGCTCGACGGCGTGGAACCGGCGGACGCACAGCGTGCGGTCGAGGCCTTCACCTCGGCCGGGACCGTCGAGGTCCAGCGCATGGCCAAGAACGGCATGCGCACCTTCGACGCGCGCCCGGCGGTCGCGAGCCTGGAGAGCGTGGAACCGCACGATGCACAGGCTGATAGGCCTACCGACCGGCCCTGTGCGATACTGCGGCTGGTTGTTCGGCACGTGACGCCTGCCGTACGACCCGACGACGTCCTGTCCGGTCTCCGCGCCGTGGCCGACCTGGCGCCGCCGGTCCCCGCAGCGGTGACCAGGCTGGCGCAGGGGCTGCTCGATGAAGAGACCGGCACGGTGACCGACCCGCTCGCGCCCGACCGCGAGGCAGCAGCGACCGAGCCCCCCACGGCCGGCGCCGTTGCCGCCGCGAAGGCGCCGCTGTAGGGAAGGTCCCGCGAAGGGACGGACGTCGTAGCGCCGCCCTCGTACTCGGGAGCCACCTGGGTCGGGCAGCGCACCGACCACAAGACTTTCGCCAGGCCGTACGCATTCGGCGTACGGAACCGGCGAGACAGGACACAGAGAGTTCCCGTGCGGCGCCCGCGCCCCGGACGGCGGCCCTTGCGCACTGCGCGAGCCGCGGACGTCAACGGCGATCGACATGGTCGACGCCGGACCAGGCGCGGCGCCCGGGAGCCTTGACGGGAGAAACGCCCGCATGCTCGAGCCGACCGAATCGACGGAGTCCGTGCAGGATTCCGCATCCGACACCCCCAGCGACACCCTGCCGCCGCGCCGCCGGCGCCGTGCGGCTTCCCGCCCGGCCGGTCCGCCGACCGCGGCGGCCGAGGTCGCCACGCCGGTCGTACCGGCCGTCGAGGCCGTGGAAGAAGCCGCAGAACCCGTGGCCGACGTGGCCAAGGACGAAGAAGCCGACGAGAACGCCGAGGTGGTCGTCGTGACGGCGGAGTCCGGGACCGAAGAGACCGCGGCCGAGGCCGCGCCCGCCCCCCGCGCCCGTCGTCGCGCGACGCGCCGTGCGTCCGCGCCCGCCGGAGCTCCGGCCGCCGCCGAGGCCGCCGAGACCGTCGTACCCGCCGCGGCCGAACCGGCCGCCGGGACCGCCGCGGCCGAGGCCGTGGAGCCCGCCGCGCCGGCCGAGGAGCCCGCGCCGCGCCGTGCCCGCCGCCGGGCCACGCGCAGCGTGACCGCGCCCGCCGGTTCCGCGTCGGCCGAGGAGATCGTGCAGCCGACCGCGCCGGTGACCGCCGCCGTCGAGGCCGAGCCCGAGGCCGAGGCCGAGGCCGAGGCGCAGCCGGAGCCCGTCGGCCGTACCCGCCGTCGTGCCACCCGCCGGGTGTCCGCGCCCGCCGAGGCGCCGGCCGCCGTCGAGCCGGCCGAGGCCGCGCCCGCCGCGGGGACCACCGCCCCGGCCGCCGAGGCCGTGGAGGTCGCCGAGCCGGAGTCCGCCGCCGACGAGGCCGCTCCGCGTCGGGCCCGCCGTCGTGCCACGCGCCGGGTGACCACTCCCGCCGAGAGCGCCGAGAGCGCCGAGACGTCTGTCGAGGCACCGGCCGGGACCGCGCCCGCCGCCGAGACTCCCGCCGCGCAGGCGCCGGCCGAGGAGGACGCGGGTCCGCGCCGTCGCCGCCGTGTCGTGCGCCAGGCCGCGATCGGGTTCTCCGAGCCCGCCAGGCCCAAGGCCGCCGAGTCCGACGCCCCGCGCCGGCCCGCCCGGCCCGCGGTCGCCGTGTTCCAGGCGCCCGTCTTCACCGAGCCGCGGTTCCAGACGCCCGAGCGGGCCGCCGCGCAGGCCGCCGCCGAGGCGGCCGAGGAGATCGCGCAGGCCGAGGAGGCCGAGGAGGCCGCCACCACGGCGCAGGCCGCGGAGCCGGCCGAGGCCCCCGCGTCCGCCGAGGAGCAGACCGGTCCGCGGCGCCGTCGCCGCCGCCGGGGCGCCGCCCCCGAGGAGCCCGAGGCCGCGCCGGCCACCGGCGTCACCGCCCGGGACGACAGTGTCGAGGCCGACGAGGCCGACGAGACCGCGGAGAGCGACGAGGCCGAGGCCGAAGGAGTCGAGGAGAGCTACGAGGGCGACGAGACCGAGGAGACCGGCTCGCGCCGTCGCCGTCGGCGCGGCGGACGTCGCCGTCGCCGTGGCGAGCCCGGGGACGCCGACAGCGACGAGCTCGCCGCCGAACAGGCCGAGCAGGACGCCGAGGACACCGCCGAGCAGGCCGAGGAGGACGCCGAGGAGGAGGCCGAGGACGCCCACGACGAGGAGGCCGGCGGCTCCAGCTCCACCAGCCGTCGCCGCCGTCGCCGTCGTCGTCGCGCCGGTGACGCCTCGGCCGAGCCCGAGTCCGGCGAGAGCGACCCCGAGCGCACGGTCGTCAAGGTCCGCGAGCCCCGCAAGCCCGCCGAGCCGTCCGACGAGGTGCAGTCCATCAAGGGCTCGACCCGCCTGGAGGCCAAGAAGCAGCGCCGTCGGGAGGGCCGCGAGCAGGGCCGTCGACGCGTGCCGATCATCACCGAGGCCGAGTTCCTGGCCCGCCGTGAGGCCGTCGAGCGCGTGATGGTCGTCCGCCAGAGCGGCGAGCGCACCCAGATCGGCGTCCTCGAGGACAACGTGCTCGTCGAGCACTACGTCAACAAGGAGCAGGCCACCTCGTACGTCGGCAACGTCTACCTGGGCAAGGTCCAGAACGTGCTGCCGTCGATGGAGGCCGCCTTCATCGACATCGGCAAGGGCCGCAACGCGGTCCTGTACGCCGGTGAGGTCAACTTCGAGGCGCTCGGCATGGCCAACGGGCCGCGCCGCATCGAGGCCGCCCTGAAGTCCGGGCAGTCGGTCCTCGTCCAGGTGACGAAGGACCCGATCGGCCACAAGGGCGCCCGCCTCACCAGCCAGGTCTCCCTCCCTGGCCGCTACCTCGTGTACGTGCCCGAGGGCTCGATGACCGGTATCAGCCGCAAGCTGCCCGACACCGAGCGGGCCCGGCTGAAGACCATCCTCAAGAAGATCGTCCCCGAGGACGCGGGCGTCATCGTGCGCACCGCCGCCGAGGGCGCGAGCGAGGACGAGCTGCGCCGTGACGTCGAGCGGCTCCAGGCGCAGTGGGAGGAGATCCAGAAGAAGGCGAAGAGCGGCAACGCCCCGACCCTGCTGTACGGCGAGCCGGACATGACCGTCCGCGTCGTGCGCGACATCTTCAACGAGGACTTCTCCAAGGTCGTCGTCAGCGGCGACGACGCCTGGGGCACCATCCACGGCTACGTCTCGCACGTCGCGCCCGACCTGGCCGGACGGCTGTCGCGGTGGACCTCCGAGGTCGACGTCTTCGCCACCTACCGGATCGACGAGCAGCTCGCCAAGGCGCTGGACCGCAAGGTCTGGCTGCCCAGCGGCGGTTCGCTGGTGATCGACCGGACCGAGGCGATGGTCGTCGTCGACGTCAACACCGGCAAGTTCACCGGCCAGGGCGGCAACCTCGAGGAGACCGTCACCAGGAACAACCTGGAGGCGGCCGAGGAGATCGTGCGCCAGCTGCGGCTGCGCGACCTGGGCGGCATCATCGTCATCGACTTCATCGACATGGTCCTGGAGTCCAACCGCGATCTCGTCCTGCGGCGCCTGCTGGAGTGCCTGGGCCGGGACCGTACGAAGCACCAGGTCGCCGAGGTGACCTCGCTGGGGCTCGTGCAGATGACCCGCAAGCGGGTCGGCCAGGGCCTGCTGGAGTCCTTCTCCGAGACCTGTGTCCACTGCAACGGGCGCGGTGTCATCGTCCACATGGAGCAGCCGACCGCCCTCGGGGGCGGCGGCAAGCGCCGCAAGCGCGGACGTGGCGGTGACGGCCAGGGCCACGAGCACGAGCACGAGGCGGTCGCCTTCGAGGGCGTCGAGCAGGAGGCCGAGCAGGAGGCCGAGGCGGAGGTCGTCGCCGAGGTCGCCGAGCCGATCGCGCTGCCCGCGCCCGACTTCGCGCCCGACGAGGAGCTGTACAGCAGCATCGCCGAGGCGGAGGCCGCGGCCGGCCGTGGCCGTTCCCGGCGCCGGACCAGCCGGCGGGCCTCGGCCCCGGCCGGTGCACCGCGCGGCCGCAACGGGCGCGGCGCGGAGCCGAGGGCCGCGGAGCCGAAGCCGGAGGAGACCGAGGCCGAGTTCGCGGCCGTGGCCGAGTCCCCGGTGATGCCGGAGCCGGCCGCCGTCGCGCAGGCCGAGCCGGTCGCGGTGGAGGACCCGGTCGTCGGGTCCCCCGCCGCCGAGGCGCCGGCGGTCGAGGCCCCGGCCGTCGAGGAGGCCGCTCCCCAGGGGCGTACGCGTCGTCGTGCCACCCGCAAGGTGTCCGCGCCGGCCGGTTCGCCCGCCGGGGCGGAGGCCGCCGTGGTGACGGTCGCCGAGGCCGCGCCGCAGGAGGCTCCCGCGGAGCAGCCGGCCGCGCAGGCCGAGCCCGAGCCGCAGGCGCCCGCCGAGAGTGCCGCTCCGGCCCGTCCGCGGCGCCGTGCGGTGCGCAAGGCCACCGCCCCGACGGCGTCCGAGGAGGCGGCCGTGACGGTCGTCGCGTCGGCCCCGGCGGACGAGGCGCTCGTCGCCGAGGTCCCGGCCGCCGCGGAAGCCACCGCCGAGGCAGCCGTCGAGGCCGCCATGGAGGCCGCCGTGGAGGCGGGCGCGGAGGCCGAGGCGGAGGAGGCCGCGCAGGCGGCTCCGGCCAAGAAGGCGGCCGCCCGCAAGACGGCGAAGAAGGCCACGGCGAAGAAGGCCGCGACCAAGAAGACGGCGGCCAAGAAGACGGTCGCCAAGAAGACGGTCGCCAAGAAGGCCACGGCGAAGAAGGCCACGGCCGCCAAGACGACGGCGAAGAAGACCGCCGCCAAGAAGACGACGGTGGCGGCCGAGCAGTCCTCGCCGTCCGTCTCGGCGACGACGGAGGACTGACCCCGTAGCGCGTCGACGGAGCGCGGGACACCGAGACGGACGTCGGTGTCCCGCGCTCCTTCGTCGTCCATTGCGGTCGGAGGTCGTTCCGGTAACGCTTTGTGAATCCTGTGATGGATAGCACCTCAACCGCTGGTTTCCCTGTCGTAACCCTGAGGGAAAGATTTGCATCTCTGCTGGTAACGTGACAGTGGACTCGGCAGCTGGTGACATGTGGGCCGTAGACCACACGAGGTACCCCGGGGCTGGGCCTCGTGGGAGATGTTCGCCCTCGCAAGACAGGGCGAACGAACTTCCCAGGGATGCGGACGTGCCACGCTCGACACCGTCCCTTCCCGACCCGTGCACAAACGTGGTGCGCCCTAGAGGTCACTGATGAAGGAGGGGGAGTCGATGAGCGACGCCCAAGAGTTGATACCCGCCGCCAGGCCCGTGATCGGCGAGGCGGAGATCGAGGCCGCCGTACGCGTGCTGCGCAGCGGCCGCGTCGTGCAGGGCCCCGAAGTCGCGGCCTTCGAGGCGGAGTTCTCCGAGGTGGTGAGCAACCGCCACTGCGTCGCGGTCAACTCCGGCACCTCCGCGCTGCACCTGACGCTGCTCGCCCTCGGCCTCGGCCCCGGCGACGAGGTCATCGTCCCGTCGTTCTCCTTCGCGGCCTCCGCCAACGCGGTGCGGCTCGTCGGCGCCGACGTGGTCTTCGCCGACATCGAGGCCGACAGCTTCTGCCTGGACCCGGCCGCGGTCGAGGCGGCCATCACGCCGCGCACCGCCGCGATCATGCCGGTGCACCTCTACGGCCACCCCGCCGCCATGGACAAGATCATGGCCATCGCCGAGCGGCACGGCCTCGCCGTGGTCGAGGACGCCTGCCAGGCGCACGCGGCCGCCCTGAACGGAACGCCGGTCGGCGCCTTCGGCAACGCGGGCACGTTCAGCTTCTACCCGACCAAGAACATGCACAGCCTCGAAGGCGGCATGATCAGCACCGCCGACGCGGAGGTCGCCCGGACCCTGCGCCTGCTGCGCAACCAGGGCATGGAGCAGCGCTACGCCAACGAGATCGTCGGCGCCAACGTGCGCATGACGGACGTCTCCGCAGCCATCGGCCGGGTGCAGCTCACCCAGCTGCACGGCTGGACCGAGCAGCGCATCGCCAACGCCGCGTACCTCACCGAGCACATCAGCGCGCCGAACGTGGTGACGCCGAGCGTCGCCGAGGGCGCCCGCCACATCTTCCACCAGTACACCGTGCGCATCCGCGGCGACCGCGACGCCGCCATGGCGAGCCTGACCGAGGCCGGCATCGGCAACGCCGTGTACTACCCGACGCCGATCCACCGGCTGAAGCCGTACTGGGAGCCGGACCAGAAGGCCGGCCGAACCTGGGACCTGCCCGAGACGGAGCGCGCGGCCGCCGAGGTCGTCTCGCTGCCCGTCCACCCCGGTCTGTCCGCGGACCACCTGGAGCGCATCGTGTCCGCCGTCAACGCGCTGGGGGAGCAGCTGTGACCACCGAGCGCACCCTGCGGGCCGGACTGGTCGGCCTCGGCTCCATGGGCCGTCACCACGCCCGTGTCCTGGCCGGTCTGGAGGGCGTCGACTTCGTCGGCGTCGTCGACCCGATGGGCGACAAGTTCGGTGCCGCCCAGGGCGCTCCGGTCCTCGACACCGTCGAGCAGCTCATCGCCCTGGGCGTCGACTACGCCGTCGTGGCCTGCCCCACCGGTCTGCACGAGTCGGTCGGCATGCAGCTCGCCGAGGCCGGTGTCTGCGCGCTGATCGAGAAGCCCGTCGCCGACACCGTGGAGGGCGCGCGCCGTCTCGTCGAGGCGTTCGAGTCGCGCGGTCTGGTGGCCGGCGTCGGCCACATCGAGCGGTGCAACCCGGCGCTGCGTTCGCTGCGCGCCCGGCTGGAGGCCGGCGAGCTCGGCGACGTCTACCAGGTCGTCACCCGCCGCCAGGGCCCCTTCCCGCACCGCATCGCGGACGTCGGCGTGGTCAAGGACCTCGCCACCCACGACATCGACCTCACCGGCTGGGTGACCGGTCGCGAGTACGTCTCCATCGCCGCGCACACCGTCTCCAAGAGCGGTCGCGCGCACGAGGACATGGTCTCCGCGGTGGGCCGCCTGGACGACGGCACCATGGTCAACCACCTGGTCAACTGGCTGAGCCCGCTCAAGGAGCGCTTCACCTCGGTCACCGGCGAGCGCGGCTGCTTCATCGCCGACACCCTCACCGCCGACCTGACGTTCCACTCCAACGCCGCGATGGCGACGGAGTGGGAGGCCCTCCAGGCCTTCCGCGGCGTCTCCGAGGGCGACATGATCCGCTACGCCATCCCGAAGCGTGAGCCGCTCCTCGTCGAGCACGAGCTCTTCCGCGACGCGGTGCTCGGCAAGGCCGCCGACATCTGTACCCTGCGCCAGGGAACGCGGACGGTGGAGATCGCGGCGGCGGTGCTCGAGTCGGCGCTGGAGAACCGCAGCGTCTCGCTCGTCTCGGAGGACCTGGCCGTCCATGGCAGCTGAGCACGACACACCGGCGGAACCCCGCCGGGCGGGCACCGCGCCCGAGAGCTCCACCGTTTCGTGAGTCCTTCCTTCCAGCGCGCAGCCGCTCGACGGCTGATGGAGACCAGGAGCCGGAAAACATGAGTACCGCACCTGACGTCAGTGTGGTCGTCGCGGTCTACAACACGATGCCGTACCTGACGGAGTGCCTGAACTCCCTGATCGGGCAGAGCATCGGTCTGGAACGGCTGGAGATCGTGGCCGTCGACGACGGCTCCACCGACGACAGCGGCGCCGAGCTCGACCGCTTCGCGGAGCGGTACCCGGACACCGTCAAGGTGCTGCACCAGGCCAACTCGGGCGGCCCGGCGGCTCCCAGCAACCGCGCGCTGGACATCGCCACGGGCCGCTACGTCTACTTCATCGGCTCCGACGACTACCTCGGCAAGGAAGCCCTGGAGCGCATGGTGGCCTGCGCCGACAAGCACGGCTCGGACGTCGTCGTCGGCAAGATGGTCGGCACCAACGGGCGTTACGTCCACCAGGCGCTCTACAAGGAGAGCAACCCGGACGTCGGTCTGACCGACTCTGCCCTGCCGTGGACCCTGGCCAACACCAAGCTGTTCCGGCGCGACCTGGTGGAGCAGTACAAGCTGCGCTTCCCCGAGAACCTCCCGGTGGGCAGCGACCAGCCGTTCACCATCGAGGCGTGCGTGCGCGCCAAGAAGATCTCGGTGGTGGCCGACTACACCTGCTACTACGCGGTGAAGCGCGGCGACGCCAGCAACATCACCTACCGCGCCGACCATCTGGCGCGGCTGCGGTGCACGGCCGAGATCATGGACTTCACCGCCGGTCTCATCGAGGCGGGCCCGGAGCGCGACGCCGTGCTGCGCCGGCACTTCACCTGGGAGCTGGCCAAGCTCGTCCAGGACGACTTCCCGGCGCTGGAGCGCGAACTCCGGCGCGACATCTGCGCGGGCATCGCCCGGCTCGCCGACGCGTACTTCACCGACGGCATCCGCGACGCCATGGACGTCAAGCGCCGGGTGCGCATCGCCCTGGCCCGGGCCGGCGCGGTGGACGAACTGTGCGAGGCGATCACCTCGGAGAAGGAGAACGGCGCACCGCCGTTCGTCGTCGAGGGCGACCGTGCCTACGCCCGTTACGCGGGTTTCCGCAGCCCGCTGGTCGACGTGCCCGACCGGGTCTACGAACTCGTGGGCGAGGCGGTCCCCGGACGGCTGGCGAACGGCACCCGGCTGCTCGCCTCCGCGTGGGAGCAGACGGGCGAGCAGATCACCTACACCGCGTCGGTGCGGGTGCCCGTCCTCGGTGACGTGGACCACGCCGTCCTGCGGCTGGCCGAGGGCGCCATGCCCAAGTCGGCGGACAAGGCCGGGGCACGCAGACTGCCCGCCGGCCACAGCCTGCCGGAGACGGAGGGTACCCTCACCCGGGAGCCCGCCGAGGACGGCGCCGCCACCGTGCTGCACGCCCGCGTGCCGCTCCGGCAGCGCACCGTCAAGCGGGGCGTCCGGGTGTACCTGGACGTCGCCGGTTCGACGTACGAGATCCCTGTGAAGGGCAAGGGCGAGCCCATGCCGCTGGCACGCCGGTGGGGTTCCTATGCGGACCCGTACCGGGCGTCGGCCCTGGTGAACCCCAAGGGGCGTGTGGTGATCGACACGGCCCAGATGTACCCGCCGAGGAAGCCATTGCTGTCCCGGGTGAAGTCGGCCCTCGGCCGTCGTCTCAAGCCGGCCCTCGCCCGGCGACTGAAGTCCCGCCCCGGTTCCAAGAGGAAGTAACGACCGATCATGAACATCTGTGTAGTAGCGCTCGGCAAGATCGGGCTTCCGCTGGCCGTGCAGTTCGCGTCCAAGGGCCACCGGGTCATCGGCGCGGACGTCAACGAGAAGGTCGTCGAGCTCGTCAACGCCGGCATCGAGCCGTTCCCCGGCGAGCACGACCTCGACGTCAAGCTCAAGCAGGCCGTCGACGCCGGACTGCTGAGCGCGACCACGGACACCGCGTCCGCGGTCGCCGAGTCCGAGGCCGTCGTCGTGGTCGTCCCGCTGTTCGTGGACGCCGAGGGCACCCCGGACTTCGGCTGGATGGACGCGGCGACCAAGGCGATCGCCCAGGGCCTCAAGCCCGGCACGCTGGTCTCGTACGAGACGACCCTCCCGGTCGGCACCACCCGCACCCGCTGGGCGCCGATGCTGGCCGAGGGCTCGGGCCTGACCGCGGGCGAGGACTTCCACCTGGTCTTCTCGCCCGAGCGGGTCCTCACCGGCCGCGTCTTCGCCGACCTGCGCCGCTACCCCAAGCTGGTCGGCGGCGTCGACGAGGCGTCGGCGGCCCGAGGCGTCGCGTTCTACGAGCAGGTCCTCGACTTCGACGAGCGCGACGACCTCCCGCAGGCCAACGGCGTGTGGGACCTGGGCACGGCCGAGGCCTCCGAGCTCGCCAAGCTCGCCGAGACCACCTACCGTGACGTCAACATCGGTCTGGCGAACCAGTTCGCCCGGTTCGCCGACAGCAACGGCATCGACGTCAAGAAGGTCATCGAGGCCTGCAACTCGCAGCCGTACAGCCACATCCACCAGCCGGGCATCGCCGTCGGCGGCCACTGCATCCCGATCTACCCGCGGATGTACCTGTGGAACGACCCGGCCGCCACCGTCGTGCGCTCCGCCCGTGAGGCGAACGCCGCGATGCCGCAGTACGCCGTCGACCTGCTGGCCGCCGCGTACGGCGACCTGACCGGGGTGAACGTGCTCGTGCTGGGCGCGGCCTACCGCGGCGGCGTGAAGGAGACGGCGTTCTCGGGCGTCTTCCCGACGGTCGAGGCGCTCAAGGCGCGTGGCGCGGTCCCCTTCGTCTCGGACCCGATGTACACGGACGAGGAGCTGGCGGCGCACGGGCTGACCCCGCACGCCGGTGAGACGGTCACCGCCGCGATCCTGCAGGCCGACCACGCCGAGTACCGCACCCTGACCCCGGCCGACCTGCCGGACGTCACCGTTCTGGTGGACGGGCGCCGCACCACGGACCCGGAGGCCTGGAAGGGCGTCCGCCGGGTCGTCATCGGCGGCTGAAGAACCTGAACCGCGTCCTCTCCGTCCCGCCCGGTGCCGTCCTGTCCGCAGGCACCGGGCGGACGGGGAGGCAGAGCGCCCCGAGCCTGTGATTCCGTCCGTCCTCCACCGACCCGATCAGAAGAAGAGTGCCCAGTGAAAGTCATCAGCATCGTCGGTGCCCGCCCGCAATTGGTGAAGCTGGCGCCCATCGCGGCCGCGTTCGCCGAGACGGAGCACGAGCACGTCATCGTGCACACCGGGCAGCACTATGACGCCGACCTCTCCGACGTCTTCTTCCAGGGCCTCGGAATTCCCGACCCGGACATCCACCTCGGGGTGGGATCCGGGAGCCACGGAGCGCAGACGGGAGCCGTGCTGGCCGCCCTCGACCCGATCCTGGAGCGGGAGCAGCCCGACTGGGTCCTCGTCTACGGCGACACCAACTCCACGATCGCGGGCGCGCTTTCCGCCGTGAAGATGCACCTGCCGGTCGCGCACCTGGAGGCGGGCCTGCGTTCCTTCAACCGCCGTATGCCGGAGGAGCACAACCGGGTCCTCACCGACCACTGCGCCGATGTCCTGCTCGCCCCGACCGAGGAGGCCATGCGGCACCTCGGCGACGAGGGCCTGAAGGACCGCTCGGTGCTGGCGGGCGACGTCATGGTCGACATCTGCCTGCGCATCCGGGACGCCGTGCTCGCGGGCGAGCACGCGGCGCCGGCGCTTCCCGAGGGCATCGATCCCGAGAAGCCGTTCCTGCTGGCCACGATCCACCGTCCGGACAACACCGACGACCCCGGGCGGCTCGCCGCGATAGTCGACTCGCTCGCCGCGCTGCCGCTGCCGGTGGCGCTGCTGGCCCACCCGCGCCTGGTCGCCCGTGCCGAGCAGCACGGCATCGAGCTGGCGAAGGGCTCGGTCCACGTCGGCCGCCCGCTGCCCTACGCCGGTCTGGTCGCCGCGGTGCTGGCCTCCTCGGGCGTGGTCACCGACTCCGGCGGCCTGCAGAAGGAGGCGTTCCTGCTGGAGCGCGTCACGACCACGATCCGTCCGGAGACGGAGTGGGTCGAGACCGTCGAGACCGGCTGGAACACCCTCGTCCCCGACCCGCACGAGCTGCCGGCCGACCAGTGGGCCGCCACGGTGACCCGTCCCGGGCCGGCCGGGGACAAGGGCGCTCCGTACGGTGACGGCAGGGCCGCGCAGAACGTCGTCCGCATCCTCGCGGAACGGCAGCGCCCGGCCCGGACCGACGGCTGACCGGTCGCGTTCGGTCTTCATGGTGACCGGTGTCCGGGCCCGTCCGGACACCGGCGCACCACAAGGTCGTTGATAAAGTGGTGCATCACCGTGCAATCTCATAAGGAAGTCATATGAATCAGGCGGCATCCCGTGACGCGGCCGTGGTCACACCGTGGTATCCCACGCGGGAGTTGCCTTTCCGAGGGTCGTTCGTCAGGGCCATGGTCGAGGCGACGGCACCAGGCTGTGACAACCTCACCGTGTACCACTGCGACCCGTGGGTGGCCCCCATGGGCGAGGCGGCGACGGCGGCCGTCGAAGCGGCCAACGCCGAGCTGATGGCACGGGCCGTGCACCGGGTGCCCACCGCCGGCGGCGCCGAACTCGTGCAGTTCCCCGTCACCACCCCGCGCGGCCAGGGCTGGGCCGCCCAGGCGCTCAACCACGAGCGCCAGCTGCGCAGCCTGCTCGGCGGACAGCCCATCCCCGCGGACGTCGTCCACGCCCATGTGGGACTCCCCAGCGGCTGGGCCGCCCTGAAGAACGCCCGGCCCGACGCCAAGGTCTTCGTCACCGAGCACGCGTCGTACCTGGAGAGCGTCCTGGAGGACCCCGAGGCCGTCGAGCGCTACGACGAACTCCTGGCGGGTGTCACCAAGTTCCTCGTGGTGGGCGACACGATCACCGAGATCCTCAAGGACCGCTTCCCGCACCGCGTCGACAAGATCGGCCGGATCCCGAACCCCATCTCCTTCGGCGAGTCGCGTCCCGGGCCGGTGAAGGACCTCACCAAGTGGCTCTACGTCGGCAGCCTCACGGAACGCAAGCGGGTCCCCCTGCTGGTCGAGGCGTTCGCCCAGTGCCACGCCGAGGATCCCTCGCTCACCCTCACCCTCACCGGCGAAGGCGAGAGCCACCGGCCGGTCGTCGAGCTCATCGCCGAACTCGGGCTCGAGGACGCGGTCACGCTGGTCGGCTCCATCCCGCACGAGCAGGCGCTGGAGCTGATGCGCGAGCACGACCTGCTGGTGCACGTGAGCCGGTACGAGACCTTCGGCATGACGGTCGTCGAGGCCGTCGCCGCCGGCCTGCCACTGCTCGTCACCCGCTGCGGCGGACCCGAGAAAATCTTCGCCGGCATCGAGGACGCTGCGGGCGAGTTCGTTCCTGTGGAAGAGAACCCCGAGTCGATCAGCGACGGCTACCGGCGCCTGCGCGCCCGCTTCCTCGGCGGTGAGCTGGACCTCCGGCGCACCCGTGCGAAGCTCGACGCCGACTACGGCTACGACGCCGTGGCCCAGGCGCACTACCGACTCTGGTTCCCCGACTCCCCGTGATGGAGTGACATGCAGGTACTGTTCCTGGCCCTCGGCGCCGCGCGGAAGCGGGCCGTGGTCGAAGAATCCGCGGCCGTCGCCGCGGCGGGCGGCAGGGCCGTCGTCCTGGTCGCCGACAAGAAGCGCTGGGCGTCCCAGACCTTCGCTCCGGGCGTGAAGCTGATGACGCGGGGCGAGCTGGAGGCCCGCCACCTGCCGCGCCGCCTGGAGCGCGCCGTGCTCTACCGGGGCCCGCGCCGCGTGGCCGGCGCCCTCGGCCGCGGCCGGCTGCGCGCCGGCACCCAGCGGGCACTCAGGAAGTACGAGAAGAGCGTGGCCGACCGGGTGCACCGCCGCGTCCTGATGCCGCTGCACCGCAGGGTGTGGCCCACCGCCGGGTCCCGCATGGTGCAGCGCTGCTTCGGCCCGCAGGGCGGCCCCGACCTCGTCGTGGTCACCGACGCCCTGTCGGTGCGGCCCGCGGTGGAGCTGATGGCGTCGTGGAACGCCGGCGACCCGGGAACCCCGCGTGTCTGCTACAGCGTCGACTCTGTCGTACCGTCACCCGTTGCCGTGCCCCTGCAGCCCTCAGCCGCTCGCTGACCAACCGAGGAAGATTGATGAAGAACCGTAGCGAACGGCGCCCCCGTGTGCTCTACCTGGCGTTCTACTTTCCCCCGTCCCGGGCGAGCGGCGTGTACCGCGCCCGGGCCACGGCCAACCACCTGGCCGAGCGGGGCTGGGACGTCACGGTCTGCACGGCCCCGCTCGACTTCCTCCACGAGCGGATCGGCTCCGTGGACGAGGAGCTGTCGAAGACCGTCGACCCCCGCATCCAGGTCGAGCGCCCGTCGCTGAACCAGTACGCCTGGCAGCACGACCTGCGTGAGTACAGCTGGCTGCGCCGCAGCTTCCCCCTGGTGGCCAAGCGGATCCACGATTTCAGCCAGACGAAGCTGTTTCCCGAGCGCTACTCGTCCTGGGCGTGGGCGTCCGTCACCCGGGCGCTGAAGCTGCACACCAAGAAGCGCTTCGACGTGGTGATCGCCACCGGCAACCCCTTCGCCTCCTTCGGCGCCGCCTGGATGTTCCACAAGCTCACGGGCGTCCCGTACGTGATGGACTACCGCGACTCCTGGACGCTCGACCTCTTCCACGACGCGCCGGCCTTCCCCGAGAAGCACATAGCCTGGGCGTGGGAGAAGCGGATGCTCGACAAGGCCTCCGCGGCCGTCTTCGTCAACGAGGCGCTGCGCGGCTGGCACGCCGAGCGCTACCCCGAGGTGGCCGACCGCATGATGGTCGTGCCCAACGGCTGGGACGCGGACGTACTGCCCGAAGCCGTCGAGAAGGCCGTGGAGACGGCCGTGGAGACGGCCGCCGACGAAGCCGGGACGACCGGCGAGGAGCGGCCCGCCCCGCTGAAGTTCGCCTACCTCGGCACGCTCACGGTGAAGCAGCCGGTGGAGGAGATGGCCGAAGCCTTCAAGATCGCCCGGCGCCACCCGGACCTGGAGGACGCCGAACTGCAGATCCACGGGCATCTCGGCTTCTTCAAGGAGAGCCCCAGGGCGCTCAAGGTCCGCCTGGGCCTCGACGACGGACCGCGTCCCGAGGGCGTCGAGGACACCGGTCTGCGCTACTGCGGCCCCGTCTCCAAGACCGAGGTCGGCAATGTCTACGAAGAGGCGGACGTCCTGGTCTTCCTCGCGGGCGGCGGAAAGTACGTCACCTCCGGGAAGATCTTCGAGTACATGGCCTTCGGCCACCCGATCGTGTCGGTCCACCAGCCCGGGATCGCCGCTCAGGACGTGCTCGAAGGATATCCCCTGTGGTTCAACGCCGACAGCCTCGACGTGGACGAACTGGCCGCGTCGATGGTGGCCGCGGGCAAGGCCGCACGTGATCTGACACCGGACCAGCGAGCGGCCGCGCGGCGGCACGCGGACACCTACGCACGCGAGGCGACGCTGGCCCCGTTCGAGCAGCGCCTCCGGGAGATCGTGTCGCCTTCCGCGGCGGGCTGACCGGGCCGCGAGACCGTATGCACGAGGACGCCCGGCCGGGAGATCCCGGCCGGGCGTCCTCGTGCGTGTACGGGCCCCGGCGAGGACGCCGGGCCAAGGGCAAAGGGCCCCGGCGTCCTCGCCGGGGCCCTTTCCCATCAGATCACTGAGTGTCGTACACGGAGGGGTCCAGCCGGGTGGTGACCTTCAGGTGCGGATGCGACTTGGCCCACTTCCAGCCCGTCACGGTGGAGTTGATGTCGCTGACGAACACGTGGTCCACCAGGTCCAGGCCGAGATCCGGCAGTACCCGCCGCTTGGTGATCCGGGCGAGGAGCTGCGGCCGGACCTCCTTGTAGCCGCGGTTGAAGACCTTCTTGTGGAAGGCGTTGGCCACCTTGGTGTGGGCCCGCTGCACGCTCGCGACGGCCAGCTCGGGGCCGATCGCCTCGCGGTTCTTCGCGGCGATCTGCCGCGCCCGGCGCAGCACCGCCCGGGGCGCGCGGTAGACGAGAAGGCGCTCGGCGCGGGGGATGCGCAGCTTCTTCTCGGCGTCCTCGACACTCAGCACGGACACGCTCGGATCGAGGTTCAGCCGACCCCACGGCTTGGGCGAGTGGGCGGTCACGACGGTCACCTCGACGCCCTTCGCGACGAGGTTGTTGGCGAAGTCGACGATGCGGCGCGGCTTCGCCGGCGTCAGCGCGAGGACCACGGCCCGTCCGAGGGGTTCGTCCGAGGAGGAGACCGCGACACGGTCGCCCGTGGTGACGGCCCGCCCACCGGCCGCGGACTCGGCCGCGGACTCGGCGGCCGGAGCCTGCGGCACCGGCGCCAGGGCGCCCTCGTACACCTCGATGAGCTGCTTGCCCACGGTCCGGTGGCCCACCCGGGCCTCGAGCGCCGCACGGGCCCGGACCGGGTCGAGTGCGTCGGCACGGTCGCGCAGGAGCCGGTAGGCGTCGACGATGACCCGGGGATCGTCGCTGACGTCCATCAGAGCGCCGGCCGCCGGCTCGAGGCCGGCCATCGTCTCCTCGGGGCCGCCGCAGCGAGTGACCAGCACGGGCAGCCCGGAGGCGATCGCCTCGACGACGGTCATCCCGAACGTCTCGGACTTGCTGGCGTGCACCAGCAGGTCGTGCTCGTGCATCAGCGGGCCCACCGCATCCGGGGAGACCGCCGGGAGGATGCGCAGGCGGTCGTCGCCGAGACCCAGTTCCCCGGCCCGCTCGCGCAGCTCCTCCTCGGCCGAGCCCTGTCCCACCAGGGTGAGCGTGGCACGGGGCTCCTCGGCCGCGACGATCGCGAACGCCTCCAGAAGCTCGTGGACACCCTTCTGCTTGAGCAGGCGGCCCACGTACAGCCAGCGCAGCAGCTCGGGGGAGGAGGCGGTGCCCAGCGTGAATCGGTCCAGGGAGACCGCGTTCGGTACGACGCCGATCTTGTCGGCGTGCTGGGGGAAACGCGCGACGATCTGCTCGCGCAGGGCGGACCCGACGCACATGACCGCGTCGGCGCGGTCCAGCATCTGGCCGTAGAGCTGCTCCGCCTCGGCCTGGGAGAACACCTTGTCCAGGAAGCTCGAGTGCTCGGTCACCACGACGCGCGCGTCCGGGCGGGCGAGCCGCAGCGCCAGCACACCGCCGTAGATGCCGGTGTGCGCGTGCACGACCGGGGCCTCGATCCGGCCGGTGGGCAGGGCGCTGCGGAGCGCCTCGACCTGGGCCTCGACCCAAGGGGCGTAGTTCTTGCGGCGGGTGAGCGGTACCGGGACGCGGACGACGGTGCCCTCGGCGGAGTCCAGGACGTGACCGAGGGCGGACCGCTCCCGCAGTCGCTCGGTGGTGACCCGGATCGCGTCGCCGAGAGGCTGCGGCGCCGAGCCGGCCCAGTCCTCGGTGTGGAAGACGCTGACCCGGCCGAAGTGACCGGCCACGGCCTCCGTGGCCGCCTGGACGAAGGACCCGGCGTAGGGGTTGTTCGGCGAGGGGTACCAGGGCGTGAGGACGGCCAGGTCGGCCGGTTCCACGGTGCGCTCGGCGCCGTGCGGCTCCAGCCGCAGCTCGAGGCCGGGCCGACGGCGCTTGGCCAGCCAGGCGACCGGCAGTGCCTGGGCGTCGCCGGCCACGAGGGTGTCGGCCTCGGCGAACGGCCCGGACCTGTCACCGATCAGCTTCTTGGCCGAGGCCCACGCGCTGCCGTCCTTGTCGGGCGCGACCCGGACGACGTCCACGCCGTCCAGACCGCCGAGCTCGGCCAGGGCCTCACCCCACTCGGGAGCGTCCAGCGCCACCAGGGAGACCCGGGAACCTGCGGACGCGAGCTCCCTCACCTGTTCGCGCGCAGCCCGTATCCGGTAGGTGCCAAGCGCGAGATAGAGCACGTGGCTGTTCATCTGGGATCCCCTTCGCCCTTTCGCCTGCGTGCCGCGCGCCCGTACGACACAATGCGTCCTCACGGGTATGGGTATGGAGACGAAGCGCGGCGCGACCACCCTACCTAAGGCCGCATACCACCCAGGCACACGGCCGCGGCGGCGTCAGTCCTGGCGCTCGACGAGAACGCCGTCCTGTTCCTCGTACCGGGCACCGGTCTGCGGGCACTCCCACAGCCCGGCCTCGGTCGCGTGCCCGACCAGCTTGACGCCGGCCCTGCCGACCCAGCCGACCTGTCGCGCGGGAACACCGACGACGAGGGCGAAGTCGGGCACGTCCTTGGTGACGACGGCACCTGCGGCGATCATCGCCCAGCGCCCGATGGTGATCGGCGCGACGCACACGGCCCGCGCTCCGATCGACGCCCCGTCGGCGATCTTCACGCCGACCGCCTCCCAGTCGCCGCCGCGCTTCTGCTTGCCCTCGGGGTCGACGGAGCGGGGGTTGTGGTCGTTGGTGAGGACCACGGCCGGGCCGATGAAGACACCGTCACCGAGCTCGGCCGGCTCGTAGACGAGCGCGTAGTTCTGCAGCTTGCAGTTGTCGCCCATGTGCACGCCCGAGCCGACGTACGCGCCGCGGCCGATCACACAGCCCTCGCCGAGCCGGGCGCCGTCGCGTATCTGCGCGAGGTCCCAGACGCTGCTCCCGGCGCCGATCTCGGCGGACTCGTCGACCTGGGCGCTGGGCTGGACCCTGTAGTTCACTTCGTTGCCTTTCGGTGTCTGGCTTCGCGTGGGGAGCATACGGGGCGCGGCCCGGACCGGAGCAGGGGCGGTGCCGGGCGGCCCCCGACGGGGTGCCGGGTGTGTTCGCGCGCGTCGGCAGGCTCGCGCGTCAACTGCCGAGCGGAATCTGTGAGTTACACATGGGACGCCTGTGATTCATGTCATGGGTTGGGGAAGCCGATCGGTATTGCATGTGCACTTCACGTGAAGAAAAGATTCCTTGACCTTCTTTAAGCCATCTTTAGCTACGGGTGATCTGTGTATAAGGCAGGGATGACGTGGCGGCGCACTGCTGTCACTTTCGTGACAGGTGCATTACTTGTCTTTGGGGTGGGCGTAGGCGGGACACCCGCCGCCGCCGCTGCCGCGTGCCCGTCCGGAGTCGAGTCCGACTTCAACGGCGACGGCATCCGGGACACGGCGATCGCCGACCCGGAGGCGACCGTCGACGGCGTGGCGAAGGCGGGCCTCGTGCACGTCGTCTACGGCGGTGGCAAGGGCACCCTCGCCCTCTCGCAGGCCACCGACGGCATACCCGGCACTCCCGAGACGAACGACCAGTACGGCTTCGCCCTGGCCGTCTACGACGCCGACCTCGACGGCTGCAGCGACCTGGTGGTCGGCTCCCCCTACGAGGCCATCGGCACCGCGCCCGGCTCCGGTCTGGTGCAGGTGATCTACGGCGCCACGGCCGGCCTGGGCGCCGGCAGCAAGGCCGTGACGGAGTTCTACCAGGGCAGCGCCAAGATGCCGGGCTCGACCGCGGAGACCGACGACTGGCTCGGCTACGCGGTCGCGGCCGGGAAGACCTCGGCCGGCACGCCGTACCTGCTGTTCGGCGTCCCCGGCGAGTCGATCGGCACCATCGAGGACGCGGGCGCCTTCTACTACGTGAGCGGCACCGCGCAGACGGTCGTCGGCGTCAACCAGGACACCGAGACCGCCGGCGCCGTTCCCGGAGTCGTCGAACAGGACGACCGCTTCGGCTCGACGCTCGCCGCGACCCCGACCCACTTCGCGGTCGGCACGCCAGGCGAGGCGCTCGGCACCACGACCTTCGCGGGCGGTGTGGCCTACTTCAGCCACACCCTCACCTCAGGTTGTCCGAAGCCGCTCGGCGGACTCGGTCAGGACCAGGACGCGATCAGTGGGGCCGAGGAGGTCGGCGACCAGTTCGGCGCCGCGCTCGCCATGGTCCCCTACCGGGCCGCGGGCGCCACCTCCACCACCGAGTCGCTGCTCGCGGTCGGTGTCCCCGGCGAGGACCTGTCGACCACCGTCGACGCCGGCGCCGTCCAGGTCTTCCGGCTCGCCGCGAACGGCACCTTCACCGAGACCGCCTGGATCGACCAGAACACCACGGACGTGGACCAGGAGGCGGAGGCCGGCGACTTCTTCGGCAAGCGGCTCGCCGCCGTCAACACCTCCCCGAACGCCACCTCCACCGGTACGAACACCCGGCTCGCGATCGGCGTGCCCGGCGAGGAGTCGTCCGAGGACAACCCGGAGCAGGGCGGCGTCCAGATCGTCCCGCTGGTGGGCGCGCCCGGCGCCTCCGACCAGTGGCTCGAACCCGGTTCCGGCATCCCGTCCGGCCCCGCGCCGCGCATGCTCACCGGCCTCTCGCTGGCGGCCACCCCCTCCCTGCTGTACGTGGGCACGCCCTACGGCCCGGCCGCGGGACAGGCGGTCTACGGATTCCCCTGGGGTGTCGCCTCGGGCGGTGCACCGACCCAGACGTTCAAGCCCGGCGAGGGCGGCATCCCGGCGACCGGCGTCGCCTTCGGGACGACCGTCCGCTGACCTCTCGTACGGCCGTCGGGTCCGTACGTCCGTCGGACCCGCACGGCCGCCAGGCCCGCGGGTCCGACGGACCCCGGACGTCCGACGGCCGCGATGTCACACGCACAGAGAAAGCGAACGGAGAGCTGAACCATGTCCGAAAACGGACATACCTCGACGGGATGCCGTGCCGCGCCCGTCGGCGGACAGGCGCCCCCGGCGGCGAAGGCCTGGCGGCGGGGAGCCGCCGGTGTGCTGGTCGCGGCACTGCTGGGGTTGAGCCTGGCAGCCAGTGGAAGCCCGGCGGCCGCCGCGGCGGCCTGCACTGCCGGTACCCCGTCCGACTTCAACGGTGACGGCATCCGGGACACGGCCATCGCCGATCCCGAGGCCACCGTGTCGGGCCACGCGCGTGCCGGTCTGGTCCACATCGTGCTCGGCGGTGGCAAGGGGGTCGTGGAGATATCCCAGGACACCCCGAACGTGGCCGACGCCCCCGAGGACGGGGACCAGTTCGGGTTCTCGCTCGCGGTGTACGACGCGAACAAGGACGGCTGCAGCGACCTGGCCGTGGGTATCCCCTACGAGGACGTCGGCACGGTCAAGGACGCGGGCTACGTCCAGATCGTCTACGGCTCGGCCACCGCGGTCGGGTCGGAGTTCAACAGCAGGGGCTTCATCCAGGGCGAGACCCAGCCGCTGGGCGGTGGCCCCGAGACCGACGACTGGCTCGGCTACGCCGTCGCGGCAGGCACCTCGCCGACCGGATTTCCCTTCCTGGTCATCGGAGTTCCGGGCGAGGACGGAGCCGGCGGCGTCGACATGGGCCTGATCGGCTATGTGTACGGCACCGACTACCAGGCCGCGTCCGTCAGCCAGGACACCACCGGCGTCTGGGAGGACGCGGAGGCCTACGACCGCTTCGGCGCCTCGATCGCCGCCACGGACCGGTTCTTCGTGGTCGGCGCTCCCGGCGAGAGCATCGGCACGGTCGCCTTCGCCGGCGGTGTCCAGGCCTTCCAGCCGTCGATCAACCAGTACGGCATCCCCAACCCCGTCTTCGGCATGGGGCAGGGCCGCACCCCCGGACCGGACGCCGCCGCCCAGACCGACGACCGGTACGGCAGCGCGCTCGCGATGGCCCCCTACCGCCCGACCGGAGCGGCCACCACCACCGACGCGCTCCTCGCCGTGGGCGTGCCCGGTGAGGACCTCGGCACCACCGTCGACGCCGGAGCCGTGCACGTCTACCAGATCAAGGCCGACGGCACGGTCGTCCTGCTGAACTGGATCGACCAGAACGTGGACGGCGTCGAGGGCGAAGCCGAGGCCGGCGACTTCTTCGGCCAGCGGCTCGCCGCGGTGAACACCACCACCAGCGCGGTCGGTACGGCGGCCACCATGCGCCTCGCCGTGGGCGTGCCGGGGGAGGAGTCGACGGAGAGCGCCCCGGAGGCGGGCGCCGTCCAGATCCTTCCGATGATCGGCGCACCCGGCGCCTCGGACGCCGTGCTCGAACCGGGCAACGGCATCCCCTCCGGCCCGGCGCCCCGGACGTACGCGGGCATCAGCCTCGGCAGCAGCCCTTCGCTGCTGTACGTGGGTGTGCCCTACGGCCCCGCCGAGGGGCGCGCGGTCCACGGCTTCCCGTGGAACTCCGCCTCGGGCGCGGCACCGACCCAGACGTTCAAGCCCGGTGAGGGCGGTATCCCCGCGGACGGCGGGACCTTCGGGACGACGGTCCGATGACGGCCCGCCGATCCCCCGACCCGTCCCGCCGGACCGGACCCTCCGGCACCCGGACCTCCGACACAGACATGACCCGACTGGAGAGTGGACGCGTGTCCGCAGACAGACACAGACCGATACGGCGCGGCCCGGCGCTGCGTGCCGCCGTCGCCGCGGCCGTCACCGGCGCGGTGGTGGCGGGCACCCTGGCGGTCCTGCCGGGCGGCGGCACCCGCGCGGCCCAGACGCCGGTCGCCGCCGACCAGACCGTGCAGACCGAGCAGCAGGCCATGGCCGCCGCGCAGGACAGCGGCAGGAAGACCGAGGTCGTCGGACTGCGCACCGAGCGCAGGGAGATCTTCGCCGAGCCCGACGGCACCTTCACGGCCCGCGAGTACACCGAGCCCGTCCGCACGGTCCAGGGCGGCAAGTGGGTCGACATCGACCCGACGCTGGTCAAGCGGTCCGACGGCAGCTGGGGCCCGAAGGCCGCCACCGTCGACCTGGCCTTCTCCGCCGGCAAGGCGGGCGATCCGTTCGTGACGATGCAGCGCGCGGGCCGCGAGTTCGCCCTGACCTGGCCCTACGGCAAGCTGCCCGCGCCGACCGTCGACGGCGACACGGCCACCTACACCGACGCCCTGCCCGGCGTCGACCTGACCGTGCGCGCCGAGGCCGACGGCTTCGGCCACCTGCTGGTCGTCAAGACGCCCGAGGCGGCGGCCGATCCGCGACTGGCCCGGCTCGACCTGGGCATGACGACCGACGGTCTGAAGGTCACGGAGGACGCCACCGGCGCGATCGTCGCGAAGGACGCCGAGGTCGGCGGCACCGTCTTCGAGGCAGGCAAGCCCGCGATGTGGGACTCGGCCGCCGTCAAGGAGACCGCCGCCGCCAAGCAGGGCCCCAAGGCCGTCGCCAAGGCGCTGACCGCCGCGGCCGCCGACGCGCCCACCACTCCCGTCGCCCCCGAGGCCGCCCTCGAAGGCCCCGGCGGCGGCGGACGCGTCGCCCCGCTGGACGTCGAGGTGGGCAAGGGCAAGCTCAGCCTGCTCCCCGACCAGAAGCTCCTCAAGGGCGCGGACACCGTCTTCCCCGTCGTCATCGACCCGATCCAGCGCACCACCTCGCGCAGCGCCTGGACCGGCGTCATGTCCGGCATGCCGAGCGAGCAGGACTGGAAGTACTCCGGCAGCGCGGGCGTCGGCAAGTGCCCCACCGACTACAACCCGGTCTCCTGCAACGGGGTCGGCACCCGGCGCGTGCTGTTCACGATGCCGCTCTCCTTCTACAAGGGGAAGCAGATCCTCGGCGCGACCTTCTCCGCCCGGGTCGAGTTCATCTACAGCGCCACCCCGACCGCGGAGCCCATCAAGCTCTACCGGGTCGGCGGCAAGAACTACACGATCAACTCCTCCAGCAGCTGGTCCAACACCCAGGACGACTGGGTCGACTACCTCCAGACCGTCGACAAGGCGATCTCCCCGACCTCCTGCTCCAGCCAGGCCAACCTCAACTTCGAGAGCGGCGCGACCGGCGAGCTGACCAGCGAGATCAAGACGGCCGCCGCCGACGGCTGGAACTCGATGACGCTGGGCCTGCGCGCCTCCGACGAGTCCCGCTTCGCCGAGTGGAAGCGGATCTGCGGCAACGCCTACCTGTCGATCAAGTACAACAACCTGCCGCGGCAGATCAAGACCACCGACATGTCCACCGACCCCGGTGGTCTGTGCAAGTGGGGTTCGAGCCGCCCGTACACGGGCGCTCTGCCGAAGTTGCAGGCCATCGCGAGCGACCCGGACCACGGCAACGGCCAGACCGACAAGGTGAAGGTCGAGTTCAAGGTGGAGTGGGGCGGCACCAGCCCGGGTTCGTACACGTACACCACCCCGGACTGGCTCTCCCCGACGCCCGGTACCAAGTTCACGCACACCGTCAAGTCGTCGATCCCGCAGAACACCACCATCTACTGGAGCGCGCGGGCCTACGACGGTGACGGCTGGGGGCCGTGGAGCTCCGAGGGCGACCCGGCCCAGCGCTGCGAGTTCGTCTATGACAAGACCTGGCCCGGCGCGCCGAACGTGCTGTCCAAGCAGTACCCGTCCGACACCGTCTACCACGACGGCGTGGGCACCTACGGCACCTTCACCTTCTCGCCCAACCCGAACGACGCCATCCCGGACACCGACGTCGTCAAGTACCAGTACTCCTTCGACGGCGCCGCGCTGACCACCCTCACCCCGGCCACGGGGGGCGGCTCCGTCTCCGTCCAGTGGATGCCGACCCGCGCCGGCCGGCACGTGCTCGAGGTGATCGCCCTCGACAAGGCGGCGCACGCCGTCAGCACTCCCTACGACTTCCTGGTGAGCGAGGGCAAGCCGGTCGTCGCCCAGTGGAACCTCGCCGACCAGGCGGGCGACACGGAGGCGCACGACGAGAGCGGCGAGTTCTCGGCCACCGTGGGCAGCGCCGTCACGTTCGGCGCGGACGGTCCCGGCGGCAAGGCCGACAAGGCGGCGCACTTCGACGGCACCGCCGAGTCGTACCTCGACGCCGACGAGACCGTGCTCGACACGGCCAAGAGCTTCAGCGTCAGCGCCTGGGTGCGGCCCACCGCGCTGGACCGCAACATGACGGTGATCAGCCAGGACGGCACCGGCGAGCCCGGATTCTTCCTCGGCTACGACGCGTCCGCCGCGACCTGGAAGTTCTCCGTCCCGGTCAACGACGTCGACTCGCTCGGCGAATGGAAGGCCGTCTCCACCGGAATCTCCGTGGTCAAGGACCAGTGGGTGCTGCTGACCGGCGTGTACGACGCGCAGAAGACGGGCGGCCCGCTGCTCCAGCTCTACATCAACAAGGACCTGAAGGGCTCGGCCGGCCGGCGCTCCACCTGGAAGTCGTACGGTCCGCTGCAGATCGGCCGCACCACGGCCAAGAGCGGCTACCACGACAACTTCACCGGTGACCTCGCCGAGGTCCGCGTCTTCGACCGGGTGCTCCCGGCCGCCCAGGTCGCCGACCTGATGACGATCAAGCCGGAGCGCAAGGGCTACTGGCAGCTCGACGCGGCCACCGGCGGCTCGGCGGCCGAGACCGGCGGCGGCCAGGCACTGACCCTCGCGGGCAACGCCTCCATCTACCGCCCGGCCGACCCGCTGTTCGACACGGCGGCCCTGGTCGGCGACGGCAACCTGGTCCTGGACGGCGACGGGGACTACGCGTCCACCGCCACCGCCCCGGTCCCCGGCAACAGCAGCTTCACCGTGACCGCCCGCGCCCAGCTCACTTCGCTGGACCCGGAGAAGTCCCAGACGGTGCTGTCCCTGCCGGGCACCAACGCCAACCGTGTCCAGGTCCGCTACCAGGCGGCCACCGGCCAGTGGGAGCTGGCCGTGGCGAAGACCGACGTCGCCGCCCCCGAGATCGTCACCTTCACCGACGACCAGGAGCTGCCCGACACCGGAGGCTCCGGCCAGCACCTCGCGGTGGTCTACGACGCCTTCGCCAACTCGATCCGCCTCTACGTCGAGGGCCAGCTCGTCGCCGGCGCCTACGGCAAGGACGACACCCTCTGGTCCGCCACCGGCGGCCTCCAGGTGGGCCGTTCGCTGCGCGGGGCGAACGAGTACTTCGCCGGCGCCATCGACGAGGTGCGCGTCTACTCCGGTGCGGCCGACCCGGTCGCGGTGCAGCAGATGGCCTCGCTGACGGCGCTGCCGGACATGTAACCAACGCTCATCCCTCTGTGTGCCGGGCCCCGACGGGCCCGGCACACCCTTCCCCATGCCCTTTTCCTCCGACCAGGGAGTTGTTCGATGTTCTTCCGTGGCCGCTCATTGAGCCGCCGCATGCCCAGATCGGCGGTCGTCGCGACAGTGCTCGGGCTCTCGCTCGCACTGTCCGCGTCGTCGGTCCAGGCATTGGCGCTCGACGACGGCGCCCGGGGCCGCACCAGCCGCCCCGGCGTCCAGGACGACGGGGATCCCGCCAAGGGGTCCGACGCGAGAGCGAAGTCCCGCCCCTCCGACCCGGCGCGCAAGGCCGCGGTCAAGGGGCTCGACAAGGCGGTGTGGCCCGAGCAGGGCGGCGCCGAGGTGAAGCTCGGCGCCACCGCGGCGGCCGGCGGTCTGCCGGTCAAGGTCACCGCGGCGAAGTCCGAGACCAAGGCCAGGGCGAAGGCCAGAGCGGCGCAGGCGGCCGACAAGGTCCGGGTCGACGTCCTCGATCCGAAGCGTGCCGCCCAGCTGGGTGCCGGTGTGCTGCTCGGCGTGCAGCGCGCCGACGGCGAAGGCGAATCCGCCAAGGTCCGTCTGACGGTGGACTACTCGGAGTTCGCGGAGGGCTTCGGCGGCTCCTACGCCTCGCGCCTGCGGCTGGTCCAGCTTCCGGCCTGTGCCACGGTCGCGATACCCGGCAGCAAGGCCTGCCCGGAGCAGCCCAAGGTGCTGCCGACGGTCAACGACGTGAAGACGGGCACGGTCTCGGCCGACGTGACCGCCGCCCCGGCCCCGGTCGAGGGCGCCTCCACGATGGCGGCCACCGCGACCTCCCTGGTCGCCCTCGCCGCCGGCCCGTCGAGCGCGCAGGGCACGTACAAGGCGACCGCGCTGTCCCCGTCGGCCAGTTGGAGCGTCGCCACGTCCTCCGGCGGGTTCAACTGGAACTACCCGCTGCGTACGGTGCCGACCCCGGGTGGCCTGGTGCCGACCGTGGGTCTGGGCTACTCGTCCCAGTCGGCGGACGGCCGCACCTCGGCGACGAACAACCAGGGTTCCTGGCTGGGTGAGGGCTTCTCCTACGACCCGGGTTACATCGAGCGCCGCTACAAGCCGTGCGCCGACGACGGCCACTCCGGTTCCGCCGAGCAGTGCTGGGCGTTCGACAACGCCACGATCATGCTCAACGGTTCGTCCGGCGAGCTGGTCAAGGACGACACCACCGGCGAGTGGCACATGTCGGCCGACGACGGCACCAAGGTCGAGAAGCTGACCGGTGCCACCAACGGCGACGACGGCGGCACCGGTGACAAGGGGGAGCACTGGAAGGTGACGACCCCCGAGGGCACGGAGTACTACTTCGGGCTGAACCGTCTGCCGGGCTGGGCGAGCGGCAACGAGGAGACCAACTCGGTCTGGACGGCGCCGGTCTTCGGCGACGACTCCGGTGAGCCCTGCTACAACGCGACCTTCACCAGCGCGTACTGCCAGCAGGCGTGGCGCTGGAGCCTGGACTACGTCAAGGACACCCACGGCAACGTGATGTCCTACTTCTACGACCGCGAGACGAACTACTACGCGCTCAACGGCAAGACGGACGTCAACGGCACCGCGTACCACCGCGGCGGCTACCTCAAGCGGATCGACTACGGCCAGCAGGACACCAAGGTCTACGCGGCCAAGGCCCCGGCCCGTGTCGTGTTCAACACGGCCGAGCGCTGCCTGCCCACCGCGGACTTCGACTGCGCGGAGAGCAAGCGCACCAAGGCGAATGCCGCCTACTGGCCTGACGTACCGGTCGACCAGGAGTGCAAGTCGGGCACGAAGTGCACCTCGCCGGTCACGACGTTCTTCACCACCAAGCGGCTGACGTCGGTCGTCACGCAGATGCGCAAGGACGCCACGACCTACCAGGACGTGGACGCCTGGACCTTCACGCATCTGTTCACCGACAACGGCGACGACTCCAAGACCCTGTGGCTGTCCAAGATCGAGAACGAGGGCCGGGTCGGTACGGCGGTCAAGCTGCCCACCGTGGACCTCTTCGGCGAGCAGCTCGCCAACCGGGTCGACGCGGTCGGCGACAACATCGCGCCGTTCTACCGCTTCCGTCTGTCGATGGTCCTCAGCGAGACCGGCGCCCAACTGGACGTCAACTACGCGCCCGCCGACTGCACCAAGGCCACACTGCCCAGGGCGGGCGAGTCGACCAAACGCTGCTACCCGGTGAAGTGGGCCCCGCCGGGTTACATCGATCCGATCACGGACTGGTTCCACAAGTACGTCGTTTCGGCGATCATCGAGACCGACCGCACCGGCGGCAGCGACAGCATGGTCACCCGCTACGACTACCAGGGCGACGCGGCCTGGCGTAAGGCGAAGCCGGACGGCATCACCGACGACAAGTACCTGACCTGGGGCGGCTGGCAGGGCTACGGCAAGGTCAAGGTCACCAGCGGCACCGCCGACAAGCAGACCACCCGCGTCGACCACACGTTCATGCAGGGCATGGACGGCGACAAGGACGCCGACGGCAAGACCCGCTCGGTGACGGTCAAGGACTCCACCGGCACCGAGTACACCGACGAGGAGGATTTCACCGGCCAGGAGCTGGAGACCGTCACCTACGACGGGGACAAGCTCGTCGGCAGGACGATCAACACGCCGTGGAAGTACTACACGGCCACCCAGACCAAGAGCTGGGGCACCACCCACGCGACGATCGTGCGCACCCAGACGGGCCGGGGCTTCAGCCTGAAGTCCGACGGCACCTGGAACGAGACGAAGTCCACGACGACGTACGACACCTCCAACGGCACCGGCCGGGTGCTGAACGTCGACGACCAGGGTGACGTCTCCACCACCAAGGACGACACCTGCACCCGCACCACGTACGCGGACAACACGGCGAAGAACATCCTCTCGCTGCCCGCGCGCAGCGAGGTCGTGTCGGTCAAGTGCGCCACCACGCCCGACCGCAAGTCTCAGGTTCTCGGCGACGAACGCACCTCGTACGACGGCGGAGCGTTCGGCGCGGCGCCCACGAAGGGTGACGCGACCAAGACCGAGCGTCTGGTTGCGCACGACGGCACCACGGCGACGTACCAGGTCACGGGCGCCACGACCTACGACGCTTTCGGCCGACCGCTGACGCAGAAGGACGCCAGGCAGTACGGGACCTCGGACCAGACGAAGAGCGCTTACACCGAGACCAACGGCCTGCTGACGAAGGCGACCGTCACCAACGCCCTCGGCCATGTCACTACAACGGACTACGCCCCGGCCTGGGGAATGTCCTCGGGCCAGACCGACCCCAACGGCAAGCGCACCGACCTGGCCTACGACGGCCTGGGCCGGCTGACCTCAGTCTGGCTGGCGGACCGGGCGAGCACACAGACGCCGAGCATCAAGTACTCCTACAACGTCCGCAAGGACAAGGTCACCTCGGTCAAGACGGAGAAGATCGAGAACGACGGCTCCTACGGCGCCGAGTACCAGCTCTATGACAGCATGCTGCGTGCCCGCCAGATCCAGACCGAGGGCCCGGACGGCACCCGTATGTCCGCCGACACCTGGTACGACGGCACGGGCAACGTGAAGAAGACCAACGCCACCTACAACGCGGCCGGCGTGGCCTCGGACGAGCTGTTGCTCGTGAGCAACGGCCAGGTCGGCCAGCAGAGCCTGTTCGAGTACGACGGTCTGGGCCGAGTCACCGCCCAGATCTTCGCGGTCAGCGGTGCCGAGCAGTGGCGCACCACGACCGCCTACGACGGTGAGATCACCCGCGTCGACCCGCCGACCGGTGGTGTGCCCACCACGACGATCACCGACGACCAGGGCAACGTCTCCGAGATCCGTCACCACCGCGGCGCCTCGCCGAACGCGGGCGTGCCGTACGACTCGACGAAGTACACCTACAACACGGCCGGTCTGCTGGAGACGGTCACCGACGCCAAGAACAACGTGTGGCGGTACGAATACGACCAGCTGGGCCGCCAGACCAAGTCGATCGACCCGGACGCCGGAACCTCGCGCACGGAGTACGACGAGCTGGACCGGCCGGTGGTCTCGTACGACGGGCGGAACAAGAAGACGTCCATGGTCTACGACAAGCTCGGGCGAGTCACCACGACCTGGCTGGGCGACGCCGACACGGGCACCAAGCTGACGGAGACGAAATACGACAAGGCGGGTTGGCTGGGACAGGCTTACGGTTTCCTGAGCTATGTCTCGCCGACCGAGTACTTCGCCACGGGCATCCAGTCGATGGACGAGTTCTACCGTCCGTTGAAGACCGGCTACCAGGTCCCGGTATCCCAGGGTTCCCTCGCCGGAACGTACGTTTTCACCTCCTCCTACAACCGGGACGGCACGCTCCAGAGCACCGGCCTGCCTGCCATCGCCGATCTGCCGGCGGAGGCGGTGACCTACACGTACGACACCTTGCAGCGTCCGAAGACGATGACGGGCAGCACCTCGTACGTCACCGACACCGTCTACGACAAGAACAGCCTCCTCAAGCAGCTGGAACTGTCGACGGGCGGAAGCGGCAAGAAGGTCTGGCAGACCTTCGGCTACGAGACGGGCACCGACCGGCTGACCCGCTCGGTGGTGGATGTCTACGGCGCGACCGCCCCGGTCAAGGAGTCGAACTACTCCTACGACCAGGCGGGCAACGTCCTGTCCATCGCGGACACCGCGAACTCGGCTTCGCCGGACGTGCAGTGCTTCGCCTACGACAGTCGGCAGCGACTCCAGGACGCCTGGACCCCGGCGGCCACCGCGACGGCCGCGGCGGGCTCCGGTACCCGTGGCTCCACTACGCCGGTGGGCGGCAGCGGCCCCACGGCCTGTGACTCCGCCGCCGGCGCGACCGCGCTTGGAGGTCCGTCCCCGTACTGGAAGTCGTACGAGACCGACGCCATCGGCAACCGTCTCACCGAGGTCAATCACGACACCGGCTTGAACGCGGCCAAGAACATCACCCGCAGCTACGAGTACGGCGGTGCGGGCGCCCTCGGCGACGGACCGCACCAAGTCACCAAGGTCACTGAGAACACCCCGACCGGGGACCGGCAGTCTACGTACGAGTACGACGACGCGGGCAACACCACCAAGCGCACGATCGGGGGTAATGCCCAGGTCTTGGCCTGGGACGACGCCAGTGCACTGGCCAAGGTCACCGAGGCCGGTGGTTCCGAGACGAGCTTCCTCTACGACGCCAATGGAAACCGAGTACAGCGCAAGGATCCGTCCGGCACCACTGTCTACCTGCCCGGCACGGAACTGAAGCTGTCGGCCGACGGCACCAAGACGGAAGCCACCCGCTACTACGAGTACGCCGGAGAGACCGTCGCGGTCCGTACCGCCGCGAAACTGTCCTTCATCGCCTCCGACCATCACGGCACGGGCGAACTGGCGATCGACTCCGCCACCGGGGCGATTTCCCAGCGGCGCTACGACCCCTTCGGCGTCGAGCGCGGTGAGAAGACCGGCGCCTGGCCGGGAGAGAAGGGCTATGTCGGAGGCACGATCGATGCCTCCACCGGCCTCACCCACCTGGGCGCGCGGGAGTACGACGCGACCATCGGCAAGTTCATCTCGGTCGACCCGCTCATTGACTACACCCAGCCACAGCAGATCAACGGCTACGCCTACGCCAACAACTCCCCGGTCACCCATGCCGACCCCAGCGGCATGATCGTCCCGGAGTGCCGAGAGGGCCTGATCGAGTGCCGTGGCGGCGTGCCCGTCACGAACACGGACCCGGACGTCGTCAAGGCACAGTCGGATCAGAGCAAGGCGTCCAGCGACGTGGCGGCAGCGGAGCAGCAGCAGGCGTCCGCCAGGCAGCGCATCAAGTCCGCAGGCAAGGCGCTGGTCAAGATCGCCCGGGACATTCTCGGGGTGGACGCCGCCCTGGACTGTATCTCCACCGGCGACCTGGGCTCCTGTGGCGAGACCCTGCTCAACATCGCCGGCTCCTTCGCGGGCGGTCTGGCGGGCAAGATCCTCGCCAAGTACGGCGCGCCGTGGAAGTGGGCCAAGGGCCTCAGGCTCGTCAAGCGGGTGACCGGCCTGGTCAAGGACCTGGTCGGCGGTGTCAAGGGCATGTGGAACGCGAGCAAGGCGGTGAGCAAGGCCAGAGCCGGCTTCACCAAGGCCGCGGAGAAACTGGCGGAGGCCAAGAAGAAGGCGGCGGCAGCACTCAAGAAGAAGGGGGGCGACGACGGCATCTCCTGCCCGATCGAGGGGAAGCACAGCTTCCTGCCCGGAACAAAGGTGCTGCTCGAAGGTGGCAAGACCAAGCCGATCGAACGGGTGAAGCTCGGCGACAAGCTCATCGTCACCGATCCGAAGACGGGCACGACGACAGTCCGCGAAGTCGTCGGGACGATCGTTACCGAAGACGACAAGCACTTTGTCGATCTCTCGGTCAAGGGCAAGTCGGGCAAGACCGAGTCTCTGGTCTCCACCACTACCCATCCTTTCTGGACGGAGTCCGAAAAGAGGTGGGTGGAGGCCGGTGACCTCAAGCCGGGCATGTCGCTGCACACTGCGGACGGGGGGTCGACGGAGATCACGGCGGTCCGGTCCTTCGACCGGCGTCAGCGAACGCACGACCTCACGATCTCGGACCTCCACACGTACTACGTCCTGGCAGGCCGCTTCCCGCTGCTCGTCCACAACTGTGGCGAACGGATCTATGAGGCGGGTGGCAAGCATGGCAGCGAAGCCCGTAGCAGCTCTCGCGGCGAGAACAGCGCTGAGCCGACCAATGGCCAGGATGCGCTCGACAACTCCGTGCAGATCAAGGAGACCTCGCCTCGACGGGTGGGAATCGACCGGACCAACGGCGATAGCGTGGTGCTCGACCGTACCCGCGAGGTCCCCTGCGGCTGCACAGTGGAGGGTGGCACCAACGAGGTCTTCCACGGTCACGTGAGAACGGACATCAACACGGATCCGAGTATGGCCAAGGCCAAGAGCGCACTACGCCGGGGGATCAAGAACGGAGATATCAAAACTGAGTAGGCACGACGACTCCGGGCAGTCGAATCCGACCGGTTCGACCGGGCCAGGCTCCTCCGCGTGGCGCGCGAGCCTGACGGCCGAAATCGAGGGGGGTGACGTCGTCCGGGCCACCCAGGCGTTGCTTGCCCTCACGTATGACGATCCGGACCGGGAAGCGGTCGAGGCGCTCCTCCTGGAGTGCCTCGACCCGGCAGGCCTCGCAGTCGATCCACAGGTGACGGCGTTGGCGGTGACCTGCGCGGGGCACATTGCCCGGCTCCACGGCGTCATCGGCCCCCGATTGGTCGCGCGCATACGGGAGCTGCTGCAAGACTCCGTGCTCGGTGGCCGGGCGGAGGACGCGATGGACGACATCGGCGCTTTCGCTCCCGACGCGCTGAGGTGCCGGACAGGGACCGACTGACCGAGAGTGACACCTTCCGGGGCCCGGTTTGACCCCTCAAGCCGGGCCCCGTAACCTTGACCGTCGGCATGTCGACTGACATGCCACATCCCCGTAAACCTCTTCCTCCCGGGCGCTTCGGTGGCCGGGAGAGGCCGCCCGTGTTCGTTCCCGGGTGGCTGGACTGCGGGGGTGCCGTTCCCGAGCGAGAGAGTGAGATCCGCGTGTACGCCATCGTGCGCAGCGGTGGCCGCCAGCACAAGGTTGCTGTCGGTGACATCGTTGAGGTTGACAAGATTTCCACTGCCAAGGTTGGCGACACGGTCGAGCTCTCGACCCTGCTCGTTGTCGACGGCGACGCTGTGACCAGCGACCCGTGGGTGCTGGCCGGCATCAAGGTCCAGGCCGAGGTCGTGGACCACCACAAGGGTGTGAAGATCGACATCCTTCGCTACAAGAACAAGACCGGCTACCGCCGTCGTCAGGGCCACCGCCAGCAGTACACGGCGATCAAGGTCACTGAGATCCCCGCGGCTGCGAAGTAAGGGACTGAGGAGACATGGCACACAAGAAGGGCGCATCGTCCACCCGGAACGGTCGCGACTCCAATGCCCAGCGGCTCGGCGTGAAGCGCTTCGGCGGTCAGGTCGTCAACGCTGGTGAGATCCTGGTCCGCCAGCGCGGCACCCACTTCCACCCGGGCTCCGGCGTCGGCCGTGGCGGCGACGACACGCTGTTCGCGCTCCAGCCCGGTGCGGTGGAGTTCGGCACGTTCCGCGGCCGCAAGGTCGTGAACATCGTTCCGGTCGCCTGATCGGAAGCTTTCGCGAGGCGGACCTCACTTCCCGTTCGGGAAGGCGGGTCCGCCTTTCGCGTGTTACGCAGGAGAGAGACCGGCAGCGCACAGGCCGGCGGCAAGAAGACCGTACGCAAGACTTAAGTGCTGGAGGCACCCCACCATGACCACCTTCGTGGACCGCGTCGAACTGCACGTCGCCGCGGGTAACGGAGGCCACGGCTGTGCCTCCGTGCACCGGGAGAAGTTCAAGCCGCTCGGCGGCCCGGACGGCGGCAACGGCGGACGCGGCGGGGATGTCATCCTCACCGTCGACCAGTCCGTGACCACCCTTCTCGAGTACCACCACTCCCCGCACCGCAAGGCCACCAACGGCAAGCCCGGCGAGGGCGGCAACCGCTCCGGCAAGGACGGCCAGGACCTGGTCCTGCCGGTGCCGGACGGCACGGTCGTCCTGGACGCGGCGGGCAACGTCCTCGCGGACCTGGTCGGACACGGGACCTCCTACGTCGCCGCCCAGGGCGGCCGCGGCGGCCTCGGCAACGCGGCGCTCGCCTCCGCCCGCCGCAAGGCGCCAGGCTTCGCGCTGCTGGGGGAGCCCGGCGACCTCGGGGACATCGTCCTGGAGCTGAAGACCGTCGCCGACGTGGCGCTGGTCGGCTACCCGAGCGCGGGCAAGTCCTCGCTGATCTCCGTGCTGAGCGCCGCCAAGCCGAAGATCGCCGACTACCCGTTCACCACCCTCGTCCCGAACCTGGGCGTCGTGACCGCCGGCTCGACCGTCTACACGATCGCGGACGTCCCGGGTCTCATCCCCGGCGCCAGCCAGGGCAAGGGGCTCGGCCTGGAGTTCCTGCGCCACGTGGAGCGGTGCAGCGTGCTCGTGCACGTGCTGGACACGGCCACGCTGGAGTCCGAGCGCGACCCGGTCACCGACCTCGACATCATCGAGGAGGAGCTGCGCCAGTACGGCGGGCTGGACAACCGTCCGCGCATCGTCGTCCTGAACAAGATCGACGTGCCGGACGGCAAGGACCTCGCCGAGATGGTGCGGCCGGATCTCGAAGCGCGCGGTTACCGCGTCTTCGAGGCGTCCGCGGTGGCGCACATGGGCCTGAAGGAGCTGTCCTTCGCGCTCGCCGACCTGGTGGCGAAGGCGCGGGCCGCCCGGCCGAAGGAGGAGGCCACGCGGATCGTCATCCGGCCGAAGGCCGTCGACGACGCCGGCTTCACCGTCACCCTGGAGGAGGACGGCCTGTTCCGCGTGCGCGGCGAGAAGCCCGAGCGCTGGGTGCGCCAGACCGACTTCAACAACGACGAGGCCGTGGGCTACCTCGCCGACCGGCTCAACCGCCTCGGCGTGGAGACGGAACTGATGAAGGCGGGCGCCCGCGCCGGCGACGGCGTCGCGATCGGCCCCGAGGACAACGCGGTCGTCTTCGACTGGGAGCCGTCGGTCACCGCGGGCGCGGAGATGCTCGGCCGACGCGGTGAGGACCACCGCTTCGAGGCGCCGAGGCCCGCGGCCCAGCGCCGCCGGGACCGGGACGCGGAGCGCGACGAGGCCTCCCGCGAGTACGACGACTTCGAGCCCTTCTAGGTCCTCTTCCGGGGCCCGCCCGAGCCCTCGCGCAGCCCGCCCGGGTTCCCACGGAGCCCGGGCGGCGTTCTTCCCGGGCTCTCGCGAAGTTCTCACGGTGCCGTTCCGGACCCCGTCCGGGACGGCACCGTCATGAGGTGACATCTCTGCCCGGACTGTCCACCCGCAGTCCCCGGGACCCGTTGCGGCAAGGGCGCGTTCGTCCCGCCTTCGCCACCCGGCAACGGGTCCCTTCCTGTCCGTCCGCTTGTCATGCACGCGAGATCCGTTGTTCAGCGGACCGACCGGCCGCCCGTGGGAGCTTGCGAACGACCAAGAGGCCAGCGAGGCAGGGGAGTTCGCCCCATGACCCCAGTGACCGGACCCGAATCGCCCGACCGCCGCCGCCTGTTGACCACCGGTGCCGCCGTGCTCGGCGCCGCCACCACCCAGCTGTGGCTGCCCGCCACCGCCAGTGCCGCCCAACCCAAGCTGCCCGCAGGGGTGTTCAGCCTCGGAGTCGCCTCCGGGGACCCGCTGCCCGACGGCATCGTGCTGTGGACCAGGCTCGCCCCCGACCCGCTGCACGGCGGCGGTATGCCGGCCCGAACCGTGCCGGTGCAGTGGGAGATCTCCGAGGACCCGCGTTTCGTCACGGGTGTGCGCCGGGGCACCGCGCAGGCGCGGCCCGCGTACGGGCACAGCGTTCACGTCGATGTACGGGGGTTACGCCCGGACCGTGCGTACTGGTACCGCTTCCGCGCCGACGGCCAGATCTCGCCCCGTGGCCGCACCCGCACCGCGCCCGACGCGACCGGCCGCGGCCCGCTGCGGGTGGCGCTCGCCTCCTGCCAGAACTGGCAGCAGGGCTACTTCACGCCGTACGCCGACATGCGGGCGCAGGATCCGGACGTCGTCGTCTTCGTCGGCGACTACATCTACGAGTCCCCGCCGTCCGCCACGGGCGTACGCCGGCACGAGGGCGCGGGGGAGCCGCACACCCTGGTGCAGTACCGCAACCGCCACGCCCAGTACCGCAGGGACCCCGACCTGCGGGCGATGCACGCGGCCGCCCCCTGGGTGGTCACCTTCGACGACCACGAGGTCGACAACGACTTCGCCGGGCAGGTCCCGCAGGACCCCGACAAGCAGTCGCACACCGCGTTCGTCGCCCGGCTGACCGCGGCCTACCAGGCGTACTACGAGCACATGCCGGTACGGGCGGGCGCGGTCCCGAACGGCCCGCACATCCGGATGCACCGCCGGCTGGACTTCGGGCGCCTGGCCCGGCTCAACGTGCTGGACACCCGGCAGTTCCGCAGCGACCAGGCGACCGGTCAGGCGGGCGCCCGCAGCCCGTCGCGCACCATGCTCGGCGCCGCCCAGAAGAAGTGGCTCCTCGACGGGCTGCACGGCTCCCCGGCGAGCTGGAACCTCGTCGCCTCGCAGATCATGATGGCCGAGACCGATCTGCTGATCGGCGCGGGCAAGCAGTGGTACTACGACGCCTGGGACGGCTACCAGACCGAACGCAACGCGCTGCTCGCCGAGTTCGCGGCCGTACGCAATCCGGTCGTGCTCAGCGGCGACCGGCACGTCACGATGATCAGCGATCTGAAGCGGAACTTCGCCGATCCGCGCTCGGCCGTCGTGGGCGCCGAGTTCGTCGGCACCTCGATCTCCAGCGGCGGCGACCAGGACCAGGCCGCTTTCCACGCCTTCATGGATCCCCGCAAACCGGACAACCCGCACTGGAAGCTGGTCGACGCGCACCGCGGGTACCACCTCTTCGACATCCGTCGCGACCGCATCGACGCGCAGGTCAGGGTGGTCGACACGGTCCTGCGGACGAGGGCGGGGGCGAGGACGCTGGCCCGCCTGCGGGTCGAGGACGGCAGGCCGGGCGTGCGGCTCGTGTGAGCCGCCCGACACGGCGGCTCCCGGCCTTCTCCGCAGGCCGGGGCCGGTGCGCGAGGAGCCTGGGACTCATCCGAGTCCCAGGCTCCTCTCAGCATGAACTCAGGAACTTCCCCTACCGTCCGTTGACCATGGAGACGCACCGCATGGAGACGGACTGTACGAGAGACGGCATCCCGGTGAACGCCGGCGCGGCCGTCGGGGACCGGGATGCCGCACAATCCCGATAAGGAATTCAGCGGCCTTCGGCTGCCCGGTGAACCGTATTCGAGACTTGTCCGCAACAGCGCCGTCACGCATATGAAGAACATGTGCGGCCCGGCATCGCGGGACGTGCGGACCGACGCGGGAACGGCGGGGCGCGACGGGCCGCAGGGGTTCGTGTGACCGGTGATCCGCGGTGACGGGTGTCCGCCGGTCGGCGCGCCCGTGAAGTGCGCTTCCGCAGCTCGGACGGCACCCGCGCACCAGGTGTCGTGGATGGTGCTCGTGCGGGTACCAGGACACCGTCGCCCCGAGCGGCCGCGGTGACGCCGGGGCCTCGCCGCCGCCGTTCTCGGGCAGGTTCGACTCCCTGTGGAGTTACTCACAGCAAATGTCCGTGAGGAAGCGTGGAAGGTCTTGCCGTGACTTGGCTATCACCATCGGTGCGAGATGAATGACAGGTTGCGCGCACATATGCGTTGGAGGTCACTCACCTTGCACAGCGGTAACCAGAAGTGGGACCCTTTCGAAGTTCCCTGTCGCCCCAAGGTAGGTCACCTGTGTTCCAGCACATAGCCAAGCCCCGTACCACCGCAGTGATCCTGGCCGGTGGCACCGGCCAGCGGGTGGGTCTGTCGATCCCCAAGCAGCTGCTGAAGATCGCCGGCAAGGCAGTCATCGAGCACACCCTGACCACCTTCGAGGAAGCCGACTCCATCGACGACGTCATCGTGCTGATGGCGCCCGGCTACGTGCCGGACGTGGAGAAGATCGTCGCCAAGGCCGGTCTCAAGAAGGTCTCCAGGATCATCGAGGGCGGCGCGACGCGGAACGAGACCACCGAGCGGGCCATCGCCGCCCTCGGCGAGGGCCTGGCCGAGGGCGAGGACGCCAACGTCCTCTTCCACGACGCCGTGCGGCCGTTGCTGTCGCAGCGCGTCATCGACGACTGCGTGGCGGCGCTGGAGCGCTACCAGGCCGTCGACGTCGCCATCCCGTCCGCGGACACCATCATCGTCACGCGCACGCACGGCGAGGACGGCGAGTTCATCACCGAGATCCCGGACCGCTCCCGGCTGCGCCGCGGCCAGACGCCGCAGGCCTTCAAGCTGTCCACCATCCGCCGGGCCTACGAGATCGCGTCCGGCGACCCCAACTTCCAGGCCACCGACGACTGCTCCGTCGTGCTCAGGTACCTGCCCGACGTGCCGATCCACGTGGTCGCGGGTGACGAGTACAACATGAAGGTGACCCAGCCGGTCGACGTCTTCATCGCCGACAAGCTGTTCCAGCTCGGCTCCACCGCCGCCCCGGAGCAGAAGGGCGAGGCCGCCTACCGCGAGCTCCTCACCGGCCGCACGGTCGTCATCTTCGGCGGCTCCTACGGCATCGGCAAGGACATCGCGGAACTCGCCGAGTCCTACGGCGCGCACGTGTACGCGCTGGGCCGTTCCACCACCGGCACCCACGTGGAGAACCCGGAGGAGGTCGACGACGCGCTGTCCAAGGCGTACGCCGAGACCGGGCGCATCGACTACGTCGTCAACACCGCCGGCGTGCTGCGCATCGGCAAGCTGGCCGAGACCGACAACGCCACCATCGAGGAGGCGCTGAAGGTCAACTACCTGGCGCCGGTGCAGATCGCCCGCTCCGCGTACAAGTACCTCGCCGAGACCAAGGGCCAGTTGCTGCTGTACACCTCCAGCAGCTACACCCGCGGCCGCGCCGAGTACAGCCTGTACTCCTCCACCAAGGCCGCCATGGTGAACCTCACCCAGGCCCTGGCCGACGAGTGGGCCGGCGACAGCATCCGCGTCAACTGCGTCAACCCGGAGCGCACCGCCACCCCGATGCGCACCAAGGCCTTCGGACAGGAGCCCGCGGGCAGCCTGCTCTCCTCCGAAGCGGTGGCCCGCACCTCGCTCGACGTGCTGCTCTCCGAGCTGACCGGACACGTGATCGACGTCCGCCAGCAGGACCCGACGGCACCGGCCGGCAAGGCCTCCGGCTTCGAGCAGGCGCTGGCCAGTGTCCTGGACCGCCAGGACGGCGTGGCATAATCAGCGGCAATTAGCCTTCAGACATTCAGGCCTCTGTGATTGCCAGTTCACCCGGCATTCGCAGAGGCCTGAGTCCTTAAGGACTACAAAGACTTCACAAGGTGATTTTCCGGCATATTCCGGACTTTGATTTCGCCCAGACAACCAGCACCCCTCCCAGAGCAGGTTCCTCCGTGATATCCACAGCTATTCGCGTCGCCCGGGTGGGCAGCGTGGCCGAGCTGGCCGCGGCGGCCCTCATGATGCTGGGCTTCCCCTGCCTCATGCTGGCCGCGCTCGTCCCGAGCGTCCCCGCCTTCGCGGCCACGGCCGCGGTGACCTACCTGGCGGACCACTATCTGCACCGCAAGGACAGCTACCTGGTCAACCGCCTGAGCAAGGTACGGGCCGGTCTGTCGACCCGCTTCCTGATCCGCGAGCTGCTCCTGGTCCTGCTGCTCGCCCGCCTGGACCTCGGGGAAGACCTGGTCTTCTACGGCGCCATCGGCTGCTTCATCGCCTTCTACGGGCTCCAGGCCCCGCAGGGCGTGCTGGCCACCCTGATCGACAACCGCCGCCGGATGCCGGTCGACACCCGCAACGTCGACCTGGCCTCCCGCATCCGCATCCCGGACGCGCCGCCGCGCCGCCTGCTGAGCCGCTCCGCCGAGAAGATGTTCCACCTCGACATCGTGGCCGTCGCCGGTCTGCTGGTCTCCGCGGCCACCGGCCGGACCCTGCCCGGCGCCGTCGGCATGGGCGTCACGCTGGTCCTGGGCGCGCTCTACGTCCTCGCGCTCCTGCCCCACCTGCGCGGCAGGCGGATCCCGCCGAAGGCCGACAAGGTGCTGGGCGCGGTCAGCGCCTGGCTGCGCGAGTACCGCCCGGAGACGGTGCTGTACTTCTCCGGCTCCAAGGACTCCGCCTACCAGGTCAACATGTGGCTGGAGACGATGGAGCAGCTGGACACCCGGCCGCTGATCCTCCTGCGTGAGCACGCCGTCATGGAGAAGCTGCTGCCCACCACGGTCCCCGTCATCTGCGTGCCCGGAGGGGTGCACCTGATGAACCTGGACCTGTCGACCGTACGCGTCACGCTCTACGCGGCGAACGTCGGCAAGAACATCCACATGCTGCGCGTCCCCACCATGAAGCACGTCTTCATCGGACACGGCGACAGCGACAAGCTCGCCAGCGTGAACCCGTTCAGCAAGGTCTACGACGAGGTGTGGACCGCGGGCCGCGCGGGCCGCGACCGCTACGCCATCGCCGACGTCGGTGTCCGCGACGAGGACATCGTCGAGGTCGGGCGCCCGCAGCTGGCCCCGATCCGCACCGCCGAGGGCGCGCCGGCCGACGGCCGCATCCCGACCGTCCTGTACGCGCCGACCTGGGAGGGCTGGGACGACAACCCCGGCAACACCTCCATCCTGCTGGCCGGCGAGAACATCGTGAAGAAGCTCGTCGCGGCCGACCCCCCGGTCCGCGTCCTGTACAAGCCGCACCCCTTCACCGGAACCCGCAGCGCCAAGGCCGGCGCCGCGCACCGGCGCATCACCGCGCTGGTCCAGAAGGCGGCCGCCGACCGTGCCGCCGACCCGCGGTTCGCGGGCGACGCGGCCGCCCAGGCCGCGGCGAAGGCCGAGCTGGCCCGCATCACCGCCAGGCTCGCCGAGCTGACCGGGCCCGGCAGCGAGCGGGGCGACGCGGCGGAGGCCGCCCGCGACGGCCTGGTCGACCTCAGGAAGCACGAGGAGGTCGCCCGGCTGCACGCCGAGTGGAACGACGCCTACTGGCGCTCCTTCGGCACGGCCGAGCACCGGGTCGTCACGGGCGCCGAGCCGCGCCTGTACGACTGCTTCAACGTCTCCGACGCGATGGTCTCCGACATCTCCAGCGTGGTCTCCGACTTCATCGCCAGCGGCAAGCCGTACGCGGTGACGGACTCCGCAGGTCTGGGCGCGGAGGAGTTCAAGCGGCAGAACACCGCGGTACGCGCCGCGGTGATCCTCTCCAACGACGCGGACCGGCTCGGCGAGCTGCTGGACGCCGTGCGCGACCCGGCCGCGGACCCGCTGGCCGCGGAGCGGGGCGAGCTCAAGCGGTACCTGCTCGGACCGGACGAGCCGACGTCCATCGAGCAGTTCAACACCGCGGTGGCCGACCTCGCGCTGAAGGCCGAGGCCCGCAACGCCGGTCAGCGCTCGCACGCGGCACTCGACCAGGCGGTGCAGGCGAGGACCGTACCCGCACAGCGGGTCGCGACGGCCGGCGAGACGGACGGCGTGGCGGCGGCCGGCTGACCGCCCCCGCACCAGGAACGGCGCGGCCCCCGGAGAGTCTCCGGGGGCCGCGCCGTTTTTTACCGACGCTCTTACCGTCCCGGTATAACCTGATTCCTCGACGGCAGTTCTGTGAAGTGGATCACAGACGCGACGGAGCGAGACAACCGCTTGCCGAAACCGCCCGTCTACCAAGTAGCCGTTCGGCTGATTCGAGGGGAAGTTCTCGTGACGAGGGGGAAACGTGTCCGTGGCGCAGCCTGATGTGAGCGTGATCATCGGGGCGTACGAGGCCATGCCGTACCTGGTCGAGTGCCTGGCGTCGGTCGAGGCGCAGACCCTCGACGCGGCACGCGTCGAGGTCATCGCGGTCGACGACGGCTCCGCCGACGGCACCGGCGAGTACCTGGAGGAGTTCGCCGCCCGCGCCCCCATGACGGTCACGGTGATCCGCCAGGAGAACTCCGGCGGTCCCAGCGGCCCGCGCAACGTCGGTCTGGGCAAGGCCACCGGACGCTACGTCTTCTTCCTCGACGCCGACGACCGGCTCGGCCCCGAGGCCCTGGAGCGCATGGTCGCCATGGCCGACGAGAACGGCACGGACGTCGTGCTCGGCAAGGTGGAGGGCGTCAACCGCAACGCGCCCAAGTCGATGTTCGGCAAGACGCTGAAGCGGACCGACGTCTACTCCTCCAACATCAAGTTCACGCTCAGCGCGCAGAAGCTGTTCCGCCGCGCCCTGCTGGAACGCCACGGGATGCGCTTCGACGAGTCCCTGTGGACCGGCGAGGACGCGCTGTTCACGATGGAGGCGTACCTGCGCGCCGACGGCGTCTCCGTGGTCGCCGACCACACCTGCTACTACCTGGTCGGCCGTGAGGACGGCAAGCATGTGACCAAGAGCGGGAGCTACAAGCTCCGCTTCGACTCGGCGCGCGCGCTGATGGAACTGCTCGCCCGGATGCTCCCGCCCGGCGCCGAGCGGGACGTGCTGATGGTCCGCCCCTTCCTGGTCACCCTGCTGCCGCAGTTCGGGCCGGTCTTCCTCAGGAACGACGAGGAGACCCGGCGCACCAAGATGGAACTGGCCCGGCCCCTGATGGACGCCCACTGGAACGAGGGCGTCGCCCAACGGCTCCGGGTCCACGAGCGGCTGCGGCTGCACCTGGTGGCCCGGCAGCGCCCGGACCTCCTCATGGACGTCATCCGGTTCATCAAGGAGAAGCAGGAGCCCGCCCCCGTCCTGAAGAAGGGCAACACCCGGCTCTACCTCGCCTACCCGCACTTCCGCTCCAAGGCGGCCGGTGTGCCCGACAGCGTCTACCTCGCCGAACCCCGCGAGGCCAAGGACTACCCCGGCTGGCGCAAGAGTCCGGCGGAGTCGTTCCTGCGCCGGGCGGCCCGCAAGGTGAGGCGCCGGATCTCCCGGATACGAACGGCTCCGCGAAGCGCCACGGCGGGGTGAACGGCCGTCCGGAAGGAGAGTGGCGACGCGTGCGACGCGCCGCCGCCTTCTCCCGGCTCTGCGGGGCTACTTCGACTTCAGCGCCTGCCGCAGCGGACGTCCGACCGCCCGCCGCGCCCGCCGGTAGATCGAGGGCGCGGGAAGCGCAGCCTTGGCGGCGGCCTTCGCGCCGGACCGCGTCTTGGCCAGCTCCCGCTTCAACTGCGTGTTGTGGCCGTCCAGTTCGGTGATCCGCTGCTGCAACCACCCGAACCGGCTGGTCAGGGAGGCCAGGTCGGCGTCGTTCCACGGGCGCACACCCGCCGGGAACGACAGCGACCGCAGCTTCTTCTCGAAGGCCGCGCCGCCGTCGCCGTGCGTGAAGGTGTTCTCCAGGCCGTTCTTGTCCAGGAACGAGGTGAAACGGTCGAAGCGCTGCTTGTGATTGCCGGTCAGCGGGCCGAAGTCCGCCTCCTCGTACAGCTCGGCCGGGTCGAGTTCCGCGGGCGCCTCGCTCAGCAGCCGGTGCGGGATCTCGAAGTAGCGGCACAGCTCCAGCGTGCGCGAGTCGAAGGCCAGCACGGTCGCGGGCGTACCCGCCAGCAGTGCCGCGATGTTTCCGTGGATTCGCGATCCGAAAGAGTAGTCGAAGCCCCGCAGGTCGTCGATCCAGGTGACCGGGTCGACGTAGACCCGGGCCTTGTCCTCCCGGTACATCGGGTGGTCGGGGTGGGTCGGCATCTCGGTGATCCGGCCGGCCGGGGAGTTCACGTCCCGCCAGTGCAGCTGCTTGGCGTCCGTGAGGTTCTGGCCTATGTACAGCAGGTTCGGGTACCGCTCGTGGGCCCGGTCGACGATCTTCGACAGGCCGCCGCCGCGCATCGCGGTGTGCGAGCCGTTCACCGCCACCCGGGAGTCCGCGGTCAGCGCCGCCACCCGCTTCTCGACGGGGAGCCGGTCGCCGTGCATGAACATCGACGGGCAGCCGATCACCTCGACGTCCCGGAAGCCCATGTCGTTGAGGTACTTCTCGGTGAACTCGCCGCGCACGCCGATGGACGCGCTGTGGTCCAGGACCGCGGAACAGAAGGCGCGGACGGTGGGCTCCATGGCCTTCAGCCGCGACGGGTCGTACGTCACACCGGTCTGCGCGCCGACCCCCACGACGACGACCGGGATCTTCAGCTTGCCGATCAGCCGGGTCAGCCGCTGCAACGGGAGATCGAAGGACGGCCGGAAGGCGTTGGCGAGCGGCACGACGAACACGTCGTACTCGTCGTTGATCCGTGAGGCCGCCGCGACGTCGCTCTTCATGCCGTTCGAGACCACCTCGGCACCGGGGGTCTCGAGGATCTTGTGCGTGGCGTCGCTGAAGATCAGGTTGCCGGAGTTGGTGGCGATGACGTCACGGTGGAGAGCTTCCTCCACGGAGAGGACGTCGAAGGGGCTCTTCCCTGATCTGAGGAGAATACGCTTCACGGAGTGAACTGTAGATGGCACACCGTTCACATTAAATTTAGATCGCCTTTAATTTCCATAGGCAACCGGGGCAACTTTTTTGCCGTACGCAATGCGTGAGCAAATGATTACGCAGGGCCTGTCCGGGGGCTGGACCGATGCGCGCCGCCCCACCCGCTTCGCGTAGATTGCCGGGCGGAGCGCCAGACCTACGCGAGGGGACGTCGAGCAAGGTGGCAGGGGCAAGGCAGGCCGTGGGCGAGGCCCGCAGGATCGTCGTCAAAGTGGGTTCCTCGTCACTGACCACCGCCGCCGGCGGACTGGACGCCGACCGGGTCGACGCGCTCGTGGACGTCCTCGCCAAGAGCCGCAGCGGGGGAGAGCGGGAGATCGTCCTCGTCTCCTCCGGCGCCATCGCCGCCGGCCTGGCCCCGCTGGGCCTGCGCCGCCGCCCCAGGGACCTGGCCCGCCAGCAGGCCGCCGCGAGCGTCGGCCAGGGCCTGCTCATGGCCCGCTACACCGCCTCCCTCGCCCGCTACGGCGTCCGCGTCGGCCAAGTCCTGCTGACCGCCGACGACATGAGCCGCCGCGCCCACCACCGCAACGCCTCCCGCACCCTCGACAAGCTCCTCGCCATGGGCGCCCTCCCCGTCGTCAACGAGAACGACACCGTCGCCACCGACGAGATCCGCTTCGGCGACAACGACCGCCTCGCCGCCCTCGTCGCCCACCTCGTCCACGCCGACCTGCTCGTGCTGCTGTCCGACATCGACGGCGTGTACGACGGCGACCCGGGCAGGCCCGGCACCTCGCGGATAGCGGAGGTGCGCGGCCCCGCCGACCTGGCGGGCGTCGAGATCGGCAGCGCGGGCAAGGCCGGCGTCGGCACCGGTGGCATGGTCACCAAGGTCGAGGCGGCCCGGATCGCCGCGGCCGCCGGCATTCCCGTGGTCCTCACCAGCACCGTCCACGCCGCCGAGGCCCTCGCGGGCGGGGACACCGGCACCTACTTCCACCCGGCGGGCAAACGCTCCGCCGACCGGCTGCTGTGGCTCCAGCACGCCTCCACCCCGCAGGGCTCCCTGACCCTGGACGACGGGGCCGTGCGCGCCGTCGTCGAACGGCGCAAGTCGCTGCTGCCGGCCGGGATCGCCGCCGTCGAGGGCGAGTTCAGCGCCGGAGACCCCGTCGAGCTGCGCGACGGCACAGGGCGCGCGGTGGCCCGCGGACTGGTCAGCTTCGACGCCAAGGAGATCCCCCGGCTGATCGGCCGCTCCACCCACGAGCTGGCGCGCGAACTGGGCCCCGCGTACGAACGCGAGATCGTACACAGGGACGACCTGGTGATCCTGCACCCGTAAACCGGGTCGAACGGGCGCTCCCGGTGGGGGACGTTCCGTGAAACCGCCACGCGAAGCCTCCCGGCCTGCTCAACTTTGACTCAGGGAACAATCCGCAGGAGCACTGCGCTGGCGCGAAGGAGGCCGTAGTGAGACGAGTGCGCCCTGGGGCGGGAGCGTCCCGCGGCGGCGCCGAAGGCGCTCGTGCCACCCGCGGTGCCTCCTCCCGCGCCCCCGGTGAGGAGCGCGCCCTGACCAGCGTCGCGGCCGGCGACCGGTACGAGGGCGAGAAGCCCGCGGAGCTGCCCCGGCTGTGGCACATCACCCTCAGTCTCTCCGGCGCCGCGTCCCCGATCAACGAGGTCCGGCGGGCCCTGGAACAGCTGGCGCACGACCACCCCTTCCTGCTGACCAGCCGGTACGCGCAGGACCACGCGGAGATCCGCTACTGGGAAGAGGCCCGCGACCTGCACGACGCCGCCGCCGTCGCCCTGCGGCTGTGGGGCGAGCACCGCCAGACCGCGGGCCTGCCGCCCTGGGAGATCGTCGGCCTGGAGGTCATCGACCGGGAGACCTACCACCAGCGCGTCGCCGAGGGCTACGGCCCTCCACCGGCCACCCCGGTCGGCGTGCATCCCTACTGACCCCGGCCGGCGCGCAACCCTGCCGGGTCCTGCCAGGACAGGGGCCTTTCGGGCCCTTCGGGTGCTGTCTCGGGGTTTGGGATGAGCCCTGGACGGCCCCGCCGCGCGCACTACCCTTCCCTCATGACCACGCTTTCACCGTACGACTCCATGTCACCGGTCACCCAGGCCGCCTACCGGGCCAAGGCCGCCGCCGCCGACCTCGCGCCGTTGCCGCGGTCCGTGAAGGACGACGCGCTGCTCGCCGTGGCGGACGCGCTGGAGGTCCGTACGAGTGAAATCGTCGAGGCCAACGCCAAGGACATCGCCAAGGCCCGCGCGGCCGGCACCAGCGAGGCGATCATCGACCGGCTCACGCTCACCCCGGAGCGGGTGCGGGCCATCGCCTCCGACGTGCGCGACGTCGTGGCCCTGCCCGACCCGGTCGGCGAGGTCGTCCGCGGCTCCACCCTCCCCAACGGCATCGACCTGCGCCAGGTCCGCGTACCGCTCGGCGTCGTCGGGATCATCTACGAGGCCCGCCCGAACGTCACCGTCGACGCCGCCGCCCTCTGCCTGAAGTCCGGCAACGCCGTGCTGCTGCGCGGTTCGGCCTCCGCCTACGAGTCGAACACCGCCCTCGTGCGCGTCCTGCGGGACGCCGTCGGCGGCGCCGGGCTGCCCGCCGACGCGGTGCAGCTCGTCCCCGGCGAGAGCCGCGAGAGCGTCCGGGAACTGATGCGAGCCCGCGGCCTGGTCGACGTCCTCATCCCGCGCGGCGGCGCCTCCCTGATCCGCACCGTCGTCGCCGAGTCCACCGTCCCGGTCATCGAGACCGGCACCGGTAACTGCCACGTCTACGTCGACGCCCACGCCGACCTGGACATGGCGGTCGACATCCTGATCAACTCCAAGGCGCAGCGCGTCAGCGTCTGCAACGCCGCCGAGACCCTCCTGGTCCACCAGGACATCGCCGCCGAGTTCCTGCCCCGCGCGCTGGACGCCCTCGCCGAGGCCGGCGTCACCGTCCACGCCGACGAACGGGTCCTGGCCTACGCCAAGGACTCCAAGGCGACCGTCGTGGAGGCCACACCGGAGGACTGGGAGACCGAGTACCTCTCGTACGACATCGCCGCCGCCGTCGTCGACTCCCTCGACCGGGCCGTCGAGCACATCCGGCTGTGGACCTCCGGGCACACCGAGGCCATCGTCACCACCTCGCAGCAGGCCGCCCGCCGCTTCACCCGGTTGGTCGACTCCACCACCGTCGCCGTGAACGCCTCCACGCGCTTCACGGACGGCGGCCAGTTCGGCTTCGGCGCGGAGATCGGCATCTCCACGCAGAAGCTGCACGCCCGCGGCCCGATGGGCCTGCCGGAGCTCACCAGCACCAAGTACATCGTCACCGGGGACGGCCACATCCGGCGCTGAGACGAGCCTCCGTGCGTTCCCGGCGGCCGGCGGCTCCCCATGAGGCAGGAGCCACCGGTGGGGCGCGTGTGGCCGCTGGTCCGCCGGGCCGGTCCCGCCGCCACGGCGGAGCCGTCTCGGCAGGCGGATGAATTTCCATACCGTCTGCCCAAAATGACCCCCCAGGTCTACTCTGGATCCGTGCCGGAGGACGTGGGGGGCACGCCGTTCCCTGACGGCTGGGAGCCCGACGACGACCACGACCGCGGGGTGTCGGACGAAGAGTTCGCCTCCGTGGTCTTCGACGAGGCCTTCGTGCAGGCGGCCGAGGTGCACGAGCCGACCGCCGTGGAACGCCTCCTGGCCGCCGCCCAGGCGAGAGCGGAGGCCTCCGAGGCCGAGGCCCGCCGCGCCCACGCCAGAGGCGAACGCTACGACGACGGGTACGGCCCCGAGGGGCCCGACGATCTCGGCCATGATCCGGACCTCGACGATCTGACCGACCCCGACGACCCCGATTCCCCCGAACGCCGCTACGGCCCTCTGTGGGGGTACGGCAGGCAGGTCCGCTGGCATCGCCCCGTCGCCTGGATGCTCGCCCTCGTGATGGGGATCGGCATGGTCGCGCTGGCTTTCACCGCGGTCTACCGCGGCGCCTCGTCCGGCGACCGCGACCAGATCCCGCCACCCGCTTCGACAGGTCTCGAACAGGGCGGAGCGGCCACCCCCTCCGCCTCCACCGACCACGCCCGGCCGGCGGTCCCGGCACTCCCGCGCACTCCCTGAACCCGCTCGGCGATCCTGGTGAGAACCTGTCAGAACTTGTCGTACAGCCGGGCGTTTACCGGGGCTCCGCGCGACCTACCCTGAATGTATGGGCGGACCTGGAGACCCACCTGAGGGGACACCCGAGGGCGCTCCCGGAAGTGGCGAGGAAGAATACCGATCCGTCGTCTTCGACGAGTCGTTCGTCCGCGCTGCCCGCATCCAGGAGTACTCCGCGCAGGAGCGCATGACCGACCACACGCCCGCCGTGCGCCGCCGCCCGCCCCTGCGCCGGGGTCTGTCCCGGCAGGCGCTGATCCTGGTCCTGCTGATAGCGGTCGCCTTCGGCACCGCGATCTACATGGGCGTACGCAACCCCTACCAGACCCCCGGGGCTCTCCAGCCGGCCGAACCGCTGCGGATGACCATGATCCCGCTCTCCCCGTCGGGCAAGGTGCCCGGCACGGCCGATGCGGAGTACCTGTACGCGCACAGCCCCGCGGCGCAGTTCCGCCTGGGCGCCGAGGGCGTACCGCTGCCCGCCTCCCGGGCCACCGCGCACTTCTCCGAGGGCCAGGTCGTGACCGCCCTGACCACGGCCAAGGACTACATAGTCCGCTCCGCCCTCTACCCCGAGGTGCTCACCGGACAGCAGGTCCGGCCCGTGCGCGTGCTGCTCGACCCGGACCAACTCGACCAGTTCGACCAGAGCTTCGACCACCCGAGCGCCGACGGCCGGCACGCGCCCACCGGCTGGCTGATCCGCTTCGATCCCGCCCAGGTGGAGCTGGCCGACCCCAGCATCCGGGTGCAGGGCACGCTGGCGTTCGCCGAGAGCGACGCGTCGACCCTCGAGGTCACCGCCGACCACACCTTCGTGTACGCCCTGCGGCCGACCGGCGCCGGAGCGAAGGCCGAGGTCTCCTTGTTCACCGTCCGGCGCGAGCTGCGCTTCCGGTTCGACCACGACGACCTGCGCCTGCGCCAGGCCCAGCTCGTCGTCTCCGTCGCCCAGGCCGGCCCGCTGTCCTGCGCCGACGACTCCGCGAACCGCCTGCACCCCCTGCTCTTCGGCCAGACCGCCAGGAGCGGCGGCCCGGCGGGCACCGACCCGTACGCCACGGGCGACGCGACGGCATTGTGCGGAGCACTGGCCCCGAGCGCCCAGCCGAATGTGTGAGCCGACAGGCCCTGGAGCCAGGGGCAGCAGGACCGCGCGGCCGCGCTCCCGACCCCGTCCTCCCGGTCCCCGTCCGTCCGGGCCCGCTCAGTCCTTGTCGTGCGGTGGGGTGTCCGACGGGCCGTCCTGCGGGTCCGGCCCGTCCGACGACGGGCGGTCCTTCGGCGGCGGCGGGCCGGCGAACCCGCCGAAGCCGCGCCGTACCCGGCCGCCCAGATCGCCCGCCCCGCCCGCGATGTCCGTGACCAGCTTCATCAGCGGGTCCTTGGAGCTTTTGACATGGCCGGCATAGCTGGCGGCGGACTCCCGGAACGAGTCCGTGACCGAGGTGTCCTTGTCGTCGTCGCGCCGAGGGTAGTGACCGTCCATGATCCGCTGGTAGTCGCGGGACGCCGCCCACTTCTTCAGCTCGCCCGCGCGCACCGCGGCGAAGGGGTGGGTACGGGGCAGCACATTGAGGATCTTCAGCACGGAGTCGCGCAGGTCGCCGGCCGCGTCGTACTCCTCGGCCTGCTGAAGGAACGCGTCCACGTTCATCTCGTGCAGATGATTGCCGCCCGCGATCTTCATCAGACCGCGCATCGAGGCCTGGAGGTCCTGGCCCACCAGCAGACCCGCCCGGTCGGCTGACAGCTCCGACTTGCGGAACCACTCCCGCAGCGCGGTCACTATCCCCATGATCGCGAGGTTGCCCAGCGGTATCCAGGCGACCTTCAGCGCCAGGCCGGTCAGGAACAGCAGGATCGTGCGGTACACGGAGTGGCCGGACAGCGCGTGGCCCACCTCGTGGCCGACGACCGCCCGCATCTCCTCCTCGTCGAGCAGCTCGACCAGGCCCGTGGTGACGACGATGATCGGCTCGTCCAGGCCGATGCACATCGCGTTCGGCTGCGGATCCTGAGTGACGTACATCGGCGGGACCTTCTCCAGGTCCAGGATGTAACAGGCGTCCCGCAGCATGTCGTTGAGGTGGGTGAACTGCTGGTCCGACACCCGCACCGAGTCGGACAGGAACAGCAGTCTCAGGCTGCGCTCGGGCAGCAGCCCGCTGAGCGCCTTGAAGACCGTGTCGAAACCGCTGAGCTTGCGCAGCGCCACCAGGGCGGAACGGTCGGCCGGGTGCTCGTACGCCCGGGAGGAGATCCCCTGGAAGCGCCTGCGCTGCCGGCTCGGCGCGCGCTCGTGCCCGTTGTGCGGGCGGCCGTCGTCGGACATGTCTTCCCCCATGTACGTCTGAGTGCCGTGCGGGCGGTGCGCGCCGTGCGGCGCCGCCGTGCGCGGTCGTTCCTGCCTGCCCCCGAGGCTGAGCCCAGCCTAGGCGGAGTTACCGTGTACGGGCAGTACAGCGAAGGAGTCCAACGCCATGGAGCACACCCCCGCAGCCGCCTGGCTGACCGAGGCCGCGAGCGCGGCCGAGCAGCAAGGGACGGGCAATCTGCTCCGGATCGTCCTGATCGTGATGGTCGTCGGTTGTGTACTGACCGGGTGGTTCCTGTTGCGGGGCTACAAGCGGAAGGACGACTGAGGGTCTTCGAAGGTTCCCCAACGGCGGAGTCGGCGTGATCGCCGCCGAGGCGCCCGCATACGATGGGCCGACGTCTTTATCCCGCCCTTCCCTCTTCTCGGCTCCACCGAGCGGGGGGACACCCATCGGATAGGTTCTGCTGAAGATGAGCTTCCACAGCGCCGCAGCCCAGCTGGTCACTCTCGCCGCCGAGGGCGAGGAGCACGGTGGCAACCACGACAGCCTCAACCCCCTGGTCACGGGCGGTGGTGCGTTCATCGTCCTGCTGCTCCTGCTGTGGATCACCACCCGCTTCAACCGCGACCGCTGAATCCGGCGAAGGCCCTCCCGGGGCCGCCCCGGGGAACTCGTGGCCAAGGCTCTCGGACCGGGCCGGTAGGGTCTGCACGCATGGGAGAGCAGGACATGCCTACCGGTCCGGTGAACGGCACGGCCGACCCGGCCGACACGGGGCACGGCACCTTCGGCGGACCGCGGCACCACGGCCCGGCGCAGCCACGGCCCGGTGGACCGGGCAACGGGCCGTCGACCCCGGGCAAGCGCCGCCTGGGCGTCATGGGCGGCACCTTCGACCCGATCCACCACGGACACCTCGTGGCGGCCAGCGAGGTCGCCGCGCAGTTCCACCTCGACGAGGTGGTGTTCGTCCCGACCGGCCAGCCGTGGCAGAAGACCCACCGCAGTGTCTCGCCGGCCGAGGACCGCTATCTGATGACGGTCATCGCGACCGCCGAGAACCCTCAGTTCTCGGTCAGCCGCATCGACATCGACCGGGGCGGCCCGACCTACACCGTCGACACCCTGCGCGACCTGCGCGCGCTCAACCCCGACGCCGACCTGTTCTTCATCACCGGCGCCGACGCCCTCGCCCAGCTCCTGACGTGGCGGGACTCCGAGGAGCTGTTCTCCCTGGCGCACTTCATCGGCGTCACCCGACCGGGCCACCAACTCACCGACCCCGGCCTTCCCGAGGGCGGAGTCTCCCTGGTCGAAGTTCCCGCGCTCGCCATCTCCTCCACAGACTGCCGTGCGAGAGTCGCCAAGGGCGACCCCGTCTGGTATCTGGTGCCGGACGGAGTCGTGCGCTACATCGACAAGCGTGAGCTGTACCGCGGCGAGTGAGCCGAGAGGGGCACCGGTGAACGACCGATACGACGCGGAATACGGTGAAGACCAGTACGAACTCGTCGGTTACGACGAGTACGGCCGGCCGATGTACCAGCAGGTCCGGACGCCGCAGGCGTCCCGGCCCCCGCAGCAGGCGTACGACCCGTACACGCAGCAGCAGGGCTACGGCTACGACCCGTACGCCACGGGCAGCCAACAGCCCGTCTCCCCGTACGACCCCTACGACACCGGGCAGCAGCCGCAGGTGCCCGCCTACGACGACTACGCCCCCGGGACGCACGCCGGCGCGGGCACGCACACCGGCGCGGACACGAACGGCTCGGCCGCCGCCCCGTACGACCCCTACGGGCGGACCGCCGCCGGCGGACAGCAGCCGCGCGTCGCCGAACGGACCGCCTACATACCGCAGCAGACCGGCCCCGCACCGGACCCGGAGCCCTCCGAGGACGAGGCGCCTGACGCCGCCGTCGGGTCGCAACCCGAGTACAGCACCGGGCAGTTCGCCTTCGTGGAGGAGCCCGACGGCGACTCCGAGGACGTCATCGACTGGATGGCGTTCACCGAGAACCGCACCGAGCGCCGCGAGGAGGCCCGCCGCCGCGCCCGCAGCCGTGTCGTCGCCCTCGTCGTCGCCATGGCCCTGTTCGTGGTCGGCGGCGTCGGCTACCTCTGGTACGCGGGCAAGATCCCCGGCCTCGGGAAGTCGGCGGACAAGGCCGGCACCACCACCGCCGCGGGCGCCCAGAACCGCGACGTCATCGTCGTCCACCTGCACAACACCAAGAAGGGCGGCACCTCCACGGCGCTGCTCGTCGACAACACCACCACCAAGCAGGGCACCACCGTCCTGCTGCCCAACTCCCTCGCGGTGACCGGCGACGACGGCGCCTCCACGACACTCGCCAAGTCGGTCGACGACGACGGCTCCTCCGGCACGCGCGAGGCGCTGGACACCGTCCTCGGCACCGACATCGAGGGCACCTGGCGCCTGGACACCCCCTATCTGGAGAACCTGGTCGACCTGGTCGGCAACATCGAGGTCGACACCGATACCGACGTCCCCGACCCCGGCGCCGAGAAGAAGGGCACCGCCCCCCTCGTCCACAAGGGCAAGAACCAGACCCTCAGCGGCAGGATGGCCGTCGCCTACGCCACCTACAGCGCCTCCGGCGAGGCCCAGAACGCCCAGCTGGAACGCTTCGGCCAGGTCATGCAGGGCGTACTGCGCAAGGTGTCCTCCGACAGGCAGGGGGCGACGGTCACCGTGCAGACACTGGCGCAGATCCTCGACCCGTCGCTGACCGACAAGGACCTCGGCGCCTTCCTCGCCAAGCTCGCCGACCTCGCCAAGGGCGGCGACTACAAGACGGCGCTGCTGCCCGTCCAGACCGACGGCACACTGAGCGCCCAGACCAGCGGCAGCGTGGTCAAGGACGTCCTCGGCGGTACCGCGAAGAGCCCCGACCAGGGGTCCGCGATCCGTGTCTCGGTCCAGAACGCCACCGGCACCAAGGGCAACACCGAGAAGGCCAGGGTCGCGCTCCTCAACGGCGGCTTCACCTTCCTGGACGGCGGCACCGCGGACGGCTCCGAGGCCACCTCCGAGGTCACCTACGCCGACGCCGCCGACAAGGACAACGCCACCGAGGTCGCCAAGACGCTGGGGCTGCCCACCAGCGCCGTGACCAAGGGAAAGGTCTCCGCGAACGCGTCCGTCGTGGTGATCCTGGGCCAGGACTACAAGCCCCCGGCCCTCTAGCCCGGGACCCCGCGCCCCACGTGATCCGGACGGGTGATCCGTTCGTCACGTGGGGCGCCGTCGGCTGTCCGTGAGACCCTTGGTGACACATGACCGCCGACGGAAAGCCTTGTAGTGACCGCCACTGACCGTTCCATCGAGCTCATCAACGCCGCCGCCCAGGCGGCGGCCGACAAGCTCGCGCACGACATCATCGCCTACGACGTCAGCGATGTGCTGTCGATCACGGACGCCTTCCTGCTGGCCTCCGCCCCCAACGACCGCCAGGTCAAGTCCATCGTCGACGAGATCGAGGAGCGGCTCAACAAGGAGCTCGGCGCCAAGCCGGTGCGCCGCGAGGGCGACCGCGAGGCCCGTTGGGTGCTGCTCGACTACGTCGACATCGTCGTCCACGTCCAGCACAGCGAGGAGCGGGTCTTCTACGCCCTGGAGCGGCTGTGGAAGGACTGCCCCGAGCTGGCGCTGCCCGCGGACGCCCAGGCGACCCGCGGCAAGGCCGAGGAGCACGCCAAGCTGCGCGCGGCCGAGGAGGAGGCCGACGGGGACGGTGAGTGGCGATGACCACCCCGGGCGCCGGGGCCGGATCCGCGGTCGACCGTGAGCCCGGCCGCGGGCGCCGGATCATCCTCTGGCGGCACGGCCAGACCTCGTGGAACGTGGAGCGCCGCTTCCAGGGCAGCACGGACGTCGAGCTCACCGAGACCGGTGTCGCCCAGGCCCGCCGCGCCGCCCGGCTGCTGGCGTCCCTGCAACCCGACGCAATCGTCGCCTCCGATCTTCGGCGGGCCGCCGACACGGCCGGCGAGCTCGCCGCGCTCACAGGCCTCACGGTGGCCCCCGACGAGGCCCTGCGCGAGACCTACGCGGGTGTCTGGCAAGGGCTGACGCACGAGGAGATCCTCGCCCGGCACGGCGAGGAGTACGCCGCGTGGAAGCGCGGTGAGCCGGTCCGCCGCGGCGGCGGCGAGCTGGAGACCGAGGTCGCCGACCGCGCCGCCCCGGTCGTCCTCGCCCACGCCGAGAAGCTCCCCGAGGACGGCACCCTCGTCGTGGTCAGCCACGGCGGCACGATCCGCACCACGATCGGACGCCTGCTCGGCCTGGAGCCACGGCACTGGGAGAGCCTCGGTGGTCTGTCCAACTGCTGCTGGTCCGTCCTCGGCGAGGGCGCCCGCGGCTGGCGCCTGCTCGAGCACAACGCCGGCACCCTGCCCGAGCCCGTGCTCGGCGACGACGACTGACCGCAGTTCCGGGGCGCGCAGCGGAGCCCGGAACCCGGATTTCACTTTCCGGCAGGTCGCAGGCTAGAGTTCTTCTTGTTCGCACCGCAGAGCGGGAAGAACGCAAGGGGCTATAGCTCAGTTGGTAGAGCGCCTGCATGGCATGCAGGAGGTCAGGAGTTCAATTCTCCTTAGCTCCACAGAACGACACTCTGTCGAGTTGTCAAAGATCGGTTGGATCAGGATCCCGTCCCCTCAGGGGGCGGGATTTTCTGTCTGCCACTGCTGGATGATCTCGGCGACCCCCTCGTCCGACGGCGGCCACAGCCGCTGCCTGGTCTCCCGCAGCAGCCCGAGCCTGCTTCGCGCCTCCTCGCTCTCCGGTGTGTAGACGACGATCCGGCACTCCGGCATCCCGTCGATCGACAGCGACTGCGAGGTCATCCTCAGTTCGCCGACCGCCAGATGCCGGAACGTCTTTATCCGCGGCCCCGGAGGTATGACCTCGCCGCTCGCCCACACCTCGGCGAAGTGCGGGCTGACCGCCGACAGGCCTCGGATGAAGTTCTCCCAGGCCGGCTCCCCGACGTGCCGGCCGTACGAGGAGCGCAGTGTCGCCACCATCACGGGCAGCTCACGCTCCCGGTGCACCACCGGGCAGGCCTCCTCGGACACCGTGAACAGCGTCCACAGCACGTTCGGCACCCCGATCCGTACGGTCTCCGGGACCAGGAACAGGACGCGGTAGGCCGGGTTGGTGGCGAGGACGTCGTAGCGCGAGTTGTAGACCGCCGCCGGAAGCGGGTCCAGGGCGTCGATGACGCCCTGGATCTCCGGGGCGACGGTCTGCGTCAGGCGCTCCGGATCGGGCTCGAAGGGGACCTCCGCCAGGCGGTACAGATGCTCCCGCTCCGGCGGGTCCAGCCGCAGCGTGCGGGCCACGGCGTCCAGGACCTGCGCGGAGGCGTTGATCGGCCGCCCCTGCTCCAGCCAGGTGTACCAGGTGACCCCGACACCCGAGATCTGGGCCACCTCCTCGCGCCGCAGCCCCGGGGTACGGCGCCGCAGCCCCGGCGGCATGCCCACGTCGGCCGGTGTCACCCGGGCGCGCCTGTTGCGCAGGAAGGCCGCCAGCTCCGGCCGGCGCCGCTGTGTCGTCCCCATCGTCACGTCCCCCCGTCATCCCGCCGCGACTCCATCGTCACCGCCCGGCACGGTCCTTGCCAGGTGCTGGCAGTACCAGCATCAGCGGGCACTCCACACTCGTACCGAAGCCTCGTCACGCTCGACGGCATGACGACAACACCCCGCACGGAGCCGGATTCCGCGCCCGTTCCGCGGCCTGGATCCAGTAAAGCCCCCGGCACTGACAACGGGTCCCGGCTGCTGCTCACGGTCGTGCTCGCGGCCCAGTTCATGGCACTGCTCGACGTCTTCATCGTGAACGTGGCGGCCCCCACCATCGGTTCCGACCTGCACGCCTCCGGCGCCGACCTGCAGCTGGTGATCGCCGGATACGCCATCACGTACTCCGTGCTGCTGATCACCGGAGCCCGCCTCGGCGACCGGCTCGGCCACGGCCGGGTCCACCTGGCCGGGCTCGCCCTCTTCACCGCCGCCTCGCTCGCCTGCGGGCTCGCCCAGGGCGCGACCGAGCTGATCGCCTTCCGGCTGGTGCAGGGCGCAGGTTCGGCGGTGATGATCCCGCAGGTGCTCAGCCTGATCCAGCGCTCCTTCACGGGGGAGGCCCGGATGCGGGCCCTCGGCGCGTACTCGGCGGTCATAGCCGTCGGCGCGGCGGCCGGACAGGTGGTCGGCGGTGTCCTGGTCAGCGCCGATCTGTTCGGCACCGGCTGGCGGCCCGTGTTCCTCGTCAACGTGCCGGTCGGCGCCGTACTCCTTGCCGTCGGCCGGCGCGCACTGCCCCGCGGCGGCGCGGCGGACCGGACGCGCCGGTTCGACCTGACCGGGCTGGTGCTGCTGGGCGGGGCCGTCTCGCTCCTGACGGTGCCGCTGGTGCTCGGGCAGGAGGAGGACTGGCCGCTGTGGTCCTGGCTGTCGCTGGCCGCCGCGGCCGGCCTCTTCGCGCTGTTCTGCCGCTTCGAGGCGCGGCTGGCCCGCAGCGGTGGCGCCCCGCTGATCGCCCCGCGGGTCCTGCGCCACCCCGGCATGGGCCTGGCCGCCTTCCGGATCATGGCCGTCATGGCCGTCAACGGCGGCTTCCTGTTCGCGCTCACCCTGCATGTCCAGGGCGGCCTCGGCTACAGCGCGCTGCACGCCGGTCTCACCTTCGCGCCGACCGCGGTCGTCTTCGGAGCGGTCGGCCTGACCTGGCGGTCCTGGCCCGCCTCCTGGCAGCGGACGCTGACCCCGGCCGGATTCGCGCTCACCGCGGTGTCCGTGGTGGCGGTCGGCCTGGTGCTCAGGGGCGGCGGCGAGGGCGGCGCCTGGCTGTACGCGGCCTACGCGGGGACCGGGACCGGTATCGCGCTGGGCTTCAGCCCGACGCTCACCCGGGCGCTGGCCACCGTGCGCCCCGAGGACGCGGCGGACGCCAGCGGCCTGCTCGCCACGGTCACCCAGCTCGGTCAGCTGATCGGTGTCGCGGTCTTCGGCACACTGTTCCTCAACCGCCTTGAGTCACTTGGGGCCCCGGGGGCGTATACCTCTGCGGAAGCGCTTGTGGCGTGCACGTTCGCGCTTGCCGCGGCGGCCGTGACGGGCGCCGTGTCCGGACTGGTACTAAGGCGTCGCTGACCGTATCGGCCCGGCCGTGGCAGAATCAAACGGCCGGAAGGGGGCGCGGCCCGACTGGGAGGGAGTGGTGATGCCTGCGAGCATCCTCGAAGAGGTTCGTGTCCTCTTCGACGCAGTACTGACACGGGATACGATCATCCGGCTCAGCTGCCCTTCCTGTGGTTCCGCGGACGTCGCGCAGGTACTGGGCGACAACGGCGGAATTTCCTATGTGTGCACGGCCTGCGGCCACAGCTGGAGCTGATCGATGGGTGCACACAGGCGAAAGTGCGACTGGTGCGGCAGCGGGACGCCGATCGTGCGCGACATGGAGCCGCTCAATCCCGACTACCAGTACTGGTGCGAGGAATGCGCGCGGGCGCTGATCATAAAAGGCGACCCCATCGAGACGTACCGCGAACTCGAGGGCGAACCGATCTACGGCCGGCTCCTCGAGGAACACTGCACACTCAAACGGTTCTATTCGTTCGTCACGGCTTGATCACGGCCGGGGTCTCGTAGCGAGATCCCGGCGAGGGCGAGGAAGAGCAGGCCCGCCCCCGCGTAGAGGGCCGACAACGCCAACTCGACGCCCCGCTGATGCAGTTCGGGCCGCCCGTGGCCGTGTGGCACCCACCACAGCGCGTACGAGCCGAAGACGAACAGCGCCCCCAGGGCCGCCGCCCGGTGCCCGCGCGTCACCAGGAGCAGGACCAGTGGCACACACCACACCCAGTGGTGCGACCACGACACGGGGCTGACGAGCAGCGCCGTCACCGCGCAGACCGTCACCGCCCAGGCCCGCAGTCCGCGCAGCTCCGCCGCGACCGCCACCGTGAGCCCGCCCAGGGCCACCACGGCCGCTGTGGCGACCCAGAGGTTCCCCGGCTCCGGCGTGTGCAGGAAACGGGCCAGGAGGCCCCGTAGAGCCTGATTCGCGGCCTCCTCCGCGTGGCCGACCCGCCCGGCACGGAACATCGTGTCCGTCCAGAACCGCCGGGAGTCCCGCGGCAGCACCACCGCCGTCAGCACGGTGACGCAGGCGAACGCCGCCACCGCCCCGCGCGCGTGCCGCAGCCGGTGACCCGCACAGCCGTGTCCGACCCGGGCCGTGACACCCGCGGCGAGCAGGAACACCACGAACAGCGCGGGCGTCAGCTTCACCGCCGTCGCGAGCCCGATGCCCAGGCCGGCCCAGCGGTGCCCGGGGCGCCGGGTCAGGTCCCACAGCACCAGGACCGCGATCAGCAGATTCACCTGCCCGTAGCGCAGCGTCGTCCACACCGGCTCGCACCACACGGCCACCGCGGCGCCCCACCAGACGGTCTCCGTGCGCGTGTGGCCCACGAGGCGCAGCGACAGTCTGACGAACACGACCAGCAGGACGAGGTTCCCGGCCGTCGCCAGGGCGCGCAGGCTCGCGATGCCCGGCAGGGTCAGCGGGGTGAACAGCAGGGCCGCGAACGGCGGATACGTGGTGGGCAGGTGCTCCGCCGTCGCGCGCAGCGCGTACAGGTCGCCTCCGGCGAGCACGGTCGCGCCCTCGGCCCGGTAGACCATCAGGTCGATCATCGAGACGTGGGTGGCCCGCTGGGCGATCCAGAAGGCGGCGAAGGAGAACAGGCAGGCACCCAGGGCCATCGGCATGCGGCGGTGGCCTGCGGAGAGCGTGAGCGCGGTCACAACGAACGACACTATCCCGAGCGAATCCGTACAGAACGGAATCGATTTGGTGGTGCACCCCGGTGACCGTGTAATGTTGGCGTCGCCGCCGGGGAAACCGGGCGACACGGTAAACATGCGGTTCCACCGCATGACCGCGAGGGGCTATAGCTCAGTTGGTAGAGCGCCTGCATGGCATGCAGGAGGTCAGGAGTTCAATTCTCCTTAGCTCCACAGAAGTAGAAGGCGGATCACTCGATCGAGTGATCCGCCTTCTGCGTTTTCCGGAGATGAAGTCCGGCGACAGTGCGACCGCTGCCGTACGGCGACGCGCCGGTGGCCGGCCCCGGGCGGGGCCGGCCACCGGCGCGGTGGGTCAGCGGCCCAGGGCTCGACGGCCGCGCCCCTGGGACACGACCGGCAGGTTGCGGGCGGGTGCCTGCGAGCGGGTGTCCTCCTCGATGCGCAGGGCGAGGGCCGGGCAGCGGCGCACCGCACGCAGCGCCTTGGCCTCCGCGAAACGCGGGACCTTCGCCTGCGCGACGGTCGGGAAGCCGTCGGCGCCGAGCTCGAACACCTCCGGGAGGAGATCCGCGCACAGACCGTGACCCCGGCACAGGGTCCAGTCGACGAAGATCTTCTGACGGCTCTCGCTGTCGTCCGCGGGCTTTTCGGCGCCCATGATGGCCGCCGGCGCCATGCCGGGCTCGAAGAGCGGCAGAACGCCCTCCACGGGCCGCCCGCAGCCGTTGCCGAGGACGTGCGCGGCCAGGTCGTCGGTGAACGCCTTGATGGTCGACTCCAGGAACATCGCGGAGCCGTCCGGGTGCGAGCACGCGCCGCGCCGCTTGACGTTCTTGGCGACCTGCTTGAGGGCCTCCAGCGCGGCGGGCCCGCCGCCGTTGAGGATGTCCTCCATGCCGCGTGCCGCGGCCGGCAGACCGAGGTAGCAGGGGCCGCACTGTCCCGCGCTCTCCTCGGCCAGCCACTGGGCCACCCGCAGCGACTCGCCCAGCGGGCAGGTCTCCTGAGTGATCGGCAGGATCGCGCCCGCGCCGAGCGCGCCGCCCACCGCGTCCAGGGAGTCGCGGGAGACGATCGCCTCGTTGACCGTGGCCGCGTCGATCCACTTGCCGTGGTAGCCGCCGGTCAGCACACCCTGGGGGACGGGCGGGGCGCCGGCCAGCTGGAGCACGTAGCGCAGCGGCACGCCCGTGGGGACCTCCAGGACCATCGGACGGGCCACGGCGCCCGAGACCGTCAGCATGACGGTGCCGGGTTCGTCGTACAGGCCGGTGTTGCCGTAGCGCTCGGGGCCGATGCGGGCGGCGATCGCCAGCTGGGCGAAGGTCTCGGCGTTGGACAGCAGGGTCGGGGCGCCGCCCACGCCGTTCTGCGACGCGCTGACCTTGCGGCCGGGCGGGATCGCCGGGCCGCCGTCGATGGAACGGATCACGGACGCGGCCGCGCCGGTGACCATACGGATCGGGTTGCGCTGGACGAAGGCCTTCAGCGCCGAGCGCCGGCCGTTGCTCAGGCCGCGCTCGGCGAGCGCGGCCTCCATGGACCGCTGGGTGGACTCACGGGTGACCGCCACCACGAGCGTGCGGGCACCCAGCGCCTCCGCGACCAGCAGCGCGCCGTCCAGGATGAGGTGCGGGGCACGGTTGATGAGCACCGTGTCCTTGCGGCAGGCCGGTTCGTCCTCGCTTCCGTTGACGACGACGACCGGCCGGACGCCGCGCTTGATCGCCGCGTCGGCGACCGAGCGCAGCTTCTTGTGGAAGGGGAAGCCCGCGCCGCCGCGGCCCTTGAGGTTGATGCGTTCGGAGAGCTGCGCGAGCTTCTCTCCGCCCAGGGGTTCGAGCGGCCCGTGCACCTTCAGGTGCATGGGCAGATCGAGTCTCTCGACAAGGTCGAAGCCCGACGTGAGTTGCGGAAGGCCGACCACGCGGACTTCTGGAACGTCGGGCAGGGCCTCGTTCACCTATAGCCTCCGGAAGGCATGTTCCAAGGTTCGCCCGAACCCGGTGTGTCGTACGACGCACCGGGGTTTGGTTCACTGGCGGGACCGCTGTTGTACGTGTCGTTCTGGTTGTACGTGTTGTACCGGGCGTTCGTCTCACCGGTGTCGTACACATCACTTCCGCGGTATCCCGCCGCACCCTGGCTGCCGTAGGCCGGGATGCTGAATCCCGTGTCCTGGAGCGGGTCGTAGGCGGACGGGGGCGCCTCGCCGACCGGCGGCGGGGACGGAACCGGCCAACTGCCCGCGGTGTTGCCGCCGGCGTCCATGCGCGGCATGGCCGCCGTGGCCTGCGTCTCGAACGGCGCGTTCGCGCGCCCGGCCGGGCCGCCCGCGTAGGGCTGCTGCCCGCCGCCGACGGGCGCGTTGGCGGTGCGGTAGGCGGCCGCGAAGCCGTTCCCGGACTCCTGGGTGCCGTACGACGGCGAGGCGGCCGACGCCGGCGGCGCCGTCCGGGGCGAGGCCATCGTCTCGGCGGTCGGCGACGGACGGCCGCCACGGCCCTCGTAGCCCGGCAGCGACGATCCGGCCTCCGCCACCCGGGCCCGGCTCGCCTCCAGGCCGTCCATGGCGGACATGTCGCTGTTGCCCATGAACCTCATGAGCTGGTCGGCGACCTTGCGCTTGACCGAACGGGGGGAGCTGCGCAGCGCGAGGGCGGCCAGGACTCCGGCCAGGCACAGCTCGTACGAGACCATGAAGAAGGGCTTCGCCGCGCGGCCCGCGAACAAGCCGTGCGTCAGGGCCGCGCACAGTGCGGGGTAGGCCAGCATGTGCATCGCGCGCCAGCGGGCGGCGACCACGGCCGGCGCGGCGAACTGGTTGCGCAGCGCACCCGTGATACCCACGAAGATCATGAGCAGGCCGGCCAGCGAGCCGAGGCCGATGAGTCCGGCGCTGCCCTTGACGCCCAGGCTGAAGGGGAGCAGCGCGGCGATCAGGACGGTGTGTCCCAGGAGCAGCTTGACGCTGATGTGGACGATGAGGAACGCGATCGAGCCGACGGCGGTCACGCGGTGGACGCCCTGCGCGACGATCCGCTGACGCGTGTTGAGGATGAGCCGGTCCTGGGCTATCAGGCCCCAGATCACCGAACAGGTCAGGCAGACCAGGGACAGCACGCCGGCGCCGAAGTTGAGGAACTGCTGGAACTGATCACCTCCGGCCAGCACCACCACGGGGATGAGGATCAGAACGACAGCCGACGCCACGCCGTAGGCCGACCGGCCGGGCTTGGGGAGCGAGCTGTTACTACGACGAGGGTTCATGGGGGCAACTCCGAGCAGTTTCGGGAAAGCGGTCCCGCTGCCGAACTCTAAGTGGCTCCATACCGAGGGGTACGAGGTTTGAGTTATTGCGTTGTTATCAAAGGACAGCGCGTCCGTTGCGATGTCCCTGTTGCTGCTGTTACGCGAAGTAATCGTTGAACTTGATTCAGCTTTCGTGTGGTGTGCATGATCTCCAACAGAGACATACGCAAGTACGACGCGACGTGCTCAGGGCCTGCGGTACCCTAGCGCCATGCGTGCTGTACGCCTTCTGCTTAGCGAGCCGCGCTGATCAGTCCCGACCACCGGTGAGACCCGTGGTCGGCATCGGCGCGGCGTCCCCTCCTGTGCGAGGGGCTTTTTCATTTCCGCAGGCAGAGACGATCGATGGAGCTTTGAGGATCATGAGCGAGACGAACCCCGCTGCTGCCGCCGCCGTGCCGGCGGACGCCGCGCCGCACCGCTACACGGCAGCCATGGCCGCCGAGATCGAGGCACGCTGGCAGGACTTCTGGGACGCCGACGGCACCTACGCGGCGCCCAACCCCACAGGCGACCTGGCCGGCGACCCCGAGCTGGCCGCCAGGCCCAAGAAGTTCATCATGGACATGTTCCCGTACCCGTCCGGTGCGGGCCTGCACGTCGGTCACCCCCTGGGCTACATCGCCACCGATGTCTTCGCCCGGTTCCAGCGGATGACCGGCCACAACGTCCTGCACACCCTGGGCTTCGACGCCTTCGGCCTGCCCGCCGAGCAGTACGCCGTGCAGACCGGCACGCACCCGCGCGTGTCGACCGAGGCCAACATCGCCAACATGAAGGCCCAGCTGCGCCGGCTGGGCCTGGGCCACGACCGGCGCCGGTCCTTCGCCACGATCGACCCGGACTACTACAAGTGGACCCAGTGGATCTTCCTGCAGATCTTCAACTCCTGGTACGACGACGAGGCGGACAAGGCCCGTCCGATCTCCGCGCTGATCGCCCAGTTCGAGTCCGGTGAACGCGCCGTACCGGGCCACACGCGCGCGTGGAACGAGCTGACCGCCGCCGAGCGCGCCGACGTCCTGGGCGGCTTCCGCCTGGCGTACGCCTCCGAGGCGCCGGTCAACTGGTGCCCCGGACTGGGCACCGTGCTGGCCAACGAGGAGGTCACCGCCGACGGCCGCTCCGAGCGCGGGAACTTCCCCGTCTTCAAGGCCAAGCTGCGCCAGTGGAACATGCGCATCACCGCCTACGCGGACCGGCTGCTGGACGACCTGGACGCGCTGGACTGGCCCGAGGCCATCAAGCTGCAGCAGCGCAACTGGATCGGCCGCTCCGAGGGCGCCCGCGTCGACTTCCCCATCGACGGCGAGCACATCACCATCTTCACCACGCGTCAGGACACCCTGTTCGGCGCGACCTACATGGTGCTGGCGCCCGAGCACCCGCTGGTCGACCAGTTCACCCCGGCCGCCTGGCCGGAGGGCACCCACGGCGTGTGGACCGGCGGTCACGCCACCCCGGCCGAGGCCGTCGCGGCGTACCGCGCGCAGGCCGCCTCGAAGTCCGACGTCGAGCGGCAGGCCGAGGCCAAGGACAAGACCGGTGTGTTCACCGGCGCGTTCGCGACCAACCCGGTCAACGGCGAGCGCATCCCGGTCTTCATCGCCGACTACGTCCTGATGGGCTACGGCACCGGCGCGATCATGGCCGTCCCGGCGCACGACAGCCGCGACTTCGCCTTCGCGCGTGCCTTCGAGCTGCCGATGCGCTGTGTCGTGGAGCCGGCCGACGACCGTGGCACGGACCCCTCCACCTGGGACGACGCCTTCGGGTCGTACGACGCGAAGATCGTCAACTCGGCGAGCGACCAGGTCTCCCTGGACGGCCTGGGCGTCGTCGACGCCAAGGCCCGCATCACCGAGTGGCTGGCCCGCAAGGGCATCGGCGAGGGCACCGTCAACTTCCGCCTGCGCGACTGGCTGTTCAGCCGCCAGCGCTACTGGGGCGAGCCCTTCCCGATCGTCTACGACGAGGACGGCACCGCCCACTCCCTGCCCGAGTCGATGCTGCCGCTGGAGCTGCCGGAGGTCGAGGACTACTCGCCGCGCACCTTCGACCCGGACGACGCCGACACCCAGCCCGAGACCCCGCTGTCGCGCAACGAGGAATGGGTCAACGTCACCCTGGACCTGGGCGACGGGCCGAAGAAGTACCGGCGCGAGACCAACACCATGCCCAACTGGGCCGGTTCCTGCTGGTACGAACTGCGCTACCTGGACCCGCACAACGACCGCGCGCTGGTCGACCCGGAGATCGAGCGGTACTGGATGGGCCCGCGCGAGGGTCAGCCGCACGGCGGCGTCGACCTGTACGTCGGCGGTGCCGAACACGCCGTGCTGCACCTGCTGTACGCGCGCTTCTGGTCCAAGGTGCTGTTCGACCTGGGCCATGTCTCGTCGGCCGAACCGTTCCACAAGCTGTTCAACCAGGGCATGATCCAGGCCTACGTCTACCGCGACAGCCGCGGCATCGCGGTGCCGGCCGCCGAGGTGGAGGAGCGCGACGGCGCCTATCACTACCAGGGCGAGCAGGTCACCCGGCTGCTGGGCAAGATGGGCAAGTCCCTGAAGAACGCGGTCACTCCGGACGAGATCTGCGCCGAGTACGGCGCGGACACGCTGCGCCTGTACGAGATGGCGATGGGCCCGCTGGACGTCTCGCGCCCGTGGGACACGCGCGCGGTGGTGGGGCAGTACCGGCTGCTGCAGCGGCTGTGGCGCAACATCGTCGACGAGGCGACCGGCGAGGTCACCGTCACCGACGCGGAGCCCGACGAGGAGACGCTGCGCGCCCTGCACAAGGCGATCGACGGCGTGCGCCAGGACCTGGAGGGGCTGCGCTTCAACACCGCCATCGCCAAGGTCACCGAGCTGAACAACCACCTGACCAAGGCGGGTGGCACGATCCCGCGCACCGTCGCCGAGCCGCTGGTGCTGCTGATCGCGCCGCTGGCCCCGCACATCGCCGAGGAACTGTGGCGCAGGCTGGGCCACACCGACTCGGTCGTCCACCAGGACCTGCCCGTGGCCGACCCCGCCTACGTGGTGGACGAGACCGTGACCTGCGTCGTGCAGATCAAGGGCAAGGTCAAGGCACGCCTGGAGGTCTCCCCGGCCATCTCCGAGGAGGACCTGGAGAAGGTGGCGCTGTCCGACGAGAAGGTCGTGGCGGCGTTGGACGGTGCGGGAATCCGCAAGGTGATCGTGCGGGCGCCGAAGCTGGTGAACATCGTCACGGCGTAGCCGCGGATCCTCCGGGCGGCCGGTCGTGAGACCCCGCCGCCCGGAGGTCGGCCGTCCCGGTCGGCCGTCCCGGTCGGTCGTACGGGCGGGCCGGTCGTCCGGCTCGGGGTAGTCCCCTACGGGCAGGTTCGGGGTTCTGGCGGAACTCCGCACCTGCCCGTGGCGTTTACCGTTGAAGAGCGGCGCGGTGCGTGCCGCGGCAGTCCGAGGAGGAGCACCGTGGCAACCGTGATCACAGTCTTCGCCCTGCTCTTCCTGCTCCTCGTGGTGCTCGGCGCCTATGCGACGGTGAAGGTGGTCGGCGCGGCCAAGCGCGGTGTGGACCGCACCATCGACCAGGCCCGCCGCACGGTCGAGGACCACGCGCTGCGGGCCAAGTCGTTCGCCCAGCCCGGACCGGCGGGCGAGATCGCCCAGCTCCGGCTCCGGCTGCGCACCTCGATGCGCGCCACCCAGGAGGCGCTGCGCACGGGTGTGGCGGAGGACGAGTCCCTCAAGGAGTCCCTCGGCCTCTTCGAACGCCTCAGTGCCCACGGGTACGAACTGGACCGCGATCTCAAGCGCATGGAGTCCGAGCCGGACCGGGCCACGCTCGCCGAGCGGCTGCCCGGCCTGCGCGAGCGCACCGAGCGCATCACCAAGTCCGCGGACTCCCTGCGCTGGGCGGCCCGCGACCGGGCCGGTCGGTTCGCGCAGGACGACCTCGACTCGCTGAGCGCACAGATCGACGTCGAAGCGGGCGCCCTGCGCCACTGGACCACCGCGGACCCCACACCCACCCCCGCGTCCGCCCCGTGGCCCGAGGCGCCGGCGGCCGGAGCCCCGGCGGACGGCCGGACCGGATCGGGGTCCCGCTGGTCCGGCCCGGCGGACGAGCCGGTCCAGCCAGCCATCACCCCGCCGGTCCGGCACCCCGCCTACCCCTGGCAGAAGAAGCCCCGGCCCGAGAGCACCACCTGATCCGGCCGTACCCCGTCCGAGTGCGAGGGGCCGGACTGCCGCTCGGGCGCTACGCCAGGTAACCTCCAGCTCATGTCCCGCCATGTCGCGATCGTTACCGATTCAACGGCCTACCTGCCGCCCCGGACGACGGAGCGCCATGGCATCACCACGGTGCCTCTGACCGTGGTCATCGGCGGACAGGCGTTCGAAGAGGGCACCGAGATCTCCACCCGCTCGCTGGCCCAGGCGCTCCAGAAGCGGCGCCCTGTCACCACCTCCCGCCCCAGTCCGGAGCAGTTCGCGCAGACCTACCGCCGGATCGCGGAGTCCGGCGCCACGGACATCGTCTCGCTCCACCTGTCCGCGGAACTGTCCGGGACGTACGACGCGGCGGTCGTCGCGGCGCGCGAGGCGCCGGTGCCGGTCCGTGTGGTGGACACCGGCATGGTCGCGATGGCGCTCGGCTTCTGCGCGCTCGCCGCGGCGCGAACGGCCGAGTCGGGCGGCACCGTGGACGAGGCCGTCACCGCCGCGGAGAAACGGGCCGCAGGCACCTCCGCCTACTTCTACGTCGACACCCTCGACTATCTGCGCCGCGGCGGCCGGATCGGCGCCGCGCAGGCCCTGCTGGGCTCCGCGCTCGCGGTGAAGCCGCTGCTGCAACTGGAGGACGGCCGGATCGGCCCTCTGGAGAAGGTGCGTACGGCCTCGAAGGCGATCGCCCGCATCGAGGAGATCGTGGCCGACCGGGCCGGCAGCGCCCCCGTCGACATCGCCGTCCACCATCTCGACGCCCTCGACCGGGCCTCCGCCCTCGCGGACCGTTTGCGGACACGTCTCCCCGGGCTGGCCGACCTGCATGTGAGCGAGATCGGAGCGGTGATCGGGGCGCACACGGGGCCGGGACTGCTGGGCGTCGTGGTGTCGGCACGGTAACGGTGGGCCGGCCGCGCGGCCGGTGTCGGCGCCACCGTGCAGCCGTGGGGCCGATCGCGTCGGAGGGGTCACCCGTGTGAGGGGCGAAGTTATCCACAATCCGGCGGGTTTCCACGGTATTTGAGCAAGATCAACACGAAATGCCAGGATGCCCGATCCTCGTCGCATGGCACTTCGATCACGCTCACGCACAGGATCCGCGACCAGCGGTCCCGGCCGCGGCCCCGCTTCGGACGTCCGCGCCCGCCACCGCCGTTCCCCGGCCCGCAGCCGCTCCCGTCACCGTCACGCGCCGGCGCAGGAGCTACGCCGACGTGCACAGGTTCTCTTCGCCGACCGCACGGGCAGGCGGCACGAGCCCGGAACCGGGCCGCCGGACCCGGCACCCGCACCCGTGGGCGCCGGCGGACCACCCCTGGGCCGGCGGGAGCCGCATGCCCGAACCGCCGTGGCCGAAGTCCACCCGGAACCCGGGTTCGAGGCTCCGGACATCAAGGTCATGCCGGGCATGAAGGTCATGACTGGCATGAGGGCCCTGATGGGCATGAGGGGCACGACAGGTCGGCTCGGCATCGAGGGCGGCTCCGACTTCACCCGTACGCGGGGGACTTGGCGGGAGCGGGTCGGACCGGCTCTGCGGGAGCGCATGCCGGTGTGGTTGCAGACACGGTGCGGTCTGGAACGCAGGAACGTGGTCGCGCTGACGGTGGTGCTCGTCGTCGCGGCGGGTTTCGCCGCGCAGCACTTCTGGACCGGCCGCCCCCGGTCCGTCCAGGCGCCGGAAACGGTGCGGGCGGCCGCGCCGTACGGGGTAGGGGCTGCCGGCGGGCCGGCCGCAGCGGGCACTCCGGCCGACTCCCCGGGCCCAGCGGGCGCGCCGGATGCGCGAGGCGCGGAGGGCCAGGCGGGTGCGGCAGCTCCGAGCGCGACCGCGGGTGGGACCGGTGCGGCCGGGACCGAGATCGTCGTCGACGTCAGTGGCAAGGTCCGTGATCCGGGGATCCACCGCCTGCCCGCCGGTTCGCGGGTCGTCGACGCACTCCGCGCGGCCGGCGGGGTGCGCCCCGGTACCAGCACCGACGGCCTCAACCGCGCCCGGTTCCTCGTGGACGGGGAGCAGGTGATCGTCGGCGGCCCGGCACCGGCCGCGACGGCCGACCCCGGCACGGGCGGAGCCACCGTCGGCGGGCCGTTCGGCGGCGCCTTGTCCACGGCCCCGGTCTCGCTCAACACGGCAACCGTGGAACAGCTCGACACCCTGCCCGGCGTGGGGCCCGTACTGGCCCGGCACATCCTCGACTACCGGGTGCAGCACGGCGGCTTCCGGTCGGTGGACGAACTGCGCGACGTCAACGGCATCGGCGACCGCCGCTTCGCCGATCTGCGGAATCTCGTACGGCCGTGACCGACGACCTCCGCCGCCGTCCCCCGGTTCCCTCCTCCCGCTCCCGCCGATCCGTGCACACCGACTCGGGGAAGCGGCTGGGAGCGGCCCACCCACGGCAGGAAGGACCGACCGACCTCCGGCTCGTACCGCCGGCCCTCGCGGCCTGGGCGACGGCCGCGCTGACACTGGACGCACCGACCGAACATGTCGTCGCCATCGTGGTCGCGGGCCTGGCCCTGGGCGGCGCGCTCCTGCTGACCCGCAGGCCGACCGGAGCCGGCCGGCGCCCGCCCGGACCGGACACCGTCGGCAGAGGGGAGTGCGGACCGCGCACGTGGCCGCGGGCGACGATCGCCGCCGTGCTGCTGTGTGCGGCGGCGGCCGCCGCTTCGGCCGGGCTGCACGGAGCGGATCTGCGCCGGGGACCGGTGCCGACGCTGGCACGGCAGTACGCCACCGTCACCGCCGAGGTCGAGATCACCTCGGACCCGCGGATCTTCGCACCCCGTGTCAGAGGTGATCGCGCGGCGCCGGTCTCCGCGTTGATCGAGACCGAGGTGCGCGGGGTGGAGCAGGCGAGCGGGGTGATGGTGTCGACACGGACGCCGGTCCTGCTGATCGTCGACGTCCGCGCGGGTCGCGCCCGGCCGGGGCAGGCTGTCGGTACGCCCAGGGCCGGGTCCGGGCCACGGGATGGGCCGGCGGGCTCGCCCTGGCTGGCGCTGCTGCCCTCGACCCGGCTGCGGGTGACCGGGCGGCTGGCTCCGGCCACGACGGGCGGCGACCGGATCGCCGCCGTACTGCGGGTCCGCGACCGGGCGGCGCCGGAGGTGACGCAGGGCCCCTCGGGGGCGCAGCGGTTCGCGGGACGGCTGCGCGCGGGGCTGAGGCAGGCCACCGACGGGCTCCCGGGGGACGCGCGGGCGCTGCTGCCCGGCCTGGTCGTCGGGGACACCTCGCGCATCGAACCCGAACTGGACGAGGCCTTCAAAAGGACCGACCTCGCGCACACCCTGGCGGTCTCCGGAAGCAATCTGACGATCCTCCTGGCCCTGCTCCTCGGGCCGCCCGGTCTTGCCCAGCAGGTCGAGCGGCGCGGCCTCGCACCCCGCCTCGGCATCCCGCTCCGCACGACGGCACTGTTCGGCGGCGCGCTCACCGTCGCGTTCGTGGTCGTGTGCCGACCCGACCCGAGTGTGCTGCGGGCGGCGGCCTGCGGCACGGTCGCGCTGCTCGCCCTCGTGACCGGCCGCCGCAGATCCCTCGTCCCGGCACTGGCGACGGCGGTACTGCTGCTGGTGCTGTACGACCCGTGGCTGGCCCGGAGCTACGGCTTCCTGCTCTCGGTGCTGGCCACCGGCGCGCTGCTCACGCTGGCGCCGCGCTGGAGCGCCGGGCTGCGGCGGCGAGGGGTGCCACCACGGCTGGCCGAGGCGCTGTCCGCGGCGGGCGCGGCCCAGATGCTGTGTGCGCCGGTCGTCGCCGTGCTGTCGGCGCGGGTGAGCCTGGTGGCGGTGCCGTGCAATCTGCTCGCCGAGCTCGCGGTCGCACCGGCCACGGTGCTGGGCTTCGCGGCGCTGTCGACCGCGCCGGTGACGATGCCGGTGGCCAAGGCGTTCGCGTGGTGCGCGAGTTGGCCCGCGGGGTGGATCGCGGGCGTGGCGCGGTACGGGGCCGCGCTGCCCGGCGGCGGAGTGGACTGGCCCGGCAGCTGGGCGGGCGCGCTGCTGCTCGCGCTCGTCATGGTGGTGGTCGTGGCGGTCGGGCGGCGGCTGCCGAGGAACCCGTGGCTGGTCGGGGCCTGGGGGGTGCTGTTCGTCCTTGTGGTGACGCGGCCGCCCTCGCTGACCAGGGTGATCAGCGGATGGCCACCGCCGGGCTGGCGGTACGCCGTGTGCGATGTGGGGCAGGGGGACGCGACGGTGCTGGCGGCGGGGGAGGGCACGGGTGTGGTCGTGGACGCCGGACCCGACGCGGCGTCGGTCGACCGGTGCCTGCGCGTTCTCGGTGTCACCAGGATCCCGCTGGTCGTGCTGACCCACTTCCACGCCGACCATGTGGCGGGACTGCCGGGCGTGCTGCGCGGACGCTCGGTGGGCGCGATCGAGACGACGGGGTTCGCGGAGCCCGCGGACCAGGCCGAGTTCGTGCGGACGCAGGCCGCGGCGCACGGCGTCCCGGTCACCGAGGCCGCCGCCGGGGAACAGCGCCGCATCGGGGACCTCTCGTGGGAGGTGCTGTGGCCGCCGCCGCGTCAGGCGCCCGCGCCCGACGGCCCGAACGACGCCAGTGTCACGCTGCTCGTGCGGTCGGCCGGACTGCGACTGCTGCTGCTCGGGGATCTCGAACCTCCGGCCCAGCAGGCGCTGTTGCGGTCGCCGAAAGCCGGGGCGCTGGCGGCGGTGGACGTGCTCAAGGTGGCCCATCACGGATCGGCCTATCAGGATCCGGATCTCATACGGGTGGTGTCGCCACGGCTGGCCCTCGTCTCCTGCGGTGCGGACAACCTGTACGGACACCCGGCTCCCGGCACCGTCGCCGCCCTGCGGGCCGGGGGAGCCGTGGTGCTGCGGACGGATGTGGACGGGGCGTTGGCGGTGACCGAGGAGGAGGGGGAGCTGAGGGTCACCCAGGACGGATGACGGGAGGACGGAAGACGGGGACGGGCAACGGGGACGGGCAACGAGAGGTGGCGGCTGCCGGGTGTCGCGGTGCCGGAGAATGGGCCCGTGAGCGATGTGAGACATGTGCTGGTGCTGCCCGACCGTGATTCCGCGGAGGAGGCGGTGGAGGCGCTCGGGGAACGGTTCGGACTCGCCGAGGAGCCGCAGCTGGTGCGGGACGCGTTGGCCGGTGAGGACGATGCCGAGGACGCGCAGTGGCTCCTCGCCATCCAGGACGCGGAGGGACGGCTGGACCCCCGGGAGCTGGACGCGTTCGCGGGGGAGTGGGACGGCTGGCGCGAGGAGCCGTGACCCGGGGGCGCGGAACCTCGGAGACGGTGGGCACCGGGAGGGCGGCCGGGACGGGGATCCGGTCCCGCGGTGGCGTTCTTCCGGCGGCCGGCTCGCGGATCGTTGTCGGTGGGCCGTGCCATGCTTGTCCCGATGGCAAGGAAGACTGCGAATGACGACCCTCTCGCCCCGGTGACGCTGGCCGTGGGCCAGGAGGACCTGCTGCTCGACCGCGCCGTGCAGGAGGTGGTGGCCGCCGCGAAGGCCGCCGACGCCGACACGGACGTACGTGACCTGACCTCGGACCAGTTGCAGCCCGGCACGCTGGCCGAGCTGACGAGCCCGTCCCTTTTCGCGGAGCGCAAGGTCGTGGTCGTACGCAATGCGCAGGACCTGTCCGCCGACACGGTCAAGGACGTGAAGGCGTATCTCGGGACACCGGCCGAGGAGATCACGCTCGTGCTGCTGCACGCGGGCGGGGCCAAGGGCAAGGGGCTGCTGGACGCCGCGCGCAAGGTGGGGGCGCGGGAGGTGGCGTGCCCCAAGATGACGAAGCCGGCGGACCGGCTGGCGTTCGTGCGGGGCGAGTTCCGTACGTTGGGACGGTCGGCGACGCCGGAGGCGTGCCAGGCCCTCGTCGAGTCCATCGGGAGCGATCTGCGGGAGCTGGCGTCCGCGGCGGCGCAGCTGGTCGCCGACGTGGAGGGGACGATCGACGAGGCCGTGGTCGGGCGGTACTACACCGGGCGGGCCGAGGCGTCGAGTTTCACGGTCGCGGACCGGGCGGTCGAGGGGCGGGCGGCCGAGGCGCTGGAGGCGCTCCGGTGGTCGCTCGCGACGGGGGTGGCGCCGGTGCTGATCACGAGTGCGCTGGCGCAGGGGGTGCGGGCGATCGGGAAGCTGTCCTCGGCCCGTGGCGGCCGGCCGGCCGATCTGGCGCGGGAGCTCGGGATGCCGCCGTGGAAGATCGACCGGGTCCGGCAGCAGATGCGCGGGTGGACGCCGGACGGGGTCGCCGTCGCCCTGCGGGCGGTGGCCGAGGCCGACGCCGGGGTCAAGGGCGGCGGGGACGACCCCGAGTACGCCCTGGAGAAGGCGGTCGTGACGATCGCACGGGCGGCGCGGTCCCGGGGACGGGCGTAACCCGGATGAGGCTCGCGGTCCCGGGGACGCGCGTAACCCGGACGCGAACCCGGGACGCGTGATCCGGACGAGGCTCGCGGTCCCGGGGACGGGCGTAACCCGGACGCGATCCGCGAACCCGGGACGCGTGACCCGGACCTGTTCCGGGACGGCGGACGGTGGCAGGGGCGCCACCCGCACACACCCATCCGCCGCCTTTGGCGTTGGCGCCGCGCCGCCCCGCCCCGCGCCGCCCGGCCTCTGCCCGCGCTCATGCCGAAGCCCGGTGTCCGCCCGCCCGCACCCATGCCGAGCCCCGGTGTTCGCCTGCCCGCGCTCATGCCGAAGGCCCCGGTGCTCGTCCTGGGGAAGGGCGAGGTGCCGGGGCCTTCGGTTCAAGCTTGGGGATCCGCGCCCGCGTGGCGAACGCAGGCCGCGCGCAGATCCATGGGTGCCGGACGGGAGCGGATGAGAGAGGGCCCGCTCTGGGTCCTTCCGGCGGTCAGATCAAGAAAGAGGATCAGCCGTTGAGGTTGGCGACCTTGGAAGCCAGCGCCGACTTCTTGTTGGCGGCCTGGTTCTTGTGGATGACGCCCTTGGAGACGGCCTTGTCGAGCTGACGCGCGGCAGCGCGCTGGTACTCGGTGGCCTTCTCGACGTCACCCGCGGCAGCGGCCTCGCGGGCCTTGCGGATCGCGGTCTTCAGGGAGGACTTGACCGACTTGTTGCGCAGTCGCGCCTTCTCGTTGGTCTTGATCCGCTTGATCTGGGACTTGATGTTCGCCACGAATGAGCCTTCACAGGTTCTGGCACGGGGCCGCTCGGGTCCCGTGCCGGTGATTTTCTTGGGGTGTGTCCCGTGCTGAGAGGGCAAGAGACACAGGTCCCCACGTTACCAGGGGCTCTCCGGCTGGCCCAAACCGGCTTCCGGTCGCCGCGCGTGGGACCATGGAGGCTGCGTAACGATCCGACCCGAGACCGCACACACTGCGGACGCCTCAAGAATCAGGACCCTGCGTGCCCGCGATCCCTAGCCATGTGCCCGAGCCGAGCCGTACCGACCCGGCCCGGATCCGCAATTTCTGCATCATCGCGCACATCGACCACGGCAAGTCCACGCTCGCCGACCGGATGCTCCAGCTGACCGGTGTGGTCGAGCAGCGGCAGATGCGCGCCCAGTACCTCGACCGCATGGACATCGAGCGCGAGCGCGGCATCACGATCAAGTCCCAGGCGGTGCGTCTGCCCTGGGCCCCGACCACGGGCCCCGACCAGGGCACGACGCACATCCTCAACATGATCGACACCCCGGGGCACGTCGACTTCACCTATGAGGTCTCGCGGTCGCTGGCCGCCTGCGAGGGGACCGTCCTCCTCGTCGACGCCGCCCAGGGCATCGAGGCGCAGACCCTCGCCAACCTGTACCTGGCGATGGAGAACGACCTGGCCATCGTCCCCGTGCTGAACAAGATCGACCTGCCGGCCGCGCAGCCCGAGAAGTTCGCCGAGGAGCTCGCCAACCTGGTCGGCTGCGACCCCGACGACGTGCTGCGGGTGTCCGCGAAGACCGGTGTCGGCGTGGACGCGCTGCTGGACAAGGTCGTCGCGACGGTGCCTGCGCCGGTCGGTGTCGCCGACGCGCCCGCCCGCGCGATGATCTTCGACTCGGTGTACGACTCCTACCGGGGCGTCGTGACGTACGTGCGTGTCATCGACGGGCAGCTCAACAAGCGTGAGCGGATCCGGATGATGTCCACCGGCGCCACGCACGAACTGCTGGAGATCGGCACCAACTCGCCCGAGATGCTGCCGGCCGACGGTCTGGGCGTCGGCGAGGTGGGTTATCTCATCACCGGCGTGAAGGACGTCCGCCAGTCCAAGGTCGGTGACACCATCACCACCCTGCACAAGGGCGCGACCGAGGCGCTGGGCGGGTACAAGGACCCCAAGCCGATGGTGTTCTCGGGCCTCTACCCGCTGGACGGCTCCGACTACCCCGAGCTGCGTGACGCCCTCGACAAGCTCCAGCTCAACGACGCCGCCCTCGTCTACGAGCCGGAGACCTCCGCCGCTCTCGGCTTCGGCTTCCGCGTCGGCTTCCTCGGGCTGCTGCACCTCGACGTGATCCGGGAGCGGCTGGAGCGCGAGTTCGGGCTCGACCTCATCGCCACCGCGCCGAACGTGGTCTACCGCGTCGTCATGGAGGACGGCAGCGAGCACACGGTCACCAACCCGAGCGAGTTCCCCGAGGGCAAGATCAACGAGGTGTACGAGCCGGTCGTGCGCGCCACGATCCTCGCGCCCTCCGAGTTCATCGGTTCGATCATGGAGCTGTGCCAGACCCGGCGCGGCACCCTGCTCGGCATGGACTACCTGTCCGAGGACCGGGTGGAGATCCGCTACACCCTGCCGCTCGCCGAGATCGTCTTCGACTTCTTCGACCAGCTGAAGTCAAAGACCCGCGGCTACGCCTCGCTCGACTACGAGCCCACCGGCGAGCAGACCTCCAGCCTGGTCAAGGTCGACATCCTGCTGCACGGCGACAAGGTGGACGCGTTCTCCGCGATCACGCACAAGGACGCGGCGTACGCGTACGGGGTGCGGCTCGTCGCCAAGCTGCGCGAACTCATCCCGCGGCAGGCCTTCGAGGTGCCCATCCAGGCCGCCATCGGCTCCCGGGTCATCGCCCGCGAGACCATCCGCGCCATCCGCAAGGACGTCCTCGCCAAGTGCTACGGCGGTGACATCTCCCGGAAGCGGAAGCTGCTGGAGAAGCAGAAGGAGGGCAAGAAGCGCATGAAGATGGTGGGTTCCGTGGAAGTTCCGCAGGAGGCCTTCATCGCGGTGCTCTCCAGCGACGACAGCGCGGGATCGGGCAAGGGCAAGAAGTAACCACGGGTCACCCCTGGGTACCTCGTCGAAACGGGCGCAATCGGGGCTCGTCGTGCGAAAGCGCGGCGGGCCCCTGTGCGTGCGGGCCGTCGCTCTCTGTAGGAAGTGACAGGCCGCGGCCTCTTACGCAGGGAGCGGTCGCGCTTTACTCTGATCTCTGCTCGATAGTTACTCGCGAGTTAAACAACGCTCGGACAGCAGCTCGTGAGCAGACCCAGCCGTACTGAGCAGGCCCGTACTGAGCCAGCCGAGCCAGCCGCACCGTCGCGGGCCCCGGAGGATGTCGTGAGCGACACACAGACACTGATCGAGAACCGTCCGCCGTCCGTCGCGGGCCTCTTCCTTGACCGCGTGGCGGCCACTCCGGACGCCGAGGCCTACCGCTACCCCGTGGTGGCGGAAGCGGGCGAGGGGCCGGACGGCTGGAAGTCGCTCAGCTGGGCGCAGGCCGCCGAGCGGGTCTACGCGATCGCCGCGGGCCTGATCGAGCTGGGCGTGCAGCCCGAGCAGCGGGTGGCCCTGGCCTCCTCGACCCGGGTCGAGTGGATCCTCGCCGACCTGGGCATCCTGTGCGCCGGCGCCGCCACGACCACGGTCTACCCGCAGACCAACGCCGAGGAGTCGGCGTTCATCCTCGCCGACTCGGAGAGCCGGGTACTGATCGCCGAGGACGCGGCCCAGCTCGCCAAGGCGCAGGAGAAGCGCGCCGAACTGTCCGAGCTCACCCACGTCGTGGTGATCGACCCGGCGGGCGTCGAGAGCGACGACCGGATCCTGACCCTCGCCGAGCTGGAGCGGCGCGGCGCCGCCTACCTGGAGAAGCACCCCGGCCTGATCAAGGAGCGGGTCGCGGCGATCACCAAGGACCAGCTCGCCACCCTCATCTACACCTCGGGCACCACCGGCCGCCCGAAGGGCGTGCGCCTGCCGCACGACAACTGGTCGTACATGGCGAAGGCGATCGCAGGGACCGGGCTGATCGGTGTCGAGGACGTGCAGTACCTGTGGCTGCCGCTGGCGCACGTCTTCGGCAAGGTGCTCACCTCCGGTCAGATCGAGGTCGGGCACGTCACCGCCGTCGACGGCCGCGTCGACAAGATCATCGAGAACCTTCCGGTCGTCAAGCCGACCTATATGGCGGCCGTGCCGCGCATCTTCGAGAAGGTCTACAACGGGGTCGCGGCCAAGGCCCGCGCGGGCGGCGGCGCCAAGTACAAGATCTTCCAGTGGGCCGCCGAGGTCTCCCGCGAGTACGCCAAGGTCACCCAGGACAACTTCCGGCGCACCGGCAGCCACGCGGCGCCGTTCGGGCTGGCGGCCAGGCACAAGGTCGCCGACACGCTCGTCTTCGCCAAGATCCGCGAGGCCTTCGGCGGCAACCTGCGCGCCTGCATCTCGGGCAGCGCCGCCCTCGCTCCCGAGATCGGCTACTTCTTCGCCGGTGCCGGCATCCACATCCTGGAGGGCTACGGCCTCACCGAGTCCTCCGCCGCCTCCTTCGTCAACCCGGGCGAGGCCTACCGCACCGGCACGGTCGGCAAGCCGCTGCCCGGCACGGAGGTGCGCATCGCGGACGACGGCGAGATCCTGCTGCGCGGCCCCGGCATCATGCAGGGCTACCACGGGCTGCCCGAGAAGACCGCCGAGGTGCTGGAGGCGGACGGCTGGTTCCACACCGGCGACATCGGCGAGCTGTCGGCCGACGGCTATCTGAAGATCACCGACCGCAAGAAGGACCTGATCAAAACGTCCGGCGGCAAGTACATCGCGCCGGCCGAGGTCGAGGGCCAGTTCAAGGCGGTGTGCCCGTACGTCTCCAACATCCTCGTGCACGGCGCCGACCGTAACTTCTGCACGGCCCTCATCGCGCTCGACGAGCCGTCGATCCTGGAGTGGGCGAAGGAGAACGGGCTGGCGGACAAGCCGTACGCCGACGTCGTCGCCGCGCCGGCCACGGTCGCCATGGTCGAGGGGTACGTCAAGCGGCTCAACGAGGGTCTCCAGCGCTGGCAGACCATCAAGAAGTTCCGGCTGCTGCCGCGCGACCTCGACGTGGAGCACGGCGAGATCACGCCGAGCCTGAAGCTGAAGCGGCCGGTGGTGGAGCGCGAGTACAAGCACCTGATCGACGAGATGTACGCGGGCTCGCGCGAGGCGTAGACAGGAGGGCCTCGTCCTGCGCGGTGGGCGACAAGTGTTGTCCGGATGCTCGGAGTCGGTCAGGTTTCTGCCCGGCTTCGAGCACACGCGTAGCACGGTTCTCACTCATGGCACCCCACTTCGGTAACTCGGCGCTTATGGGCGCGCTCGGTCTGTCACGCTGTCGGCAACGACCGAGGCCCATTCGTCCGAAACCGTTCGGGAGCCGCCCATGGGGGCCATTCCGGCGCAACGGGAGAACCCTCCCCTTGCCTCCGATGCTTCCGGTGCCTCCGACGCCTGCGCGCCGGAGCGCGCACAGGTGCGCGCGACCCTGGCCGGAAACCCCCTCGCGCCCGGCTCCGCCCGCGCACTCGTACGCGCCGCGCTCGTCGACTGGGCCGAGCAGGGGCCGCCCGCCCTGCGCACCGGCTGCCTGGCCGACGACGTGCTGCTGGTCGTCAGCGAGCTCGTCACCAACGCCGTCGTCCACGCCGGTACGGACGTCGAGCTCGTGTGCGGCCTGGAGGAGGTGGCGCCGGGCGCGGTCGTCGTGGAGGTCTCCGACCAGCACCCCTCACGGGCCCCGCGCGACGGCGGCGCCGAACCGGCGTACGAGACCCTGGAGTACGGGCGCGGACTGCGCCTGGTCGCCACGCTCGCGGAGGCCTGGGGTGTCACCTACCGCAGGGGCGCCAAGACGGTGTGGGCGCGGCTGCCGTTCGAGCCCCTCGACGACATCGGGGCGTACGACGACGCGTGCGCCCCGGCGTACGCCCTCGGCGTGGCCGAGATCCTCGCCCCCGAGCCGCAACGGGCCGAGCGGGACGGGGACTGGCTGGGCCGCGGCGCCCTGACCTTCCTCGCCGAGGCCTCCGACCTGCTCGCGGGCCAGCTCGACGAGGACCTGGTCGCCGCACTCACCGGCCAGTTGCTCGTGCCGCGGCTGGCCGACTGGTGCGCGGTGTGGCTGGAGGACGAGGCCACCGGCCGCGGCGGCTGGTCCGGCGCCCTGGCGGCGGGCACCGGACCACGGCTGGCCCGGGTCTGGCACGGCAGCGAGAACGTCATCGAGGAACTGCGCAGAGCCCTGGAGAAGGACCCGCCCCGGCCGTCGGAGGGGATCGCCGCCGGGCCGGTCCCGTTCCCCTGGCCCGCCGTGGCCTGGTCCGGGGACGGCTCCCACGGACCCGACGCCTCGTACGTATCCGGTGATCCGCACGGCCCCGGCGACCCGTACGTATCCGCTGATCCGCACGGATCCGGCGACCCGTACGGACCTGCGGTTTCCCGCGGATCCGGAGATTCGTACGGGACCAGCGAGTCGTACGGGACCGGCGAGTCGCACGGGACCCGTGAGTCGTACGGGACCGGCGAGTCGCACGGGACCCGTGAGTCGTACGGGAACGGCGGGTCGTACGGGAACGGCGGGTCGTACGGGACGGCGCTCGCCTACCGTCTCGTCGCGGGCGGCCGCCCGCTGGGCACCCTGGTCATCGGCCGGGCCGGACTCGCCCGCTTCCCCGACGAGGTCACCGGGCTGGTCGAGGACCTCAGCCGCCGGGTGGCGCTGGCCATCGGCGCCGCCCGCCAGTACACCCGCCAGGCCACCATCAGCGCCGTGCTCCAGCGGGGACTGCTGCCCGGCGCCGTCGCCGAGATCCCCGGGGTGCGCAGCGCCCTCGTCTACGAGCCCCGGGACAAGGGCGGACCGAGCGGCGACTTCTACGACCTCTTCCCGGCCGGCGACGGCCGCTGGTGCTTCGCCGTCGGCGACGTCCAGGGCAAGGGTCCCGAGGCGGCCGTGGTGATCGGCCTGGCCCGGCCCTGGCTGCGGCTGCTGGCCCGCGAAGGCTATGGCGTCGCCGACGTCCTGGACCGCCTCAACCAGCTCCTCCTCGACGACGCCACCGAGGCCGCGGACGCCTCCGCCCGCGCCCTCGTCGGCCCCACCGCCCCCGGTGACGGCCCGCAGACCCGGTTCCTCTCGCTCCTCTACGGCGAGCTCGCCCCCTTCGACGGCGGCCTGAGCTGCACCCTCGCCTCCGCCGGACACCCGCTGCCGCTGCTCCTCGGACCCGACGGCGACGTCCGCACGGTCGCCCGGCCACAGACCCTCCTCGGCGTCGTCGAGGACGAGACGTACACCAGCGAGACGTTCGAGCTGCGCCCCGGCGACAGCCTGCTGTGCGTCACCGACGGGGTGACCGAGCGGCGCTCCGGCTCCCGGCAGTTCGACGACGGCGACGGCCTCGCGGTCGCGCTGGCCGGCTGCGCGGGGCTGGACGCCGAGCTGATCGCGGAGCGCATCATAGGGCTGGTGCACGAGTTCGGCGGGCACCCGCCCGAGGACGACCTGGCGCTGCTGGTGCTCCAGGCGGAATAGCCCCGGGGACAGGCCCCGGGGCGACGGGCCCGGGGGCCCGGTGAACGTGCGGGACAATGGAGCACATGCCTTCCGCACTCCCCGACGGCGAGCCCGTCCCCGACGACGGCGCGCTGCCCGCGCCCGCGCTCGCCGGGGCCGCCGACCGCCCCCTCGGGTTCTACCTGCACGTCCCCTACTGCGCGACCCGCTGCGGCTACTGCGACTTCAACACCTACACGGCGACCGAACTGCGCGGCACCGGCGGCGTCCTCGCCTCCCGCGACAACTACGCCGACACCCTGATCGACGAGGTCCGCCTGGCCCGCAAGGTCCTCGGCGACGACCCGCGCGAGGTCCGTACGGTGTTCGTCGGCGGCGGCACGCCCACGCTGCTCGCGGCCGGAGACCTCGTCCGGATGCTGGGGGCGATCCGCGACGAGTTCGGCCTCGCGCCGGACGCGGAGGTGACCACGGAGGCGAACCCCGAGTCCGTCGACCCGGACTACCTCGCCACGCTCCGTGCGGGCGGCTTCAACCGGATCTCGTTCGGCATGCAGAGCGCGCGGCAGCACGTGCTGAAGGTCCTGGACCGTACGCACACCCCGGGACGGCCCGAGGCGTGCGTCGCGGAGGCGCGCGCGGCCGGCTTCGAGCACGTCAACCTCGACCTGATCTACGGCACCCCGGGCGAGTCGGACGACGACTGGCGGGCGTCGCTGGACGCGGTGATCGGGGCCGGTCCCGACCATGTGTCGGCGTACGCCCTGATCGTCGAGGAGGGCACGCAGCTCGCCCGTCGGATCCGGCGCGGCGAGGTCCCGATGACGGACGACGACGTCCACGCGGACCGCTATCTGATCGCCGAGGAGACGCTGTCTGCGGCGGGCTTCGGCTGGTACGAGGTGTCGAACTGGGCGACCTCGGAGGCGGCCCGCTGCCTGCACAACGAGCTGTACTGGCGGGGCGCCGACTGGTGGGGCGCGGGCCCCGGCGCGCACAGCCACGTCGGCGGCGTGCGCTGGTGGAACGTCAAGCACCCGGGGGCGTACGCGGCGGCGCTGGCGTCCGGGCGGTCGCCGGGGGCCGGACGCGAGGTCCTGGCGGACGAGGACCGGCGGGTGGAGCGGATCCTGCTGGAGCTGCGGCTGCTGGAGGGGGTGCCGCTCGGGCTGCTGAAGGAGGAGGGACTCGAGGCGTCGCGCCGGGCGCTGTCGGACGGGCTGCTGGTGCGGGAGGCGTACGACGACGGACGGGCCGTGCTGACGCTGCGGGGACGGCTGCTGGCGGACGCGGTGGTGCGGGACTTGGTGGACTGAGCGGCCTGAAGGGGCACCCCGTGCGACAGCGGGGAGCGCGACCTGCTCGACCGTGTGGACGAACCGTCGGCCCTGTGGACGGACGGTCGGCCCTGTGGACGGACGGTCGGCCCTGTGGACGAACCGATCGACGGACCGCCTCCGCGCGGAGGCGGTCCGCAGGTGCGGGCGGAGAGCGGTCGACCGGTCCGGCGGGTCAACGGCGCGGCACGCGTCAGGGCACGGTCACATGGTCGATGAGACGCTCGACACATCCCAGCAGCTCCGGCTGCAGGTCCTTGTAGGACCCGACCCGCTTCAGGATCGCCTGCCACACCGCGCCCGTGTTGTCCGAGGGCCAGCCCAGAGCCCGGCACACGCCCGTCTTCCAGTCCTGGCCGTGCGGCACCCTCGGCCAGCTTTCGAGCCCCAGCGAGGACGGCTTCACCGCCTCCCAGATGTCGATGTACGGGTGGCCCACCACCAGCGCGTGCTCGCTCGTCACCGACGCGGCGATCCGGGACTCCTTGGAGCCCGGCACCAGATGGTCCACCAGGACGCCGAGGCGGGCGTCCGGGCCGGGGGAGAACTCGGCGACGATCGCCGGCAGGTCGTCGACGCCCTCCAGGTACTCCACGACCACGCCCTCGATCCGCAGGTCGTCGCCCCACACCTTCTCGACCAGCTCGGCGTCGTGCCGGCCCTCCACGTAGATGCGTCCGGCGCGCGCCACCCGCGCGCGTGCGCCCGGTACGGCGACGGAGCCGGACGCCGTACGGGCGGGGCGTCGCGGACCGCCCGAGGACGGCCGCACGAGCGTCACCACCCGGCCCTCCAGCAGGAACCCCCGAGGCTCCAGCGGGAACACCCGGTGCCTGCCGAAGCGGTCCTCCAGCGTCACCGTGCCCGCCTCGCAGCCGATCACCGCCCCGCAGAAGCCCGTCCCGGGCTCCTCGACCACCAGACCGGGCTCGGCGGGCACCTCCGGCGCCGGCGTCGGCTTCTTCCACGGCGGGGTCAGGTCGGGTGAGTACTGGCGCATTCGGACGACGATAGGAGAAGCCGTCGGACAGGGCTCACGACACGCCGAAGCGCTTTGCGAGCGCGTCCCGCTGCGCACGGACGAAGGCCGCGTCCACCACCGCCCCGTGACCGGGCACGTACCGCGCGTCCTCGCCGCCCAGCTCCAGCAGCCGGTCCAGGGCCGCGGGCCAGCGCGACGGCACGGCGTCGTCTCCCGCCTGCGGCTCGCCGGACTCCTCGACCAGATCGCCGCAGAACACCACTGTCGGATCGCCCGGCACCACCACCGCGAGGTCCCGGGCGGTGTGTCCCGGGCCCACCTCGGCCAGCAGGACCCGCAGGCTGCCGCCCAGCGGCAGCTGCCGGGTGCCCCATACGGGGTGGTGCGGGTGCGTCAGCGCGTCGGCGGCCTCCTGCGCGGCCCGGGGGTCGAGGCCGTTGCGCACCGCGTCCGCGCGCATCGCCTCGCGCTCCGCCATGAAGGAGGCGCTCCACGGGACGGCCCCCGCGTCGGGTCCCGCCGGGCCCGCCGCCCCCAGTACGATCGCGTCCGCGAACACCGCCGCCCCGAAGGCGTGGTCGAAGTGCGGGTGGGTGAGTGCGAGAAAACCCACACGGCCGCCCGCGAGGGCCTCCGCCTGCTCGCGCAACCGGGCGCCCTCGGCGAGGCTCGACCCGGCGTCGACCAACAGTGCGCCCCCCTCCCCCAGGACCAGCCCCACCGTGCAGTCCCACACCGGCAGCCGGCACCGCCCGACCCCCTCGGCCAGCCGTTCCCACCCCAGCTCTTCCCAAGTCACCGTCATGCCGCGACGCTAATGGTGGAAGCCGCCCCGGTGCGACGTCGCAGGCCCAGCCTTGCCCGGGGTGTACCCCACGGCCGTACACTGACCCGGGGACCGTTGGCACTCGCGCGCGCAGAGTGCCAGGCGGCAGGCATCAGGGGACGACATTCTGGAGGTGTGCGCGAGATGCTGAGCGAACGCAGGCTTCAGGTGCTGCGCGCGATCGTCCAGGACTACGTCGGCACCGAGGAGCCGGTGGGCTCCAAGGCCCTCACCGAGCGGCACAACCTCGGCGTGTCCCCGGCGACGGTGCGCAACGACATGGCGGCCCTGGAGGACGAGGGGTTCATCGCCCAACCGCACACCAGTGCGGGGCGGATCCCCACCGACAAGGGCTACCGGCTGTTCGTCGACAAGCTCGCGGGCGTCAAACCGATGACGGCGCCCGAGCGGCGCGCGATCCAGAACTTCCTCGACGGGGCCGTGGACCTCGACGACGTGGTGGCCCGTACCGTACGGCTGCTCGCGCAGCTGACCCGGCAGGTCGCCGTCGTGCAGTACCCGTCGCTGACCCGGTCGACCGTGCGGCACGTGGAACTGCTGTCGCTGGCGCCCGCGCGGGTGATGCTGGTGCTGATCACCGACACCGGCCGGGTCGAGCAGCGCGTGGTCGACTGCGCGGCGCCGTTCGGCGAGACCTCCCTGGCGGATCTGCGGGCGCGGCTGAACAGCCGGGTCGCGGGCCGCCGGTTCGCGGACGTGCCGCGGCTCGTGGAGGATCTGCCGGACGCGTTCGAGGCGGACGACCGCGGTACGGTCTCGACGGTGCTCTCCACCCTGCTGGAGACGCTCGTCGAGGAGAACGAGGAGCGGCTGATGATCGGCGGCACCGCCAATCTGACCCGCTTCGGACATGACTTCCCTCTCACGATCCGCCCGGTCCTCGAGGCGCTGGAGGAGCACGTCGTGCTTCTCAAGTTGCTTGGTGAGGCCGGTGATTCGGGCATGACGGTGCGGATCGGTCATGAGAACGCCTATGAGGGACTCAACTCCACTTCGGTGGTCTCGGTCGGCTACGGTTCGGGCAACGAGGCGGTCGCCAAGCTCGGCGTGGTCGGACCGACTCGCATGGATTACCCGGGAACGATGGGAGCGGTACGCGCAGTGGCACGGTACGTCGGACAGATCCTGGCGGAGTCCTGAGTGGCCACGGACTACTACGCCGTTCTCGGCGTGCGCCGCGACGCGTCGCAGGAAGAGATCAAGAAGGCCTTCCGGCGGCTCGCGCGCGAGCTGCATCCGGATGTGAACCCCGATCCGAAGACCCAGGAGCGGTTCAAGGAGATCAACGCCGCTTACGAGGTGTTGTCGGACCCGCAGAAGAAGCAGGTCTACGACCTCGGCGGCGACCCGCTCTCCCAGTCCGGCGGCGCCGGCGCGGCGGGCGGCTTCGGGGCGGGCGGCTTCGGCAACTTCTCCGACATCATGGACGCGTTCTTCGGCACGGCGTCGCAGCGCGGACCGCGCTCGCGCACCCGCCGGGGCCAGGACGCCATGATCCGGCTGGAGATCGAGCTGGACGAGGCGGCCTTCGGCACCACGAAGGACATCCAGGTCGACACGGCGATCGTCTGCGCCACCTGCAACGGTGAGGGCGCGGCGCCGGGCACGACCCCGCAGACCTGCGACATGTGCCGCGGTCGCGGTGAGGTCTCGCAGGTCACGCGGTCCTTCCTCGGCCAGGTCATGACGTCCCGGCCCTGCCCCCAGTGCCAGGGCTTCGGAACCGTCGTGCTCAACCCGTGCCACGAGTGCGCGGGCGACGGCCGGGTGCGCTCCCGCCGGACGCTGACGGTGAAGATCCCGGCCGGTGTCGACAACGGCACGCGGATCCAGCTGGCCGGCGAGGGCGAGGTCGGTCCCGGTGGCGGTCCGGCCGGTGACCTCTACGTCGAGATCCACGAGCTGCCGCACTCCACCTTCCAGCGGCGCGGCGACGACCTGCACTGCACGGTCACGATCCCGATGACGGCGGCGGCCCTCGGCACGAAGGTGCCGCTGGAGACGCTGGACGGCATGGAGGAGGTCGACATCCGGCCCGGCACCCAGTCCGGCCAGTCGATCCCGCTGCACGGCCGTGGCGTCACCCACCTGCGCGGCGGCGGCCGGGGCGACCTCATCGTCCATGTCGAGGTCCAGACCCCGAACAAGCTCGACCCCGAGCAGGAGCGCCTGCTGCGCGAACTGGCCAAGCTGCGCGGCGAGGAGCGTCCGCAGGGGCAGTTCCAGCCGGGACAGCAGGGGCTGTTCTCGCGGCTGAAGGACGCGTTCAACGGCCGCTGAGCCGAGCGGACGAGGACATGAAGGGCCCGGGGCAGCCGCCTGCGGGCCCTTCGTCCGTGCCGCACGTCCGCTCCCGGCCACGGCCCGTACCGCACGTCCACTCCCGTGCGCGGCCCGGTCGCGGCCCGCGCGCAGCCCGCGGACGGCCCGATTCGGACTTGTTCGGGGGACGTGACAACATGCCGACATGTCCTCCGCACTGACCGATCTCTGCGTGCATCCGATCGTGCAGGCCCCCATGGCGGGCGGTGTCTCCGTGCCGAAGCTCGCCGCCGCCGTCTGCGAGGCGGGCGGTCTCGGCTTCCTGGCCGCCGGGTACAAGACGGCCGACGGCATGTACCAGGAGATCAAACAGCTGCGGAGCCTGACGGCCCGCCCCTTCGGCGTGAACGTGTTCATGCCGCAGCCGGAGTATGCGGAGACCGGCGCCGTCGAGGTGTACGCGCACCAGCTGGCCGGCGAGGCCGCCTGGTACCACGCGGAGCTCGGCGACCCGGACAGCGGGCGCGACGACGGCTACGACGCCAAGCTCGCGGTACTGCTGGCGAACCCGGTGCCCGTGGTGTCGTTCCACTTCGGGGTGCCGGACCGGGACACGCTGGAAGCCCTGCGCCGGGCCGGCACCCGCACGATGGTCACCGCGACCACCGTCGAGGAGGCCCTCGCCGTGGAACGGGCGGGCGCCGACGCGGTGATCGTGCAGGGCGTGGAGGCGGGCGGCCACCAGGGCACCCACCGCGACCTCCAGGAGAACGACGGCTGCGGCATCGGTCTGCTCGCCCTGCTCGCGCAGGTCCGCGAGAGCGTGAACCTGCCGTTGGTGGCCGCCGGCGGCATCATGCGCGGCAGCCAGATCGCCGCCGTGCTGGCGGCCGGCGCCTCGGCGGCCCAGCTCGGCACGGCCTTCCTGGCCACCGCCGAGTCCGGCGCGCACTCCGTGTACAAGCGGGCCCTCACCGATCCGCTGTTCGTCCGCACCGAGCTGACCCGCGCGTTCTCCGGGCGGCCGGCCCGCGGACTCGTCAACCGCTTCCTGCGCGAGCACGGGCCGTACGCGCCCGCCGCGTATCCCGAGGTCCACCACCTCACCGCGCCGCTGCGCAAGGCCGCCGCCCAGGCCGCCGACGCGCAGGGCATGGGGCTGTGGGCGGGCCAGGGCCACCGGATGGCCCGCGAGCTGCCCGCCGGGCGGCTGGTCGAGGTGCTGTGCGCCGAACTGGACGCGGCCCGGGCCGCCTTCTCGCAGGGTGGTGAGGTCCGATGACCGCTCCGGTCTTCGTCGTCGAGGACGTCCGCGCCGACGGCGCCGGACAGTACGTCCTCGACGGACCCGAGGGACGCCACGCGGTGTCCGTGAAGCGGCTTCGGGCGGGCGAGACGGTCGTCCTCACCGACGGCGCCGGACGCTGGGCCGAGGGCGAGGTGGCCGCCGCCGAGGGGAAGGACCGGCTGGTCGTCGACCTGCGCGAGGTGCACGAGGAGCCGGCGCCCACCCCCCGCATCACCGTCGTGCAGGCACTGCCCAAGGGCGACCGGGGCGAGGTCGCCGTCGAGACCATGACCGAGGTCGGCGTCGACGCGATCGTGCCGTGGGCGGCCTCCCGCTGCATCACCCAGTGGAAGGGCGAGCGCGGACTGAAGGCGCTCGCCAAGTGGCGGGCCACCGCCCGCGAGGCCGGCAAGCAGTCCCGGCGGGTGCGCTTCCCCGAGGTCGCGGACGCGGCGACGACCCGGCAGCTCGGCGCGCTGCTGGCGGCCGCCGACTTCGCCGCCGTGCTCCACGAGAGCGGCGACGCGCCGCTGGCCGCCGCCGAACTGCCCACCGAGGGCGAGATCGTGCTCGTCGTCGGCCCGGAAGGCGGGGTCTCCCCCGAGGAGTTGGCCCTGTTCGAGCAGGCCGGGGCGCGCCCCTACCGGCTCGGCCCCAGCGTGCTGCGCACCTCGACCGCGGGCACCGCGGCCGCGGCCCTGCTGCTCGGCCGCACCGGACGCTGGTCCTGACCGCGAGGAGGACACCGTGGAACTCGCCCAGGTACGGCCGCTCGTCACCGACTTCGCCGCCTGCTGCCGGTTCCACGCCGACGTCCTCGGCCCTGGACCGCGGTCGGGGGCGACGCGGGGGCCGTAGGAGCGGCTGTTGTCGCGCGACCGACCCGGTTCCCGCGCGCTCCCCGCGCGCCCTGCGCGGTGACCCCGGTACGCCCCCTTCGCGGCCCCCGCAGGCCCCATCGTGACCGTATGAGGTCTACCGTCCCACGCCCAGGAGTGGCACGCTGCCGTCCATGGGGGCATTGAGGTGGATTTGGGACCGCCCGCGCCGGACGCGGGCGATGGCCGTGGCGTGGTGCGCGGTGGTCGTCGGCGCGGGCGCCGTGGCGTGCGATCCGGGCGGGCTGAGTTCCGCCTCGGTGGCGTACACCACCGACCAGACCGCGACGAAGGAACTCCAGCGGCAGAAGGTCGACGTGCGCTGGCTCACCTGCACGGCCGCGTTCGGCGACAAGGGCGGCAAGGCGGCCACGGCGAGCGTGAGCGCCGTCGCCACCGTCGACTGCCAGGGCAGGACGGACGACGGCCGGGACATCACCGTCACCGGGAAGGTCACCCGGGCCGTGGACGGCGCCTGTGTGCGCGGCGACCTCACCGCCAAGGTCGGTGGCAAGGTGCGGTTCCACGTGAGCGGCCTCGGCGACTGCAACGCCACCCCCTCACCCGTCGGCGGCGGTTCCGGCCCGGGCTCCGGCGGACAGCGCGGCGGGCCGACCGCCACCGTGACCGTCACCAGGACCATCTGGTGTGTCGACGATCCGGCGTGCCGGCCCGTCGAGGGCAAGTGAACGTCCCTCTGTTCCCGCGCGCCCCTCGCTGCATAGGGTGACCGCGTGACCCAGCCTGCTGCCTCCGCCCCCATGTCGGCGTACCTCCGATTTCCGCACCTGCACGGCGAGTTGGTGGCCTTCACGGCCGAGGACGACGTATGGCTCGCGCCCCTGGACGGCGGTCGGGCCTGGCGGGTCAGCGCCGACAACATGCCCGTGACGATGCCGCGCGTCTCGCCCGACGGCACCACCGTCGCCTGGACCTCCACCCGCGACGGAGCCCCCGAGGTGCACATCGCCCCGGTCGACGGCGGCCCCACCGAACGGCTGACGTACTGGGGCAGCGCCACGACCAGGGTGCGCGGCTGGACCCCGGACGGCCGGGTCCTCGCCCTCACCACCCAGGGCCAGGCCAGTCCGCGCCGCACCTGGGCGCGCGCCGTCCCGCTGGACGGCGGACCGGCCGCCGTACTGCCGTACGGGCCCGTCGGGGACGTGGCGTACGGGCCGCACACCGTGCTGCTGTCCGCGCCGATGGGCCGTGAGGCCGCCTGGTGGAAGCGCTACCGCGGCGGCACGGCGGGCAAGTTGTGGATCGACCGTGAGGACGACGGCGAGTTCACCCGGCTGCACGAGGACCTGGACGGCAACCTGGAGTTCCCGGTGTGGGTGGGGGAGCGGATCGCGTTCCTCTCCGACCACGAGGGCACCGGCGCGCTGTACTCCTCCCTCGCCGACGGCTCCGACCTGCGCCGGCACACTCCCCTCGGCGGCTTCTACGCCCGGCACGCGGCGAGCGACGGCCGCCGGGTCGTGTACGCCTCCGCCGGTGAACTCTGGCTGCTCGACGACCTCGACGGCGCCGAGCCGCGCCGCCTCGACGTCCGCCTCGGCGGGCAGCGCACCGACCGGCGGCCCTACCCGGTGCACGCCGGCCGCTGGTTCGACTCCGCCTCCCCCGACCACACCGGGCGCGGCAGCGCGGTCGCCGTGCGCGGCGCCGTGCACTGGGTCACCCACCGGGCGGGACCGGCCCGCGCGCTGGCCGCCCGGCCCGGGGTACGCGCCCGGCTGCCGCGCGCCTTCCGCACGGAGGGTGAGGAGTGGGTGGTGTGGGTCACCGACGCCGAGGGCGACGACGCCCTGGAGTTCGCGCCCTCGACCGGCCTCGCCCCCGGCGCGACCCCGCGCCGGATCGCCGCCGGACGGCTCGGCCGGGTCCTGGACCTGGCGATGGCGCCCGACGGCAGCCGGGCCGCCGTCGCGGCGCACGACGGACGGCTGCTGCTCGTCGAGCGGGAGACCGGCGAGGTGCGCGAGGTCGACCGCAGCGAGCACGGCGACGTGGAGGGCCTCGCCTTCTCGCCGGACTCCGCCTGGCTCGCCTGGTCGCACCCCGGCCCGAGCCCGCTGGCCCAGCTCAGGCTCGCCAACACCACCGATCTGTCGGTCACCGAGGCGACCCCGCTGCGCTTCCAGGACTACGCGCCCGCGTTCACCCTCGACGGCAGGCACCTGGCCTTCCTGTCGACCCGCTCCTTCGACCCGGTCTACGACGAGCACGTCTTCGACCTCTCGTTCGTCGAGAGCACCCGCCCGCACCTGATCACGCTGGCCGCGACCACCCCGTCGCCGTTCGGGCCGCAGCGCCACGGCCGCCCCTTCGAGGCCCCCGACAAGGACGAGACGCCCGACAGCGAGGGCACCCCGGCGACCCGGATCGACCTCGAGGGACTCGCCGACCGCATCGTGCCCTTCCCGGTCGAGGCCGCCCGCTACTCCACCCTGCGGGCAGCCAAGGGCGGTGTGCTGTGGCTGCGCCACCCGGTGCGCGGGGTCCTCGGCGCCTCCCGCGCCACGCCCGACGACCCCGATCCCAAGACCGAGCTGGAGCGCTACGACCTGGAACGGCAGCGCCTCGAGCACCTGGCCGCCGACGCCGACGGCTTCGAGGTCACCGGTGACGGCAAGCGGCTGCTGCTGTGGACCGACGGCCGGCTGAAGGTCGTCCCCAGCGACCGGCGCGCCTCGGGCGACGACGACGGCGACTCCCACACCACCGTCGACCTCACCCGGGTACGGCAGAACGTCGACCCGGCGGCCGAGTGGCGGCAGATGTACGAGGAGACCGGCCGCGTCATGCGGGACAACTTCTGGCGGGCGGACCTGGGCGGGACCGACTGGACGGGGGTCCTGGACCGCTACCGCCCGGTGCTGGACCGGGTGGCCACCCATGACGACCTGGTCGACCTGCTGTGGGAGGTGCAGGGCGAACTCGGCACCTCGCACGCGTACGTCGTCGCGCCCGGGGGCCACGGCGGCGGCCCCCGCCAGGGCCTGCTCGGCGCCGACCTCTCCCGGCACCCGGACGGCACCTGGCGCGTCGACCGGGTGCTGCCCTCGGAGACCTCCGACCCCGACGCCCGCTCCCCGCTGGCCGCCCCGGGTGTCGCGGTGCGCGCGGGGGACGCGATCGTCGCGGTCGCCGGACACCCGGTGGACCCGGTGACCGGCCCCGGCCCGCTCCTGGTGGGCACGGCCGGCAAGCCGGTGGAGCTGACCGTCTCCCCGGCCGGCGGCGGCGACCTGCGGCACGCGGTCGTCGTACCGACCGCCGACGAGGAGCCGCTGCGCTACCACGCCTGGGTCGCCGACCGGCGGGCGTACGTGCACGAGCTGTCCGGCGGCCGGCTCGGCTATCTGCACGTCCCCGACATGCAGGCGCCCGGCTGGGCGCAGATCCACCGCGACCTGCGGGTGGAGGTGGGCCGCGAGGGCCTGGTGGTGGACATCCGGGAGAACCGGGGCGGCCACACCTCCCAGCTGGTGGTGGAGAAACTGGCGCGGCGGATCGTCGGCTGGAACGTGCCGCGGGGCATACGGCCCTTGAGCTATCCGCGTGACGCGCCCCGCGGCCCCGTCGTCGCCGTCGCCAACGAGTTCTCCGGCTCCGACGGCGACATCGTCAACGCGGCGATCAAGGCGCTGGGCATCGGACCGGTCGTCGGCACCCGCACCTGGGGCGGGGTCGTCGGCATCGACAGCCGCTACCGGCTGGTCGACGAGACCTTGATCACCCAGCCCAAGTACGCGTTCTGGCTGGAGGGTTACGGCTGGGGCGTGGAGAACCACGGGGTGGATCCCGACGTCGAGGCGGTGCAGCGCCCGCAGGACCACGCGGCCGGACGGGACGTCCAGCTCGCGGAGGCCGTCCGGATCGCGCTGGAGGCGCTGGAGACGGCACCCGCCAGGACCCCGCCGGACCTCCCGGATCTCCCGGACCGCTCCGGCGGCCCGGACGTCGGGTGACCCTCCGGCTCGCTACGATGCCTGCTACGAGACCGACCTCGCGAGGAGGCACACGCATGGCAGGGGAGCCGCAGGACGACTGCCTGTTCTGCAAGATCGTGGCGGGGCACGTCCCGGCGACGATCGTCCGTGAGACGGAGACGACCGTCGCGTTCCGGGACATCAACCCGCAGGCGCCCACCCACGTCCTGGTGATCCCCAAGGCGCACTACGCGAACGCCGCCGAGCTCGCCGCGGCCGACCCCGCGCTCACCGCGGACGTACTACGCGAGACGGCGACGGTCGCGGACGAGGACAAGCTGGAGAGCTACCGGGTCGTCTTCAACACCGGCGCCGGCGCGGGCCAGACCGTCTTCCACGCCCACGCGCACGTCCTGGGCGGGCGCGGCATGCAGTGGCCCCCCGGGTAGGCGACGGTGTCCGTACGTGAACTGGTGGTCCTCGGCACCGCCAGCCAGGTGCCCACCCGGCACCGCAACCACAACGGCTATCTGCTGCGCTGGGACGGCGAGGGTCTGCTCTTCGACCCCGGTGAGGGCACCCAGCGCCAGATGCTGCGGGCCGGGGTCGCCGCCCACGACCTGAACCGGATCTGTGTCACCCACTTCCACGGGGACCACAGTCTGGGGCTGGCCGGGGTGATCCAGCGCATCAACCTCGACCGGGTGCCGCACGAGATCACCGCGCACTACCCGCGCTCCGGCCGGTACTTCTTCGAACGTCTGCGCTATGCCACGGCCTACCGCGAGACCGTCGACATCAAGGAGGTCCCCGTCGCCGAGGACGGCACGCTCGCCGTGACGGACGCGTACCGGCTGGAGGCGCGCAGGCTCTCCCACCCCGTCGAGTCCTACGGCTACCGGCTCGTGGAGCCCGACGGCCGCCGGATGCTGCCCGAACGGCTCGCCGCCCACGGCGTCAAGGGCCCGGACGTGGGCCGGATCCAGCGGGAGGGTGCGATCGGCTCCGTCCTCCTGGAGGACGTCAGCGAGGTGCGGCGCGGGCAGCGGTTCGCGTTCGTCATGGACACCCGGCTCTGCGACGGCGTGCACGCGCTGGCCCAGGACTGCGACCTGCTCGTGATCGAGTCCACCTTCCTCGACGAGGACGAGGACCTCGCCGTGGAGCACGGCCATCTGACGGCGGGCCAGGCGGCCCGGGTGGCCCGGGACGCGGGCGTACGGCACCTGGTGCTCACCCACTTCAGCCAGCGCTATACGGAACCGGACGAGTTCGAGCGGCAGGCGCGGGCCGCCGGCTTCGAGGGGGAGCTGAGCGTGGCGCACGATCTGCTGCGAGTGCCGGTTCCGAAGCGCAGATAAAACCGCCGTACGATGCTTTGATGCCCCTCCCCAAAGCTGAACTGCACCTGCATATCGAAGGCACCCTGGAGCCCGAGCTGGCGTTCGCGCTCGCCGCGCGCAACGGTGTCACGCTGCCGTACGCCGACACGGAAGAGCTCCGCGAGGCCTACCGGTTCGACGATCTCCAGTCCTTCCTGAACCTGTACTACGAACTCATGGCGGTGCTGCGCACCGAGCGGGACTTCGAGGACCTCGCGAACGCCTACCTCGCCCGCGCCGCCGCCCAGGGCGTGCGGCACGCGGAGATCTTCTTCGACCCGCAGGCCCATCTCGCCCGGGGAGTGGCGATGGGCACGGTCGTCGAGGGGCTGTGGCGGGCGCTCGGGCACAGCGAGGAGAACCACGGCGTCTCCACCCGGCTGATCCTGTGCTTCCTGCGCGACGAATCCGCCGAGTCGGCGATGGAGACCCTGGACGCGGCGAAGCCGTACCTCGACCGGATCACCGGCGTCGGCCTGGACTCCGCCGAGGTCGGCCACCCGCCGGTGAAGTTCCGCGAGGTGTACGAGGCGGCCGCCGCCCTGGGGCTGCGCCGCGTGGCGCACGCCGGCGAGGAGGGCCCGCCGCAGTACGTCACCGAGGCCCTGGACGTGCTCGGCGTCGAGCGCGTCGACCACGGACTGCGCTGCATGGAGGACCCGGACCTGGTCGAGCGGCTGGTGCGCGAGCGCGTCCCGCTGACCCTGTGCCCGCTGTCCAACGTCCGGCTGCGCACGGTGGACGTCCTGGCGGACCACCCGCTGCCCGCCATGCTGGACGCCGGTCTGCTGTGCACGGTCAACTCCGACGACCCCGCCTACTTCGGCGGCTACGCGGGCGACAACTTCGACGCGGTGGCCTCCACCCTCGGCCTGGGCGAGGACCGGCTGCGCGAACTGGCCCGCAACTCCTTCCTCGCCTCCTTCCTGGAGGACGACGAGGAGCGGCGCTCGCGCTACCTCGCGGAGGTGGAGGCGTACGAGTTCCCGTAGGCCCCCCGCCCGGCCGCCGTTCCCGCCCGCCCCGCGAGGGGGGCGGGTTCAGCCGACCGTGTCGAAGGCGCTGCGGGCGGGGACGGGCGGGGTGTCCGGCGTCGCCTCGACGACGCGTACACCGCCGCCCCGCCGCCGGACCGCGCCCGGCAGCAGCGGGCGCCCGGCGGCGCGCAGCGCCACGGCCGTCATGGGCACGGCGACGAGGAGCAGCACCGCGGCGAGCACCGCGCCCATGGCGGGGAACCCGGCCCGCGCCGACAACAGGCTCCCGGTCAGCGGTCCCGCCGCCGTGCCGAGCGAGGCGGCCGACCCGACGAGCACCGCCCAGCGGCCGCACGGGGCGAGCGAGGCGGCGAGCCCGATGACGTACGACATCACCACCGGATAGATCGTGTTCCAGGCGATCTCGCCGATCGCGAAGGTCGTCGGGCCGGTGGCGGACGCGCTGAGCGCGACACAGCCGGCTATGAGCGCGGTACCGGCCCCGATCGGCAGTGCCCGCCCCAGCCGCGGCCCCAGCGCCCGCGCGCCCAGCACCCCCAGCAGCGCCGCCCCGAGCGCGACGGCGAAGACCACGCCGACGGCCGCCTCGGTGAGGTGTGCCTGGGTCAGTCCTATCCGGCCGCTGACCCCCCACAGGGAGTTCTGCACCAGGGACCAGCAGGGCATCACCGAGACCAGCACGAGACCGGGGCACGGCCGCGGCAGCCGGGCCCGCTGCCGCGGCGCCGGCTGCCGCCGAGGGGTCCGGGCGGCGGCCGTGGGCGCCGGGAGACGGCCCGTCAGGGGCCAGACGGCGAGCGCGGTCAGGGCCAGCGCGGCCAGCGGCCGGCCGTGCCCCGGACCGAGGTGCGGCAGCACGAGATAGAGGAGTCCGGCGAGCCCGGAGACGCCGAGCAGACCGAGGGTCGAGGCGCGGTGCGGGTCGGGCTGCGTGGCGATCCGGGTGGCGGCCACCGCGGTGACCGTGCCGGACCCGAACCCGCCCAGCAGCGCGCCGAGCACGACGGCCGGTACGGCACCGGTGAGCGCCGCGATGCCGTAGCCGAGTGCGGCGAGGACGAGGCCGATCCGGGCCAGCCGCCGCGCCCCGATCCGGTCCACGCGCGAGGCGAACAGGAAGCCGGCGGAGGACGAACTCAGCAGGAGGGCACTGCCGACCGCCCCGGCCTGGGTGGCCGACAGGGGGAGCCCCGAGTCCAGTCTGCCGACCAGGGTGGGCAGCAGGTACGGGGCGAGACAGCCGGCCGTGAAAAGGGCGACGAGGGGCCAGGGGCTGGTGCGAGGCGCGGACACGGGCGTTCCCGGGGCATGCGAGAGGAGCGGCTCAAGGCGGGGAGGGGTGCGACGGCCGTCGACCGACGGGAACGTGCGGGCAATTTGTATCAAAAGCGCCGTTCGGGAAGAAGGGTTCGCAATGAGATGTGAGGAACATCCCGTTTGAGGTGCCGATGTGTCTTGCGTGCGTCACGGGTCGGTGTCGTTGACGGCATCTGTTCGCGTATCTAACCTTCATTTTCATATGTAGATGATGTTCCGATGGCTGACACGCCCGCCCGGCCGACCACCGGACCCGACCTCGGAGGAGCCACCCCGTGACCCGCGACCTGACCATCACCGAGGTACGGCTGACCCCGATCCTGGTGGCCGACCCACCACTGCTGAACACCCAGGGCGTGCACCAGCCCTACACCCCCCGGCTGATCGTCGAGATCGTCACCGCCGACGGCGTCACCGGACTCGGCGAGACCTACGGCGACACCAAGTACCTGGAACTCGCCCGGCCCTTCGCCGACCGCCTCGTCGGCCGCCGGGTCAGCGACCTGAACGCGCTGTTCCCGCTCGCCGACGAGGTCGCCGTCGACGACTCCCGCACCTCCGGCCGGGTCGACGTCGGCGGTCTGCGGGGCGTGCAGACCGCCGACAAGCTGCGCCTGTCCGTCGTCTCCGCCTTCGAGGTCGCCTGCCTCGACGCCCTCGGCAAGTCCCTCGGCCTGCCCGTGCACGCCCTGCTCGGCGGCAAGGTCCGCGACGCGGTCGAGTACAGCGCGTACCTCTTCTACAAGTGGGCCGCCCACCCCGAGGGCACGGCCTGCGAGAAGGACGACTGGGGGGCAGCTCTCGACCCGGCCGGGATCGTCGAGCAGGCGCGCAGGTTCACCGAACGCCACGGCTTCACCTCCTTCAAGCTCAAGGGCGGTGTCTTCCCGCCGGACCAGGAGATCGCCGCGATACGCGCCCTCGCCGAGGCGTTCCCCGGGCGCCCGCTGCGACTGGACCCCAACGGCGCCTGGAGCGTGGCGACCTCGCTGCGGGTGGCCGAGGAGATCGGCGACCTCCTGGAGTACCTGGAGGACCCCGCGCTCGGCACCCCCGCCATGGCCGAGGTCGCCGCCGGTACCGGAGTGCCGCTGGCCACCAACATGTGCGTGACGACCTTCGCCGAGATCCCGGAGGCGTTCGCCCGCGGCGCCGTGCAGGTCGTGCTGTCCGACCACCACTACTGGGGCGGCCTGCGCAACACCCGGGAGCTCGCCGCCGTCTGCCGCACCTTCGGCGTCGGGATCTCCATGCACTCCAACACCCACCTGGGCATCAGCCTGGCCGCCATGACCCATGTCGCGGCCACCGTCGCGGACCTGCACCACGCCTGCGACTCGCACTACCCCTGGCAGTCGGAGGACGTCCTCACCGAGCGGCTCGCCTTCGACGGCGGCCGGGTCGCCGTGCCGGACGCCCCGGGCCTCGGCGTCACCCTCGACCGCGAGCGGCTGGAGTTCCTCCACCGGCGCTGGCTCGACGACGGCCGGCTGCGCGAGCGCGACGACGCGGCCGCGATGCGCGCCGTCGACCCGCGGTGGGTCACCCCGGCGGTCCCTCGCTGGTGACGGCCCGGCGGGACGGCAGGGGCGCGCGGGACGGCCGGGGCGGGCGGTCGCGGGCAGGGCCCCGTCGCGGCGGCGGTCGGACGTGACGCACGGCACGTTGTCGGTGGCGTGGTGCACACTGGCCAGATCCGCACCACGCCAGGGGGCACCACGTGATCGCGTACGACGCCTACGACGGAAAGGGACCGTCGCCCATCACCCCGGGCCCGCAGTGGCAGACCCACATCGATCCGCTGTCCGCCCTGCGCACCCCCGACGACCCGCCCTGGGACGTGTACCTGACCGGTGACGTCTTCCTCGACATCATCTTCACCGGGCTCGACTCCGCCCCGGTGCGCGGCACCGAGTCCTGGGCGCGCGGCATGGGCTCGAGCCCCGGCGGCGTCGCCAACATGGCCACCGCGCTGGCCCGCCTCGGCCTGCGCACGTCCCTGGCGGCCGCCTTCGGCGACGACCACTACGGCGAGTACTGCTGGGACGCCCTGGAGCAGGGTGAGGGCATCGACCTCGCGCCGTCCCGCACGGTCCCCGGCTGGCACTCCTCGGTGACCGTCTCCATGGCCTACGAGGGCGAGCGCACCATGGTCTCGCACGGCCACGAGCCACCCCCCGAGGCCGTGCTCGATCAAGCGGGCGCCCCCGAGCACGCCCCCCGTGCGCGCGCCGCCGTCGCCTCCCTCACGCCCGGGCGGCGCGCTCCCTGGATCGCCGAGGCCGCCCGCGCGGGCACCCGGATCTTCGCGGACGTCGGCTGGGACGACACCGGCGCCTGGGACCTGGCGGGCCTCGCCGACCTCGCGCACTGCGAGGCGTTCCTGCCCAACGCCGAGGAGGCCATGCGCTACACCGGCGCCGACTGCCCCCGCGCCGCCGCCCACGCCCTCACCGCCCATGTGCCGCTCGCCGTCGTCACCCTCGGCGCGGACGGCGCGTACGCGGTCGACCGGCGTACCGGCGAGAGCGCCGAGGTCCCGGCGATCGCCGTCGAGGCCCTGGACCCGACCGGCGCCGGCGACGTCTTCGTGGCGGGCTTCGTCACCGGCACCCTGGCGGGCTGGCCGCTCGCCGACCGGCTGGCCTTCGCGGGCCTGACCGCCGCCCTGTCCGTCCAGGAGTTCGGCGGCTCCCTGTCGGCGCCCGGCTGGGCGGAGATCGCGGCCTGGTGGCGCCGGGTGCAGTCGGTCGAGGAACAGGATCCGGCCGCCCTGCGGCGGTACGCGTTCCTGGACCGGCTGGTGCCGGGGGAGGAGCGGGTCAGGCCCTGGCCGCTGCGCCGGGCGGTGCCGACGATCGGCTTCGGGCGCTCGGCGTGAGCGCGGCGGACGGTGCCCGTGGGACCTCGGAGCTCTAAAAGCCCTACGGCGTTGACGGTGCACCGTCGTACCCTTGGAATCGCGAGGCCGCCCTCAGCTACGCGGCCGTGACGAGGAGGAACCGCAGGCCTACAGAGCCGGCCCATGACGCAGACACCCACAGCTCGCAACCCCGTCCAGGGGCAGGCGAGAGCACAGTTCACCGTTCCCGCGCAGCACCCCATGGTGACCGTACTGGGATCCGGCGACTCCCTGTTGCGCGTGATCGAGAAGGCCTTCCCGGCAGCCGACATCCACGTCCGGGGCAATGAGATCAGCGCGGTCGGCGACGGGCGGGAAGTCGCCCTCGTACAGCGCCTGTTCGACGAGATGATGCTGGTGCTCCGCACCGGGCAGCCGATGACGGAGGACGCAGTGGAACGCTCGATCGCCATGCTGAGGGCGAGCGAGAACGGGACGAGCGACGGCCAGGAGACCCCGGCCGAGGTGCTGACGCAGAACATCCTGTCCTCGCGAGGCCGCACGATCCGCCCCAAGACCCTCAACCAGAAGCGGTACGTCGACGCGATCGACAAGCACACGATCGTCTTCGGCATCGGTCCCGCGGGCACCGGCAAGACCTACCTCGCCATGGCCAAGGCGGTGCAGGCCCTGCAGTCCAAGCAGGTCAACCGCATCATCCTGACCCGCCCCGCGGTGGAGGCCGGCGAACGCCTCGGCTTCCTGCCCGGCACGCTGTACGAGAAGATCGACCCGTACCTGCGTCCGCTGTACGACGCGCTGCACGACATGCTCGACCCGGACTCGATCCCGAGGCTGATGGCCGCGGGGACGATCGAGGTCGCGCCGCTGGCCTACATGCGCGGCCGTACGCTCAACGACGCCTTCATCATCCTGGACGAGGCCCAGAACACGAGCCCCGAGCAGATGAAGATGTTCCTCACCCGGCTCGGCTTCGACTCGAAGATCGTGATCACGGGTGACGTGACCCAGGTCGACCTTCCCAACGGCACCAAGTCCGGCCTGCGGCAGGTGCAGGACATCCTGGAGGGCCTGGACGACGTCCACTTCTCCCGGCTGTCGTCCCAGGATGTCGTCCGGCACAGGCTGGTCGGCCGTATCGTCGACGCGTACGAGAAGTACGACAGCGAGAACGGTACGGAGAACGGCACCCACAAGGGCGGCCGCACCAAACGGAAGTAGACAAGTCAGCACCATGTCGATCGACGTCAACAACGAGTCCGGAACCGAGGTCGACGAGCAGGCGATCCTCGACATCGCCCGCTACGCGCTCACGCGGATGCGTATCCACCCGCTCTCCGAGCTCTCGGTGATCGTCGTGGACGCCGACGCCATGGAGCAGCTGCACATCCAGTGGATGGACCTGCCGGGGCCCACGGACGTCATGTCCTTCCCGATGGACGAGCTGCGTCCGCCGTCGAAGGACGACGACGAGCCCCCGCAGGGCCTCCTCGGTGACATCGTGCTCTGCCCCGAGGTCGCCGAACGCCAGGGCAAGGAGGCGCCCACGGAGCACTCCATGGACGAGGAGCTCCAGCTCCTCACCGTCCACGGGGTGCTGCACCTGCTGGGCTACGACCACGAGGAGCCCGACGAGAAGGCCGAGATGTTCGGCCTCCAGGCCGCCATCGTGGACGGCTGGCGCGCGGAGAACGGCCTGACCGGCCCGTCTCCGGCTCCCACCGTTTCATGAGTGCGCCACTCGTCCTCGGCGCGATCGCGCTGATCGTCGTCGCCTGGCTCGCCGCCTGCGCGGAGGCGGGCCTGGCACGCGTGTCCAGCTTCCGCGCCGAGGAGGCGGTGAAGTCCGGCCGCCGCGGCAGCGCGAAGCTGTCCCAGATCGCCGCCGACCCCACCCGCTACCTCAACGTGGCGCTGCTGGTCCGGGTCGTCTGCGAGATGGCGGCGGCCGCGCTGGTCGCCTACGGCAGCCTGAAGGAGTTCGACGACACCCCCGAGGCCCTGCTGATCGCCATCGGGGTCATGGTCCTCGTGTCGTACGTCGCCGTCGGCGTCTCCCCGCGCACCATCGGCCGCCAGCACCCGCTCAACACCGCGACGGCGGCGGCGTACGTCCTGCTGCCGCTCGCGCGGATCATGGGCCCGATCCCCTCGCTGCTGATCCTCATCGGCAACGCGCTCACCCCCGGCAAGGGCTTCAGACGCGGCCCGTTCGCCTCCGAGGCGGAACTGCGCGCGCTGGTCGACCTCGCCGAGAAGGAGTCCCTGATCGAGGACGACGAGCGCCGCATGGTGCACTCGGTCTTCGAGCTGGGCGACACGCTCGTGCGGGAGGTGATGGTCCCGCGCACCGACCTCGTCGTCATCGAGCGCTTCAAGACCATCCGGCAGGCCCTCACCCTCGCCCTGCGCTCCGGCTTCTCGCGCATCCCCGTCACCGGCGAGAGCGAGGACGACATCGTGGGGATCGTGTATCTGAAGGACCTGGTCCGCAAGACGCACATCAGCCGCGACGCGGAGAGCGAACTGGTCTCGACGGCCATGCGGCCCGCCGCCTTCGTGCCCGACACCAAGAACGCCGGCGACCTGCTGCGCGAGATGCAGCAGGACCGCAACCACGTCGCCGTCGTCATCGACGAGTACGGCGGCACGGCCGGCATCGTCACCATCGAGGACATCCTGGAGGAGATCGTCGGCGAGATCACCGACGAGTACGACCGGGAGATCCCGCCGGTGGTGGAGCTGGGCGAGGACCGCCACCGGGTCAGCGCCCGCCTGGACATCACCGACCTCGGCGAGCTGTACGGCCTGGAGGAGTACGACGACGAGGACGTGGAGACCGTCGGCGGACTGCTGGCCAAGGCGCTGGGCCGGGTGCCCATCGCCGGTGCTTCGGCGGCCGTGGAACTCCCCGACGGCCGTGCGCTGCGGCTGACCGCGGAGGCCTCCGCAGGGCGTCGGAACAAGATCGTGACGGTCCTGGTGGAGCCGGTGGGCGTCGCCGGACCGGGCGACGAGAAGGAGACGAAGCCGGAGTGACCCCCCAGGAGCTGCGCGCCCTGTGCCTGTCGTTCAACGCGGCCGTGGAGGACTTCCCGTTCAATCCGGAGACCTCCGTCTTCAAGGTCCTGGGCAAGATGTTCGCCCTGTCGGGCCTGGACGCGCGGCCCCTGACGGTCAACCTCAAGTGCGACCCGGAGGACGCGGTCCGGCTGCGGGACGAGCACCCCGGACTGATCGCCCCCGGGTACCACATGAACAAGCGCCACTGGAACACCGTCACGGCCGACGGCGCTCTTCCCGACCGGCTGGTCAGGGAACTCGTCGAGGACTCCTACGACCTGGTGGTGGCCGGTCTGCCCAGGGCGCAGCGGCTCCGCCTGGACCGGCCCTGACACCGGATTTCCCTGCCGTCGGTCCCGGTGCCGTGCCAGAATCCGCGCATGTCTGTTCGATACCCGCGCCCGCTGCGCCCCGGTGACCGTATCGGCGTCACCTCGCCCTCGAGCGGGGTCCCGAAGGAGCTCGGGGCACGGTTCGAGGTGGCCGTGGGCGATCTCCGGGCCCTTGGGTACGAGGTGGTCGTCGGCCGGTGCATGGACGGCACCGGACATCTGAGCGCCCCGGCCGGCGAGCGGGCGGCCGAGCTGATGGAGATGCTGACCGACCCCGGTATCCGGGCCGTGGTGCCGCCGTGGGGCGGGGAGACCGCGATCGACCTGGTGCCGCTGCTCGACTTCGACCGGCTGCGCGCGGCCGAGCCGACCTGGCTGGTCGGGTTCTCCGACCTGTCCACCCTGATGACGCCCCTGACGCTGCTGACCGGCGTCGCCACCGTGCACGGCAACAACCTGATGGACACCCCCTACCGGGTGCCGGACGGGCTGCTGTCCTGGCTGGACGTCGTCGCCGCGCCCCAGGGCGAGCCCTTCGCCCAGACCTCGCCGGGCCGCCACCGCGCGAGCGGCTGGGACGACTACCGCGCCCGTCCGGACGTCCGCGAACTCACCCTGGACACCGCGGGCGGATGGACCCGGCTGGACGGCGACGGGGACGTGGACGTCGAGGGGCGGCTGATCGGCGGCTGTGTCGAGACCCTCGTCAACCTGGCGGGCACGCCGTACCTCGACGTCCGGTCCTTCGCCCGCGACCTGGCCCCGGAGGGGCTGCTGGTGTACGTCGAGGCGGCGGAGGACAACGCCTTCACCATCTGCCGCAATCTGCACGGGATGCGCCTGGCGGGGTTCTTCGACGCGGCGAACGCGGTGCTCGTCGGCCGCACCGGGGCGCCGGACGGCCGTACGCTCACCCAGCACGAGGCGGTCCTCGACGCCCTCGGCCCGCTCGGCGTGCCGATCGTCGCCGACGTCGAGTGCGGCCACGTCCCGCCGTACCTGCCGCTGGTGAACGGAGCGCGTGCCCGGGTCGTCCACACGGCCACCCGCAGCGAGATCGTCCAGACCCTCGACTGAGCGGCGCCGGCCGGCCCGCCCGGCGGCGGGCCGCCGACGCGGGGCGGTGCACCCCGTGGCCGGGTGGGCGGTCCGGGGCTTCGTATGCTCGGGGCATGACCGACAGCAACGCGCTCGACCCCGAGGACCGCAAGATCGTCACCCTGGCCCGGTCCGCCCGCGCCCGCAACGCTGTGCCCGAGGGGGCGGCCGTACGCGACGAGACCGGCCGTACGTACGTGGCCGGCACCGTCGCCCTCGACTCCCTGAAGCTCAGCGCCCTCCAGACCGCCGTGGCCATGGCGGTGGCGTCCGGCGCGAAGTCGCTGGAGGCGGCGGCGGTGGTGACCGAGGCGGAGTCCGCGTCCGCGCAGGACCTGGCGGCGGTACGGGACCTGGGCGGCCCCGCCACGCCGGTACTGGTGGCCGCGCCGGACGGCACGGTCCGCACGACCGTCACCGCGGGCTGAGCACCGCCGTCGCCGCGGGCTGAGCGCTACCGTCAGCGCGGCTGAGCGCCTCCTGCGCGGCGGCCCGAAGATCCGTCCGGAACTCGTCCTTGCCGTTCTTCGACCCGTACGCGTCAATGGAGCCCTGAGGTTCCGGCCGGGCCCGGGCAGGACTCCGCGGCAGGAAAACTGATGCAGCGTCAGTTTCCCTGCCGCGTCTCCATTGACTTCTCACGCGGCCTGCACATCAATGGCCCCCTGTCGGCGCAGACGAGCCGCTGCGCCCGCATCCTCAGAGGGGGCAAGCATGGGTCCAGAACCCCGGAGATCCCTATGGCGCCGGTGGGCGTCGCTGCTCGGGGCGACCGCGCTCGCGGTCACCGCGGGCGGCGCGCTCGCCTGTCCGGCCGGAGCCGCGTCCACGAACGTGGACTTCGCCGCGCACTGCATCCCGCCCGCGATCGCGGGCCTCCCGCCGATCGACGGCACCACCACCGCGAACATCGCGGTGGACAACACCAGCCCCAAGGTCGGCGACACCGTCACGGTCACCTACACGGTGGTCACGGCCGCCGCGAGCAACCCCACCGACCTCGCCCTGCCGGCCGACATCATGACGCCGACCGGCACGGTCGTCCTCGGCGGGGCGCAGACCGGCAACGTCACGGTCGCCGGGCCGAAGAAGAACGACCCGGTGCCGGGGCGGGGCGCCTTCCCGTCGTTCTCCATGACCGGCACGTTCACGGTCACCGCGCCCGGCGCGATCACGCTCTCGCCCGGCGACTACAACATCCACACCAGCTACATCCTGGAGCTGGACACCCCCTGCACGGTCATCACCCCGCCCGCGCCGGTCTCCGAGACCGTCACCGCGACGGACGTGAGCCAGCCCAACACCCGTGCCATCACGCTCGGTTCGGCCTCCGGCAACCCCGGTGACAGCGTCACCGTCACCGGCAGCGACTTCACCCCGGGCGCGACCGTCACCCTGGCCGGCCGGGCCGGCACCACGCAGACCGCGGACACGGCGACCGTGACCGCCGACGCCCAGGGCGCCTTCAGCGGCCCGCTCGTCGTCAACGACAGGACGACCACCGGGGTCGTGGCGTACGAGGGCGGCGCGTGGAGTTCGGACAAGGGAGCGGGACCCGCCGCCTATGTCGTCGTCGACAACACGCCCGTACCCGAGGGCAGCCAGAAGCTGACCACCACGGTCCGGGCGGGGACGCTGTCCATGTCCCAGGCCGGGGACGCGGTGCAGTTGTCGGCGGTCGACTTCGGCCAGGGCGGCGCCTCGGCCGGATCCCTCCGGACGGTGACCGTCAAGGACTTCCGCGGCGGACCCGCGGGCTGGTCCCTGACCGGCAAGGTCACCGACTTCACCGGCCCCGGCGCCAAGATCGACGCCGGAAAGCTGAGCTGGACCCCCGCCTGCGCCACCAAGGCGGGCAGCCCGAGCACCTGCCAGGCCGGTTCGGCGGGCACGGTGGGCACCTCGGGGGCGACGCTGGCCGCCACCCCCGACTCCGCGCTCACCGGCGGCGAGTTCACCGTGGACGCCCAACTGTCGCTGAACGTACCGGCGTTCACCCCGCCGGGCACGTACTCCGGCATCCTCACGCTGACGCTCACCTGACCGTGCCCTTCCGGGGGACGGGCGCCCCGCCACGGGTCCGCACCCGCCCGTCCACCCAGGCCCGTCCGTACCGGCCCGTCCATATCGGCTCATGCGTCCCGGCTCGTCCGTCCGGCTCGATCACCTCAGCGGGGGTCCGCACCCATGCCCAAGCCGCACCTGCACCTGCCTTCGGCGCCGCGTCCGGCCGCCCCGCTCCCGGCGCTGCGGCTGCTCCTGCCGCTGTCCCTGCTCCTGAGCCTCTTCCTCGCCGGCACGGCGGCCCCCGCGCACGCCGCCGACAACGGCAGCTGGTCCGTCTACCCGGCCTCCCCGGCCGCCGCCGCACGCCCCTACTTCTACGTCTTGGCGGACCCCGGCCAGACCGTCCGGGACAAGGTCGTCGTCGCCAACAAGACCGGCTCGCCCCTGACCTTCCGCCTCTACGCGGCCGACGCCTACAACACCGCCCGCGACGGGGGATTCGCCGTGCGGACGCTGAAGGAGCGGATGCGCGGGGTCGGTGCCTGGGCGAAGCCGGCGCGCGGCCGGGTCACCGTGCCCGCCCACGGCTCGGTCACCGTGCCCGTCACGCTGACGGTGCCCCGGGACGCCGAACCCGGCGACCACCCCGGCGCCATCGTGGCCCTCGACGAACGCGTCGGCGCCGGCTCCGGATCGCTCGCCCTCGGGGTGCAGCGGGCCGTCGGGGCCCGTGTCTACCTGCGGGTGAGCGGCCCCGCCCTTCCCGCGATCTCCGTCGAGGACGTCCGGATCAGCCACCACCAGCCGCTCGTGCCCGGCCTCGGCGCCAGCACGGCGACGATCTCCTACACCCTGCGCAACACCGGCAACGTCACCCTCGACCCCAAGGTGGAGCTGACCGCCCGGGGCCTGTTCGGGCGTACGCTCCTCAGCCGCGCCCTGACCCGGATCCCCGCCGAACTGCTGCCGGGGCAGCGCGTCCGGCTCAGCGAGCCCTGGCACGGCGCGCCCCAGCTCGACCGGGGCGACGTCACCCTGACGGCCAGCGCCCAGGGCACCCGGGAGACGGCGAGCGCGTCGTTCCTCGCGCTGCCGTGGCTGCTGCTGGCGGTGGTGTTCGTCGCCGGAGTCGTCGGCGGGGTGCTCCTGGTCAGAGTGCGTCGGGGCCGCGCTCGCCGGTCCGTACCCGCACCACCGTCTCGACCGGCGTCGCCCACACCTTCCCGTCGCCGATCTTCCCCGTCCGTGCCGCGTTGACGACGGCGTCGATGACGGCGTCGGACTCGGCGTCGTCGACGACGACCTCGATCCGGACCTTGGGCACCAGGTCCACCCGGTACTCCGCGCCCCGGTACACCTCGGTGTGCCCGCGCTGGCGGCCGTAGCCGCTGGCCTCGGTGACGGTCAGACCGTGCACACCGAGCTCCTGGAGAGCCGTCTTGACCTCGTCGAGGCGGTAGGGCTTGACGATCGCGGTGATGAGCTTCATGCCTGGGGCTTGACCTTCTGCGCGGAGGGGAGGGCGGAGTGGCCGACCGGGGCGCCGTGGCCCAGGACCCCGTGATCGTAAGCCGTCTCGGCGTGCACCGTAAGGTCCAGACCGGTGTGCTCCTGCTCCTCGCTCGCCCGGAACCCGAGCAGCCGGTCCAGCAGCCTGCCGATGCCGTACGTCATCGTGAACGCGTACGCCGCCACGGCCGCGACCGCCACCGCCTGCCGGCCGAGCAGACCGAGCCCGCCGCCGTCCAGCAGGCCCGCGACGCCACCGGTCATCCGCGAGGTGGCGAACATCCCGATGAGCAGGGTGCCGACGACTCCGCCGACCAGATGGACCCCGACGACGTCGAGGGAGTCGTCGTAGTCGAACCGGAACTTCCAGCTCACCGCGTACGAGCAGACGACACCGGCGGCGAGACCCACGGCCAGCGCGCCGAGCAGGGAGACCGAGCCGCAGGAAGGGGTGACGGCGACCAGGCCCGCGACCGCGCCGGAGGCGGCGCCCAGGGTGGTGGGGTGGCCGTCGCGCCGCTGCTCCACGAAGAGCCAGCCGAGCAGACCGGTGCCGCCGGCCGCGAGGGTGTTGAGGAGGACGGCGGCGGCCAGGCCGTCGGCGTGCAGGGCGGAGCCCGCGTTGAAGCCGAACCAGCCGAACCAGAGCAGACCGGCGCCCAGCATGACCATCGGCAGGTTGTGCGGACGCATCGCGTCCTTCTTGAAGCCCAGCCGGGGGCCGAGCACCAGACACAGGGCGAGGCCGGAGGCGCCGGAGGTGATCTCGACGGGGAGCCCGCCGGCGAAGTCGAGGGCGCCGAGGTGCTCCACGATCCAGCCGCCCGGGCCCCACACCCAGTGGGCGACGGGTACGTATACGAGCAGCGCCCAGACGGGGACGAACACCAGCCACGCCCCGAACTTCACCCGGTCCGCGACCGCGCCGCTGATCAGCGCGGCCGTGACGATAGCGAAGGTGAGCTGGAAGGTGGCGAAGAGCAGGGTCGGCACGCTGCCGTGGACGCTGTCGGGGCCCAGGTCCGCCATGCCGAGGTGGCCGAGACCGCCGAGGAGGCCGCCCGCGACGTCGTCGCCGAAGGCGAGCGAGTAGCCGGCGACCAGCCACACCACCGTGACCAGGGCGATCGACACGAAGCTCATCATCAGCATGTTCAGGACACTCTTGGTGCGGACCATGCCGCCGTAGAAGAGGGCCAGACCGGGGGTCATCAGCAGGACGAGGGCGGTGGCGGCGAGCAGCCAGGCGGTGTCGCCGGTGTCGATGCGCCCTTCGGCGAGAGGGGCGGAGAGGGGCGCGGCCAGGGTCACGGTGTCTCCAACGGGATGGGGGGCTCGTCAGAGGGTCACCGGTGGGCGTTTCCGGTTGTGCACAGGGGTGTTTCGGCGGAGTTTCCTATTGCGGGGAGGTTTCCGGGAGCTCACCGTCGGGGGGAGGTTGGCGCTGCGTGCAGCCGGGGTTCGTGGATCAGGGACAATGGGCGTCATGAGCGTTCGTACCCCGTCATCCGAACAGTCGGCCGAGGCCGCCCACCGCGCCGGCTTCGCCTGCTTCGTGGGCCGCCCCAACGCGGGCAAGTCCACCCTCACGAATGCTCTGGTCGGCCAGAAGGTGGCGATCACGGCGAACCAGCCGCAGACCACGCGGCACACGGTGCGCGGCATCGTGCACCGGCCGGACGCCCAGCTGATCCTGGTGGACACCCCCGGCCTGCACAAGCCGCGCACCCTGCTCGGCGAGCGGCTCAACGACGTCGTGCGCACCACCTGGGCCGAGGTCGACGTGATCGGCTTCTGTCTGCCGGCGAACGAGAAGCTCGGTCCCGGTGACCGTTTCATCGCGAAGGAACTGGCGTCGATCAAGAAGACGCCGAAGATCGCGATCGTCACCAAGACCGACCTGGTCGACGGCAAGGCGCTGGCCGAGCAGCTCATCGCGATCGACCAGCTCGGCGCGGAGCTCGGCTTCGAGTGGGCCGAGATCATCCCCGTGTCGGCGGTCGCCGACAAGCAGGTCGACCTGCTCGCCGACCTCATCGTCCCGCTGCTGCCGGAGGGGCCCGCGCTCTACCCCGAGGGCGACCTGACGGACGAGCCCGAGCAGGTGATGGTGGCGGAGCTGATCCGCGAGGCCGCGCTGGAGGGCGTGCGGGACGAGCTTCCGCACTCCATCGCCGTGGTCGTGGAGGAGATGCTGCCGCGCGAGGACCGCCCCGCCGACAAGCCCCTCCTCGACATCCACGCCTTCGTCTACATCGAGCGCCCCAGCCAGAAGGGGATCATCATCGGCCCCAAGGGCAAGCGCCTGAAGGAGGTCGGCATCAAGTCCCGCAAGCAGATCGAGGCGCTGCTGGGCACGCCGGTCTTCCTCGACCTGCACGTGAAGGTGGCGAAGGACTGGCAGCGCGATCCCAGGCAGCTGCGCAAGCTCGGCTTCTGAGCCCGCAGGCGACGGACCCGGCGGGCCCGCCCGGCCGGGCCGGTCCGCCGCGCCCCGGCGGACTCGGTGCGCCCCGGCTCAGTCCACCCCGCGGATCCGCCCCACCAGCACCGCCCCCGCCAGCCCGATCAGCGCCGCCACCGCGTACAGCATCCGGTAGCCGCCCAGGTACGTCACGATCGGCGCCGCCAGCACCGGGGCCGCCACCTGCGGCAGGGCGTTGGCGACGTTGATGACGCCCAGGTCCTTGCCCCGGTCGAGGGCCGTCGGCAGGACGTCGGTCATCAGGGCGAAGTCGACCGAGGTGAAGACCCCGAAGCCGATGCCGAGGACGGCCGCGGCGGCGATCGCGCCGGGCCAGGTCTGCCAGCAGGCCAGCGCCGCCGTCGCCACCGCCATCAGGACGCCGGACCAGACCACGAACGGCTTGCGGCGGCCCAGCCGGTCCGACCACACCCCGCCCACCACGACGGTGGCGAGGAGCGTGATCCCGTTCACCGCGGTCAGGACGAGGACGCCCTGTTCGGGGTCGTCGAGGTGCAGCCGGTCCCGCAGGTAGTAGAGCAGGTACAGCAGCACCAGCGCGTTGCTGAGGTTGATCAGGAAGCGGGTCAGCCAGGCCCACGCGAGGTCGGGGTGTTCGCGCGGGCTCAGCCGGAAGGACGCGAGGAACGCCCGCCCCGACCAGGGCGGCCGGGCCGACACCGGCAGCCGCAGATCCTGGTGGCGAACGACGTACGGCAGGACGCCCACCAGGGTGAACACCGCGCACGCCGCGTACCCGCCGCCGGTGCCCCCGGCCACCGTCGCCAGCCCCGTGCCGCCGACCACGCCGAGGATCTGCGCCGCGCCCAGCCAGCCGCCCACGCTGCCGCGCTGGAGCCGCGGCACCCGGTCGGGCACGGCCGCGGTGACGGCGGCGAACGCGGCGTTCAGGGTGAGCTGGACCAGGCACCAGCCCGCCGCCATCGTCCACACCCCGCCCGCGCCCGCGAGGAGCAGCAGGGACAGCGCGCCGCCGGCCGCCCCGGCCACGATCCACGGCGTACGCCGGCCCCATCGCGCGGTCGTCCGGTCGGACAGCGCGCCGAAGAGCGGGTTGGCGACCAGCGAGACGACCGCGCCCGCGCCCGTCACCCAGGCCAGCATCGTCTCCTTGGACATGCCGGAGCCGGGCGCGAAGTCCTCGGCCTGGGAGGCGAGGAGGATCTGGAGCGGGCCGTACCAGCCCACCCAGATCGCCCCGTTGGCGAGACACAGCGCCGAGGTCCAGCCCCGGCCGACCCGCTCGACCGGCTCGGCGAGGGCGGGGACGGGCAGCGGCACGGCCGGTTCGGCCGCGGTCATCTCTGCGCCCGCAGGGCGTCCCGCAGCCAGTGGTACGAGGCCTTCGGGGTCCGCTCCAGGGTGTCGTAGTCGACGTGCACGAGCCCGAAGCGGCGCTGGTAGCCCTCCGCCCACTCGAAGTTGTCCATCAACGACCAGACGAAGTAGCCGCGTACGTCGACGCCCTGCTCCAACGCCCGGTGCAGGGCCCGGACATGACCGTCCAGGAAGGCGATCCGCTCCTGGTCGTCGACGCCTTCGTACGAGCAGCCGTTCTCGGTGATGACGACGGGCGGCAGCCGGTCGCCGTAGCGCTCGCGGAAGCCGGTGAGCAGCTCGGTGAGCCCCTCGGGCACCACCGCCCAGCCGAAGTCGGTGACCGGGTACCCCTCCAGCTCCTTGACGGTGAAGGGCAGTTCGGCGGGCAGGGTGAGACCGCCGAACTCGATCTCGGCGCCCTCGGGCGCGCCCACCCGGGTCGGCTGGTAGTAGTTGATCCCGTACCAGTCGACCGGCTCCCCGATGATCTTCAGGTCCGCCTCGACGTCACCGGGCATCGTCTCGCCGATCCCGTCGGGGTAGCGGCCCAGCAGGACGGGGTCGGCGAAGAGGCGGTTGAGCAGGAGGTCGTAGAAGTCGGCCGCCGCCACGTCCTCGTCGCGCTCCGAGGCCGCCCAGGTCGGGCCGTGCGAGTTGGCGATCCCGATGTCGCCCGCCCCGGCCGCGCGCAGCGCCCGTACGGCCAGACCGTGGGCGAGGAGCTGGTGGTGGGCCACCGGCAGGGCGTCGAACAGAAGCTGCTTGCCGGGGGCGTGCGCGCCGAGCGCGTGCCCGAGCAGGGTGTGCTCGGCGGGCTCGTTGAGAGTGATCCACTTCTTGACGCGGTCGCCGAGGCGGCCGGCGACGACCGAGGTGTACTCGGCGAACCGTTCGGCGGTGTCCCGGTCCAGCCAGTCCAGCTCCGCCGGCAGGTCCCAGTGGAACAGGGTCGGCACGGGCCGTACGCCGGCCGCGCACAGGGCGTCGACGAGGCGGTCGTAGAAGTCGAGGCCGCCGGGGGAGTTCACCCGGGGCCAGGAGATCGAGAAGCGGTACGCGTCCACGCCGAGGTCGGCCAGCAGCGCCACGTCCTCGGGGTAGCGGTGGAAGTGGTCGCAGGCCACCGCCGCCGTGGAGCCGTCCTTGATGTGTCCGGGCCCGGCGCCGAAGACGTCCCACACGGACGGCCCGCGCCGGTCCACGGCCCCTTCGATCTGATGGGCCGAGGTCGACACCCCCCACAGGAAGCCGTCGGGGAAGCGGGGGATCGGGTGCGCGGCCGCGCGCGGTTCAGTCGCCATGCGCCGGATCATCGGTACCGCCGGTAACGGAAGTCAACGCCCCTGCGCGAACCGCGACGGGAGTGGCCCTAGGCACCTTCCTTCAGGACCCGGGAGACGAGCGTGCGCTGCTCCTCGGTCAGCCCGGGGTCGGCCGCGTGCACCGTCCGGCCGTCCACCGTGATCTCGTAGTGGAAGCCGTCCGGAACCCCGGTCGTCGGCGTGCCCCGGCCCGCGGCCAGTGCCTTCTCGGCCAGGGCATGCCACTCGGGCGCGTCGGGCCGGCCCGAGGTGTCCACCCCGGCGACCCGTTCGATGCCCGCGAACCCGCCCGTGCGCCTGATCTGAATACGCATGGGTCCGTGTCTAGTACGGAATCACAGCGTGCGCACCCCGACCTGTTCCCAGGCCTTCAGCACGGCCTGGAGTTCCTCGCCCGCGCCGTAGCGGGCCCGCGCCGCGGCCGTGGTGAGCGTGGCGAAGTCGGCGAACAGCGCGTCCTTCTTCAGTTCGCCGCCGGTCAGCACGTCGTACCAGATCTGTCCGGCCCGCTCCCAGGCGTGGCCGCCGAGGGCGGTGGCGGCGAGGTAGAAGGCGTGGTTGGGGATGCCGGAGTTGATGTGGACGCCGCCGTTGTCACGGCCGGTGCGCACGAAGCCGTCCATCGTCGCGGGCTGTGGGTCCTTGCCGAGGACGTCGTCGTCGTACGCGGTGCCCGGGGCCTTCATCGAGCGCAGCGCGGTGCCGGTGACCCGGGGGGCGAGCAGGCCCGCGCCGATCAGCCAGTCGGCCTCGGCGGCGGTCTGGCCGAGCGTGTACTGCTTGATGAGCGAGCCGAAGACGTCCGACAGTGACTCGTTGAGGGCGCCCGACTGGTCGAAGTAGGCGAGGTTGGCGGTGTACTGGGTGACGCCGTGGGTGAGTTCGTGGCCGATGACGTCCACCGGGAGGGTGAAGTCGAGGAAGATCTCGCCGTCACCGTCGCCGAACACCATCTGCTCGCCGTTCCAGAAGGCGTTGTTGTAGTCCCGGTCGTAGTGCACGGTCGCGTCCAGCGGCAGGCCGGAGCCGTCGATCGAGTCGCGCCCGTAGGCGCTGAGGTACAGCTCGAAGGTGGCGCCCAGACCCGCGTACGCGCGGTTGACGGTGGCGTCCTTGACGGCCGGACCGTCCTCGCCGCGGACCTTGCGGCCGGGCAGGTCCGTGTGGTGGCGGGCGTCGTAGAGGGTGCGGTGCGGCTTGCCGGTCGCGGCCGGCGCGGCGACGGCCGGGGCGCCCACCACGGTGGTGAGCCGGCGGCGGGTGCGCTCCAGGGCGTCGTGCTCCAGGGAGCGGCGGGCGGGACCGGAGAGCGCGGGGTCCTCGTGCTGCGCGAGCTTGTCGAGGACGTGCGGCGGGACGATCGTGCAGAAGACGGGCTCGGAGCCCCCGTGGGTCGTCATGCCCGGCACCTTCGCACCGCGTTGTCCCGATGTCACTACCCGCAACCATGATTGGTGAAATACAGGGACAAACGGCCTCGCTCTGGTCACGGAGTGGTATGAGACACCTTTTTGTCCGTTTCATTCCGTACGTCCATCCGGTCCCGCATACTGGAACACCCCCGCGCCGTCGGTGCGGCTCGGCTAGGCTGCACAGCATCATGCGTTTCGGGCTGCTCCTCCTTAGCTGCCGCGGCGAGGGCCTGTAATCGAGGCCGACCCCCTCCCCGCGGAGCTTGGCGTTGCGTCGTCGGCCGTCCTGTAGGACACCTTCACGAGGAGCCCACGCGATCATGGCCAACCGCCAGCAGCCCACCTCCATGCCGATCCACAAGTACGGTCGCTACGAGCAGGTCGACATCCCGGACCGCACCTGGCCCGACCGGCGGATCACCACCGCTCCCCGCTGGCTCTCCACCGATCTGCGCGACGGCAACCAGGCGCTGATCGACCCGATGTCGCCCGAGCGCAAGCGCCGGATGTTCGACCAGCTGGTCAAGATGGGCTACAAGGAGATCGAGGTCGGCTTCCCGGCCTCCGGCCAGACCGACTTCGACTTCGTGCGCTCGATCATCGAGGAAGAGGGCGCGATCCCGGACGACGTGACGATCTCCGTACTGACCCAGGCCCGCGAGGACCTGATCGAGCGGACGGTGGAGTCCCTGAAGGGCGCCAGGCGCGCCACCGTCCACCTGTACAACGCCACCGCGCCGGTCTTCCGCCGGGTGGTCTTCCGCGGCTCCAAGGACGACATCAAGCAGATCGCCGTCGACGGCACCCGCCTGGTCGTGGAGTACGCCGAGAAGCTGCTGGGCCCCGAGACCGAGTTCGGCTACCAGTACAGCCCCGAGATCTTCACCGACACCGAGCTGGACTTCGCGCTGGAGGTCTGCGAGGCGGTCATGGACGTCTGGCAGCCCGGTCCGGGCCGCGAGATCATCCTGAACCTGCCCGCCACGGTCGAGCGCTCCACCCCCTCCACGCACGCGGACCGCTTCGAGTGGATGCACCGCAACCTCTCCCGCCGTGAGCACGTCTGCCTGTCCGTCCACCCGCACAACGACCGCGGCACCGCCGTCGCCGCCGCCGAGCTGGCGCTGATGGCCGGCGCCGACCGCGTCGAGGGCTGCCTGTTCGGCCAGGGCGAGCGCACCGGCAACGTCGACCTGGTCACCCTGGGCATGAACCTGTTCTCCCAGGGCGTCGACCCGCAGATCGACTTCTCCGACATCGACGAGATCCGTCGCACCGCGGAGTACTGCAACCAGATGGAGGTCCACCCGCGCCACCCGTACGTGGGCGACCTGGTCTACACGTCCTTCTCCGGCTCCCACCAGGACGCCATCAAGAAGGGCTTCGACGCGATGGAGGCCGAGGCGAAGGCCAAGGGCGTCACCGTCGACGACATCGAGTGGGCGGTCCCGTACCTGCCCATCGACCCCAAGGACGTCGGCCGCTCCTACGAGGCCGTCATCCGCGTCAACTCGCAGTCCGGCAAGGGCGGTATCGCGTACGTCCTGAAGAACGACCACAAGCTGGACCTGCCGCGCCGGATGCAGATCGAGTTCTCGAAGATCATCCAGGCCAAGACCGACGCCGAGGGCGGCGAGGTCACCGGCTCGGACATCTGGTCGGTCTTCCGGGACGAGTACCTGCCCAACCCGGAGAACCCCTGGGGCCGCATCCAGGTCCGCACCGGCCAGTCGACGACCGACACCGACGGCGTGGACACGCTGACCGTGGAGGCGACCGTCGACGGCGAGGACACCGTCCTGTCCGGCTCCGGCAACGGTCCGATCTCGGCCTTCTTCAACGCCCTGGAGTCGATCGGCGTCGACGTACGCCTGCTGGACTACCAGGAGCACACGATGAGCGAGGGCGCCTCCGCGCAGGCCGCCTCGTACATCGAGTGCGCCATCGGCGACAAGGTGCTGTGGGGCATCGGCATCGACGCGAACACCACGCGTGCCTCGCTGAAGGCGGTCGTCTCGGCCGTCAACCGCGCGACCCGCTGACACCACCTCCGACGAGGAACTTCCGGTGCCCCGACCGCCCGCCCGGGCGGCCGGGGCACCGTCGTGTACCGGCCATCCGACCGGGCAGGTCACGGACGGGTCTCGTACGGGGTACTGACGCGGCCTCACCGATGTGGCTAACATCACGCAAGCGCGGCGATGTTGCCGCGGGGTTACGGAGGTGCGACGTGCTGCCAGTACGCGGACAAGACGGCCGTGCCACCAGGTGTGCGCGCATCCTGGGCACCCGCACCTCATGGACGCCCGTCGGCGACGGCGAGTTCTTCTGTCCGGGCTGCGGAGGCGACCGCAACTACCAGCGGCTGACCGGCCGCCGGCGCTTCACCCTGCTCGGCGTGCCCGTGCTGCCGCGCGGCGAGACCGGACCGGTCGTCGAGTGCGCGGCCTGCCGCAGCCACTTCGGCGCCGACGTCCTGGACCACCCCACCACCACCCGCTTCTCCGCGATGCTGCGCGACGCCGTCCACACCGTCGCCCTCGCCGTCCTGGCCGCCGGCGGCACCTGTGCCCCCGCGTCCCTGGAGGCGGCCGCGGCCACGGTCCGCGCGGCCGGCTTCGAGGACTGCACCCGGGACCAGCTCGGCGCCCTCGTCGAGGCCCTGGCCGCGGACACCGGGCGCGTCCTCGGCCCGCCCTGCGGGGCCGGCCTCGCCATAGAGCTGCACGAGGCCCTGGACCCGCTCACCCCGCACCTCGCCGCGGTCGGCCGCGAGTCGATCCTGCTCCAGGGCGCCCGCATCGCCCTGGCCGACGGCCCCTACACCCCCGCCGAACGGGACGTCCTGGTCACCGTGGGCGCGGCACTGGCGATCTGCACGGACGACGTCACCCGCCTGCTGGCGGCGGCGGCCAGGACACCGTCGTAGGACGCGGTACTCCCCGGGGAGTAACGGCCGCCCCGGGTCACCCGCCGCAGTAAGCCCCGGCTCGCCCCCGCGCCGGACGAAAACAGCTCCCCGCCCCGGAAGTCTGGACGGTGTCAGCAGACGACCGGACCGGAGGGAGCCCTGTCCATGGGGGCCTTGGAGACAAGAACGCGGACACTGGCACGGCGACGGGCCGTGCCCTGGGCGGTGCTCGCCCTGTGGATCGGGCTGCTCGCGGCCGTCGCGCCGTTCGCGGCGAAACTCGCCGACGTGCAGCACGACCGGGTCACCGACTACCTGCCGGCGAGCGCCGACTCCACCCAGGTGGCCAGGATCCAGGACCGCCTGCCGGGCGGCCAGACCACCGAACTGGTGCTGGTCTACCACCGCGACGGCGGACTCACCGCGGCCGACCGGGCCCGCGCGGGGGAGCAGATCGAGCGGATCGCCGGACGGCACGCACTGACCGCGACCCCGCGGGGCGTGCCCTCCGCGGACGGCACCACGCTCATGTACCCCGTCGCCAGCAACGAGCCCGGCACCGACGAGGACGCGCGCGACGCCCTCGTCGACGACGTGCGCGAGGTCGCACGCGGCGCGGACGGGCTGAGCGTCCAGGTCGGCGGGCCGGGCGCGCTCGCCACCGACGCCGCCGGGGTCTACGCCTCGCTCGGCGGGCCGCTGCTCTACACGACCGTCGCCGTCGTGGCCCTGCTGCTGATCCTCATCTACCGCAGCCCCGTGCTGTGGCTGCTGCCGCTCGTCGTCGCGGGCGTCGCCGACTTCCTGTCCACGGGCGTCGCCTACGGACTCCACCAGGCCTTCGGCACGACGGTGTCGGGACAGAACTCCGGCGTCATGACCATCCTCGTCTTCGGCGCGGGCACCGACTACGCACTGCTGCTCGTCTCCCGCTACCGCGAGGAGCTACGACGCCACGAGCGGCCCTACGACGCCATGCTGGCCGCCCTGCGCGGCTGCGGCCCCGCCGTGCTCGCCTCCTCCGCGACGGTCGCCGCCGGACTGCTGTGCCTGCTCGCCGCCGACCTCAACAGCAGCCGCGGCATGGGCCCGCTCGGCACGGTGGGCGTGCTGTGCGCGCTCGTGGCGATGCTGACGCTGCTGCCCGCGCTCCTGGTGCTCCTCGGACGCCGCGTGTTCTGGCCGCTGGTGCCCGCCTACGGCAGCACGCCCAAGGCGCGCCGGTCGCTGTTCGCCGCGATGGGCAGCTCGGCGGGCCGGCGCCCCCTGGCCGTGCTGGCCGGCGGCGCCGCCCTGCTCGGCGCGCTCGCCCTGGGGGCGCTGAACCTGCCCGGCGGGCTCAAGCAGACGGACACCTTCGTCGACCGGCCCGAGTCGGTCGCCGCCCTCCAGACCCTGGCCCGCGCCTTCCCCGAGCGCTCCAGCCAGCCCGTCACCGTCATCACCCCGGCCGGCCGCGCCGCCGCGACCCTGGACGCCGTCCGCGACGTCCGGGGCGTCGACAGCGCACAGCAGGGGCGTACCGGGGACGGCTGGACCGAGATCTCCGTCACCGCGCAGGGCACGCCCCAGTCGGCGGCCGAGACCCGGACCATCGAGGAACTGCGGCACGCCCTGCCCGGCTCCTACGTCGGCGGCCCCAGCGCCCAGCAGCTCGACCTCGTCGACACCAACGCCCGGGACCGGCTGGTCGTCGTACCGATCGTCCTCGTCTCGGTGCTGCTGATCCTGGTCCTGCTGCTGCGTTCGCTGGTCGCGCCGCTGCTGCTGGTCGCCGCGGTCGTCGCGGTGTGGGGCGCGGCGCTCGGCATCGGCGGGCTGGTGTTCGGGCCGCTGTTCGGCTTCGGCGGCACGGACCCGGGGCTCGGGCTGCTGTCCTTCGTGTTCCTGGTGGCGCTCGGCGTCGACTACGGCATCTTCCTCATGCACCGGATGCGGGAGGAGTCGAAGCGGGGCGCGGAGCCCACGGCCGCCGCGCTGACCGCGCTGCGCACGACGGGCGGGGTCATCGCCTCGGCGGGACTGGTCCTCGCCGCGACCTTCGCGGTGCTGACCAACATGGGGCTGGTGCAGCTCGTCGAGCTGGGCTTCGTGATCGCGGTCGGCGTGCTGCTGGACACCTTCCTCGTCCGGACCTATCTGGTGACCAGCGCGAGCGTGGCACTGGGCCGGAAGGTGTGGTGGCCGGGCCCGCTGTCGCGGTCACCCGAGCCGGTACCGACCGAGCGGCAGCCGGAGCCCGTGTGAGCCCGGGGCGCCCCTCCCTGCCGGAGGGGCGCCCTCCTACCGGAAGATGAACCCGTGCATCCCGACCGTTCCGCGCAACCCGCGCAACCCGCTCAGCCCGTGCCGTCGGTGCCGTCCGCGCGGGCCGTGCCGTCCGTGCCGTCCGTGCCGTCCGTGCCGTCCGCGGGGGCCGCTGCCGTGACACCGCCCCGCCGGATCGAGCGGATCATGGCGGTGGTCAACCGCGACCCCCGGACCGCCCCGCACGCCACCCGCAACGACGCGTGGCTCGCGGCGGCCGCCGCCGTGTTCTCCGCGACGGTCGCGCTCACCACCGACCCGGCGCGCCGCCCGGACGCGCTCGGCTGGACGCTGCTGCTCGCCGCCGTCGTGCCGCTGGTGTGGCGGCGGCGGCGCCCGCTGCTCGTCCTGGCCCTGGTGGTGGCCCTGGTCGTGCCCTACCACGCGCTGGACAACAACCACGCGGCCCCGACGGCGGCCGAGTACATCGCGCTCTACACCGTCGCCGTCACCGGCCGCCCGCTGCGCACCGTACTGACCGGCCTGGCCGTCCTCGGCATCTCCCTCAGCGTCATGCTCACCGTCAACACCCACCAGGCCCTGGAACTGCTGCGGATCTCCGGCTGGGTGATCGCGGTGCTCTTCCTCGGCGTCGACGTCCGCTACTACCGCCAGTACGTGGCCGCGATCGTCGAACGCGCCGAGCGCGCCGAACGCACCCGCGAGGAGGAGGCCCGCAGACGGGTCGCGGAGGAGCGGCTGCGGATCGCCCGCGACCTGCACGACCTGCTCGCGCACAGCATCACCCTGATCGGCGTGCAGACCTCGGTTGCCGCGCACGTCCTGGCCGCCGACCCCGACCGCCTCGACCGTACGGCCGTCGCGCGGGCCCTCGACGACATCGCCGAGACCTGCCGGACGGCACGCGGCGAGCTGCGCACGACCCTGGAGGTGCTGCGCGAGCACGACTCGCCCGAGGCGCGCGGACCGCTGCCCGGCCTGCACGGGCTGCCCGACCTCGCGCAGGCGGCCCGGCTCGCGGGCGCGCGGGTCGAACTGGCCGTGACCGCCGGCGAGGCCCCGCCCGCGGTCGGTGCCGCCGCCTACCGGATCGTGCAGGAGGCGCTGACCAACGCCGTACGGCACGGCGGCCGGGACGACCTCACCGTCCGGGTCGGCGTGGACGACGGCGAGGGCGCCCTGCGGGTGCGCGTCAGCGACGACGGCGCGGGCGCCGGGCCCGGCACCCCCGGCTTCGGGCTGGTCGGGATGCGCGAGCGCGCCCGCAGCGTCGGCGGGACGGTATCGGCCGGACCGGGCGCCGGGGGAGGATTCGAGGTGACGGCAGTGCTGCCGCTGGGAGGGACCGCATGACGATCCGCGTACTGCTCGCCGACGACCAGACCCTGGTACGGGCCGCGTTCGCGATGCTCGTCGAGTCGGCCGGGGACATGGAGGTCGTCGGACAGGCGGGCACCGGCCGGGAGGCCGTGGAGCTGGCCCGGGCCCGGCGCGCCGACCTGGTCGTGATGGACGTCCGCATGCCCGGCCTGGACGGCATCGAGGCGACCCGGCTGATCGCGGCCGACGAGGACCTGACGGACGTACGGGTGCTGGTTCTGACGACCTACGACACCGACGAGAACATCGTCGAGGCGCTGCGGGCCGGCGCCTCCGGCTTCCTGGTGAAGGACACCCGGCCGGCCGAACTCCTCGAGGCCATCCGCACGGTGGCGGCCGGGGAGGCGCTGCTGTCCCCGGGACCGACCGCCCGGTTGATCGCGCGGTTCCTGCGCAGCCCCTCGGCACCGGCGACCGGCGGACCGGAGTGCCTGTCCGACCGTGAGCGGGAGGTGCTCGCCCTGGTCGGGCGCGGACTGAACAACACCGAGATCGCCGAGGCGCTGGGGCTGAGCCCGCTGACCGCGAAGACCCATGTCAGCCGGATCATGGGGAAGCTGGGGGCCCGCGACCGGGCCCAGCTCGTCATCGTGGCGTACGAGTCGGGGCTGGTGACGCCGGGCAGCGTGTGACGGGGGCGGCGGGGCCGTACGTGGCGATCACGTTCCACCGGGTGGCGCCGCCGGGCTGACGGGACTTCGGGAACACGCCCTACAGCAGGCCCGCCGCCGCCAGGTGCTTGCCCACCCGCTCCACCTCCTCCGGCGACAGCGGCACCTGGGGCTCCGCCGTGGCCGGGCAGTCGATGATCCCCCGCAGGTGCAGGGCGGCCTTGAACGCCCCGAGCGCCGCCGAGCTGCCGCCCATCCGTGCCGGATCGCCCACCCCGGTCATCTTGAACAGAGCGCACAGCCGTTCCTGTTCGACCCGCGCCCGCGGCCACTCGCCGTCCCGGCAGAGCCGGTCGAGGCGGACGTAGCCGTGCGGGTCGACGTTCGCGAGGCCGGGCACCGCGCCGTCCGCCCCGAGCGCGAGCGCGCTGTCGACGACCAGTTCGGAGCCGGTCAGGGCGCTGAAGCCGGTGATGCCGGGGTGGGCGCGGGCGCCGGTGACGACCTCGCGGAAGCCGGCGAGGTCGCCGCTGGAGTCCTTGAGGCCGGCCAGCACCCCGTCCGCGGCCAGCTCCAGGACGAGCCCGGCGGGCAGCTTGGTGTGGACGGCGGACGGGATGTCGTAGGCGATCACGGGGACGGACGCGGCGGCCGCCACGAGACGGTAGTGGCGGGCGATCTCCGCCGGGTGGGTGCGGGTGTAGAAGGGGGCGGCCACCACGACCGCGTCCGCACCCGCCGCGGTCACCGCTCGTACGTGGTCCAGGACGCGGGGCGTGGTCATGTCGATCGCGCCCGCCAGCACCGGCAGCCGGCCGGCGACGTGCCCGGCCACCGTCCGTACCACCAGCTCCCGCTGCCGGTCGGTCAGACAGGCCGCCTCCGAGGTCGAGCCGAGCACGAACAGCCCGTGCACCCCGGCCGCCGTCAGATGGTCGACCAGCCTGCGCAGCGAGGGGACGTCCACCTCGCCCTCCGGTGTCAGGGGGGTGCAGACGGGCGGGACGACACCGGTCGGCGGGGCGGGCATCGTCATCAGGGCTCCCTGGGGTGCTGGCTCTGCCGTGCGAGGTCGCGGGTCGGCCGGTCCTCCTCCCCAGGATGGTGGCAGCGGTGGCGATGTCCGGGGTCCGACGCGGCCGAGAAGTCCGGCATGACGGACACGCACTCCTGGCCGGTCCGCGGGCACCGGGTGCGGAACGGGCGGCCGCCGGGCGGCCGGGTCGCCGGGGGACCAGGACTTCGAAGCCGTTGAGGACTCCGAAGTCCTTGAGGTCCCCGGATCCCTAGGGCAGCGTCTTCTCGTAGTACTTGTCCTGGTCGGAGTCGTAGACGAGCTTGCCGGCCGCGTCGTAGCCCTTGATGTGCGGTGCCTTGGTGACCTGGCGGTCCAGGGTGCCGTGGGCGACGAACCAGCCGTGGTCCAGGACGGTCTCGCCGGTGGCGTCGCCGTAGGAGACGGTCACCTTGTCCACCGGGAAGTCGACCGTGCCGATGATGGCCCAGCCGAACGGCAGCTTCCAGTGCCCGCGGTCGATGACCGACTGCTGGTAGAGCATGCCGCTGTTCATGTCGACGAACACGGGGCCGCCGTCCTTGGGGGCGCTGTTGTCCTCGCTGGTGTTGACGCCGGCCGCCGCGCCGTCCTTGACGGTGCAGATCAGCCGGATCGGGCCGTGCTTGGTGACCGCCACGATGTGCATGCCGTCACCGGGGGCGTTGGAGTCGCCGGTGCTGCTCATCGCCAGGACGATCCGGTAGTCCGAGGCCTTGCCCAGCCTCCGTTCGCCCGCGGACGCGAACGACTCGTCGTAGGCGATGCACTTCTTCAGTCCGTCGACGGCCTGCGCCCAGGTGATGCCGTCCAGCAACTGCCCCTCCGTGGCCGGCCGGGCCGGTTCCGTGGCCGACGCCGACACCACCGTGGACGACTGCGGCAGCGGGCTGGGCGGGGCGCTGGCGGACGGCCGTGGCGACGCCGTCTGCGACCTCCCGCCGACCCCCACCGCGTACGCCCCGACGGGCAGCGCGGCCAGTGTCACCAGCACCGCTCCTGCCGCCACCACCTGCCGGCGCCGCTCGGCCACACCCCGGCGCCGTACCGCGGGATAGGGCGCGGGCGACGGCCGGATGGCGTACGCGTCCTCGGCCAGCAACTCGCGCACCTGTTCCTCGAAGCGGGGGTCGATGTCCTCGCCGCTCGTGGGGGCACCACCGGATCCGGCCCCGGAACCCGCCCCGGACGGCCACCGCTCTTCCTCGCTCACCTGCTGTCTCCCTGTCCGGCCGACGTACGGCTGGGCTCCGGCGCGTCCACGACCAGTACCAGCCCCGGATTCGCGCGCAACTTCGCCAGCGCCTTGGACGCCTGGCTCTTGACCGTGCCGACCGAGCAGCCGAGCACCTCGGCGGCCTCGCCCTCGGACAGGTCCTCCCAATAGCGCATGACCACCACCGCCCGCTGCCGGGGCGGCAGCGCGGCCAGCGCGGCCATCAGCGCACCGCGCTCCTCGACCCGCCCCACCGCGTCGTCCCGCCTCGCCCGCTCCGGCGGCGCCGAGGTCAGCGCCTCGGCGACCCGCCGCTTGCGGAAGCGGTCACTGTTGCAGGTGACCAGCATCCGGCGGACGTAAGCCTCCGGGTTGTCGCTGCGCGAGACGCGCCGCCACGACCGGTAGGCCTTCGCCAGCGCGGTCTGCGTCAGATCCTCGGCGTGGTGGGCGTCGCCGGTGAGCAGATACGCGGTCCGCACCAGGCGTGACCATCGCGCTCTGACGAACTCCTCATACTGGGCCTCCAGTTCGGCCTGCATCAAGCACCCTCCTCGCCCGTCAGACCACCGCCCGGACGGATTCGGTTGCCCGTGTCTCAGAGGAAGAGCGTCATCAGCAGGCGGTGCTGGTCCGGGCCGAAGTAGTCCTTGCGGGGCGCTTCTTCCGGCGTGAAGCCCAGCGAGCGGTAGAGGAGGACGGCCGTGTCGTTGCCGGGCTCGACGGTGAGCCAGACCTCCTTCACTCCCTCGGAGCGCAGGCGGTCGAGGATCTCGGACATCATCCTGCGGCCCAGCCCCTGGCCCTGGAGGCCCGGGGTGATGGCGAGGCTGAGGATCCAGCTGAGACCGCGGTGGGGCGGGGTGGCGAACACATAGCCGAGCAGGCTCGCGCCGTCGGCCAGGACGAGCACGTGATCGCGGTACGCGTCGAGGAACTGCCGCAGGACGAAGTACGGATACGGTCCGGAGGGGAAGGCCTCCGCGTCCAGGCGGACCAGTTTCGGAAGATCCGCCTCGGTGACCGCTCTGATCTGCAGAAGAGGAGGCATATCGTCCCCTTGTGGAAGATTCGAAGATGCATACCAATGATGGGATATGCATACCGAACGGGATGGGCGCGCATGTTTCCCTATCTTTGCCCGACCTCTTCTGTTCACTCAAGACAGCAACGGGACTTGACGTGATTGCCTGGCCCGCTCCATGGCCGCCGTGCGCTACATTGAGCCAATGACCTCGGGATCGCTGACTCGCGCGGATAAGCTGAACGCTGATGTCGACTGGAGCAAATTCGACCCCCAGGAATACATCAAGCGCAACTACCTCGCGCTTCATCCTGACGACAAGCTGATCCTGTCGGTCGTCCGCGATCACTTCGGTGATCATTTTCGGCGGAAACCGGGTCGCGTCAGGTCCGGCATCGACGTGGGCGCGGGACCGAACCTGTATCCCGCCTTCACCATGCTTCCCTGGTGCGAGGCCGTCACCCAGTACGAGTGGTCGGCCGCCAACGTGGCCCATCTGCGCGCACAGCTCCCCGACTACGACCCCACCTGGGACCCGTTCTGGGACGTCCTGTGCGAGGGCGAGGGCGGCGAGGGGTACGCCGCGCTCGGCCCGGACCCCAGGGCGCGGTACCGGCAGACCGTCACCGTCCGGTCCGGGAACCTGTACGACCTCGGCAGGCCGGGCCCCGACGGCGAAACGGAACGCTGGGCCATGGGCACGATGTTCTTCGTCGCGGAGTCGATCACCGAGTCGCGGGACGAGTTCGCGGACGGCGTCGCCTGCTTCATGAACGCCCTGGAACCGGGTGCTCCGTTCGCCGCCGCGTTCATGGAGAATTCCCGTGGATATCCCGTGGGCGGAGAGGACTTTCCGGCGAGTTACGTCGGCGCCGTGGAGATCAGGAACCTGCTGAAGGGTTTCGCGGGCGATGTCGATCCCATGCACCTCGGGAAACCGGACGACCTTCGCGACGGCTACACGGGAATGATTCTGGCCTGCGGTCACCGGAACGACTGACCGCGGTTGTTGTTCGCACCTGTGTGAGGGGGCATGGGGAATGCAGATCAAACCGCGCGCACAGCTTCTCGACGTATGGCAGGCCATCGCCGGCCACACCTTCGAGAGCGGCGAGTGGAACTGGGGTGAATGGGGCGGTCGCAGCAGCGTCGCCGACGCCGAACGCCTGCTCTGCCTCATGTATCCCGCCACCGAGATTCCCGAATTCGGCCTGGACAATCCCGACGTCACCGAGGAGGACGTGGAGCAGGCCCTCAAGGAGGCGGGGGACGCCACCGAGATTCCCGGGAACCTGGTCCGGGTGCTCAACGAGTTCATGGCCAAGCACCACGGCGGCGACCTCGGCCCCACGTTCGCCGGCGGCTACTACTTCCTCCCGGCGGACCCCGAGCAGGAACTCACCAAGGAACAACGGGAATTCGGCGTCGTCGACTCCTTCTCGATGTCCGTCACCCTGTGCCTGGCCACCCTCGGTTTCCTCCGGGTCTACCGGACGAGAACGAGCCGCGCCGAGACGCAGAGACTGATCCAGGGGCTCTGGGACACCACCAGCCTGCGGCTCACCTCCGCCATGGTGAGCCTGCTGCGCTCCTTCACCGTCAACGTCTTCGAGGTCGACTCCTCCCAGGGGCAGGCCATGTGCCGTCTGCTCGGCCGGGGACGCGCCTCCGACCGGGTGGTGCTCCAGCGGTTCCAGGACCGCTTCAAGGCGCTGCGCGCCGTCATCGGCGAGAGCCTGACCCTCGGCGTCGAGGTCGAGGAGCAACTCCGCAACGAGAACCGCCTGTTCGAGTGCGGCTGGGCCTGGAGCCTGGTCAAGGACGCCCCCGAGGTGGAGACCACCGACGTCATCGGGGCCCAGCCCCGGGGCGCGGCCGACGCCGTCCCCTACCTCTACTTCACCGTCGTCGCCCTCGACGGCATCCAGGACCTGTTCTCCGACCGCACCCTCACCCTCGCCCTGCTCAACCCCGAACAGCAGCGGCTGGCCGAGGCGTTACGGCTGCGGTGGGAGATCACCCAGCAGTACTGGTCGGGCATCGCCCGCTTCGGCGACGACCGCTGGCCCCTGGAGGACATCCCCTGGCGGACCACCGGCCAGCAGCTCGAGTCGGAGTACTTCTCGCTCTGCGTGGCCTCCATCCTCGTCCACGACCTGGTCCGCCGCCGCGCCACCGACGACGACCTCGCCCGCACCGTCGACGTCATGGAGCGGCTCGCCGAACGCGGCCGCATCACCAGCCGGGCCACCGACGACGATCCGGCGGTCCGCCTGCACAACCCGGGCGTCTCGCTGCCCCTGCTCGGCAGCGACCGGCACGGCCCCGCCATGCAGTGGGCCATGACCGACTTCTCCGCCCAGCTGCTCAAACGGACCATCCAGCTGTGCTCGCTGTCCCGCAACCTCGCCTCCCGCGACCGGCTGCTCCAGCTCGCCGAGGACATCCTCGGCCATCTGTGGCGACGGCGCGTCGGCGAGGGCGAGGGCGCCGGCCTGTGGGACAACGTCCACGCGGTCTACCCCAGTTCGCAGGAGCGCACCGGACCGCTGTCCTGGAGCATCACCGAGCGCGTCACCGAGTGCATGGTCGCCGCCTCCCAGCTCTACGACCAGTCGCCGATCCGCAGCGCCGAACTGACCGCCCTCGCGCGGGCCCTGCTCAGCGAGGCCACCCACCTCCTCGGCAAGGAGCAGATGAAGCCCGCCCCGCCGGCCAAGAGCCGCGGCGGCGAGGAGCTGACGAGCGTCGTGGCGGACCTGCGCCGCGCCCGCCTGGTCCTCGACAACCAGCCGGGCACCGCCTGCGCCCTCGCCTACGGGGTGCTGCGCAGGCTCGACACCCTGGCCCGGGCCAGGGACACCGGCTCGGGGGTGTGACCGTGCTGGTCTTCGCCGCCTCCGACAAGGGAGGCACCGGCCGCTCGGTCACGAGCGCCAACCTCGCCTACCGCAGAGCCCTCGACGGGATCGACGTCTGCTACCTCGACTTCGACTTCGGCTCGCCCACCGCCCCGGCCGTCTTCGACCTGCCCGACGTCCTCAAGGAAGCCGAAGGGTGCGGCCTGCACTCGTATCTGAAAGGCGAGACGGGGGAACCGATGCGCGTCGACGTCTGGGCGCGCACGGAGCATTACGTCCTGCGCGACAAACCCGACCGCTCCGGACGCCTCGTTCTCCTTCCCGGGGACCGCACCGGCGGCGAATTCGTCACCGACACCGAGAACCTCCACCGCTGCGTGGATCTGATTCTCCGGCTGAAACGCGAATTCCATGTGATCGTCGTGGACCTGAGCGCCGGCCGCAGCTACGCGATGGACCTGGCACTCGCGGTCACCGCGCAGGAGGAATTACGGCGCATCAAGTCCCGCTGGCTCGTCTACCACCGCTGGACCCGCCAGCATGTGACGGCCGCCGCCGAACTCGTCGGCGGCAGACAGGGCATCGTGAGCGCGGGCGAGGCCATGGGGCACGACCGGCAGACCCTGCTCGGCTCCATCCGTTTCGTACGGGCGGCCGTGCCCGATCTCAAATCGCCGCTGTGGTCGCAGGTGCCGCCCGCCCAGTCGTCGTGGATGCACGAGTACAACAAACAACTGGAGACCATCGCCGCGGATCTGGGCATCGGCAGGAGCAGGGTTCTCGGATCGGTGCCGCTGGAACCCGTCCTGCAATTGCGCGAACAACTCATCACCGAACAGGACGTGTTCGACAGCGGGATCGCCAACGTCGAGACCTGGAAGGCGATGGGCAGACTCGCCGAACGGCTGGCCGACGACAAGTACTGGGGGCAGCTGTGAGCGAAAGCGGAACCGTCTTCCAGGAGACCGCTGCCCAGCCGCGCACCGAGGCCGTGCCCTACTCCCATCTGTCCCTGGAACTCGGCCACTTGTACATGGAGGACTTCGCGGAGGGCCCCGAGCGGCTGTACCACCACTTCACCGCCGTACGCCCCTGGGTGCAGGCCGCGCGCGCCTCGGTGCCCGCGCTCCCGGACGGCAGGCCGCCCCGGGTGAGCACCTGCTTCCTGATCGACGACTACTTCAGCCGCCTCGCCACCCCCGCCGAGCTCCTGCCGCCCCTGCTGAAGGCGGCCGAGCGGGCCGGCCTCGGCATCGACTACCTGGCCCGTGAGTCCGGCTGCGCCCGCACCGACCCGCGGCGGCCCGAGCGCGGCGGACTCGCCGACGCCGTCCTGGACCGGCTCGTCGAGACGCCTCCGCCCGGCAGCAGGGGCTTCCGCCCGCCCCTGGGCCGCACCGGCTGGCTCAGCAACGGCCGCCGCGCCCCCGACCGGCGCACCACGGCCGCCCTCGACACCGCGGCCGCCTGGCAGCCGCCCAGCGAGACCGGCGCCCGCGGCCACTCCGTCTTCGTCGACGTCGAACTGTGGCAGGAACACACCGGCAGCCGCGTCTGGTCCTGCGCCTTCCTGGCCGCCGTATGGCAGCTCGCCCGCCTGGGGCTGCTGCGCGACAAGGGCGACGCCGTGCTCGTCCCCGAGAGCCGGGACGGCGCCGCCTTCCCGGAGGACTGGGACGCCCTGCCGAGCCTGCTGCGGCTCGACCCCTCGGCGGCGCCCTTCACGGCCTACCGCACGTGCAGCGTGCTCCCGTCCCGCTTCCTGCCCGTCGAGCACGCGGTCCGGGTCGTCCTCGAACAGACCCAGGTGGACGCCGGAGCGCAGGAGCAGGTCGTCGCGCGGGCCGCCGCCGAGGGCCATCCCGTGCCGGAGGGCGTCGTGGAGCGCACGTCCTACGTGTTCCCGCCGGGGTTGTGACATGGGCGCGACGGGGGAGACGGAGCGCCGCCCGCACCTCGCCTGCGGCGAGGTGCGCACCTGTCTGCTGCCCTGCCGGGACGCGGTGGGCGCGGCCGTCTCCGAGCGGCTGCTGCGGCTGCGCGCCGACGAACGGATCCGCACCTCGAAGCGCCCCAACCTGTACGTGGTCTCTCCCGAGGTGCTCACCGGCGTCGACTGCCGACTGCCCACCGCCAACCGGGCCAAGGCCCGGGTCGTCGGCACGGTGGCGGCCCGCGCGAGCCTCACGGAGGGCCGCGTCCTCCAGGCCTCGGCGTACTTCTCGGCCCCCGCGGCGGGCCCGGACCGGCGTCGGCCGTGGGGCTGGTACCTGGTCCGGCCGGGCGTGCTGGTCCCCGTCGGCAGACTCCCCGCCACCGCGGCCGCGCACGGCTTCCTGGACTGCGACCGGACGCCCGGCGGCGACGAACTCGACGTCGGCTCCGTGGCCGAGGGCCTCCTCGGCACGGTCTCCCGCAACCGGCTGCTCGCCGACTACGACGTGCCCCTCACCTCCCGCACCACAAGCCTGCGCTGGGCCGCGCTGCCCGCGGCGGCGGGCGCGGGCGTGTCGCTCGAACGCTTCACGGTCACCGAAGGAGGGATGCGACTGGTCGAGTTGAGGGTGCCGGATGGCATCGAACCCACCGCCGTGGCCCGGCTCGCCGAGGATTTCGCGGTACACGACTGGTTGTTGACGACCGTCGTCGACAAACTCGACGGTATCCGGATCGGATCCGCGGACGGGGCGGCCGCGCTGAAGGTGCTGGGCCCGCTCGTCGACCATCTGCTGCACCTGTGGATGCCGAGAGCGCGGGTGGACCGAAGGCTCGTCGCCCTGTGGGACGTGCTCGAGGACGACCCCGGCTTCAGCCGGCAGTGGCACACCCAGGTCCAGCGCGTCCGGGACCAACTCGCCCTGCGGGCCGCCTCGGCGCAGCGAGAGTCCCTCATGGCGCCCTGACCGCGCACAGCAGCTCGATCCCGACGGGGGAGAAACGAGATGAACGCTCCGATATCTACGCGAATCAACAGCACGACGACCGGCCGGGGGGACCGGGGACCCGACGACGGCGCACGTTCGCTGCTGCGCAAACTCCTGATCACCGTGGCGACGGGAGGCGGAGCCTATGTGCTGACCAACGTCATCTCCCCGGGCCCGGACGACCTGTGGCGGGTGGTCCTGTCCGTCCTGTTCGGAGGGGCGATCCTGATCGTCCAGTTCATGATCACCTTCGCTCAGCAGCTCGGCGAGCTGCGCGGGGTGGTCGAGCAGCGCTTCGTGGACATCGGCGAGGCGACCAAGCTCTTCAACGAGGTGGAACAGCTCCGGGGCGACGGGGTGCCCCGGCTGGCCGAGTACGCCACGAAGGTGGTCGCCAACGGGCCCAAGATCCTGCACGACTTCGCGGGCCAGGAGATCGAGCGCCTCGCCGGGTACATGTACAACTTCGCCAACCTCAACGCCAAGTCGCCGGGCGAGAACCACGACTGGCTGCTGACGCTCACCAAGTGCGCCACGACCTCCATCGACGCCATCAGCACCTCGCCCGTCGACGGCGACTTCTGGAACAGCGAGCCCGCCGGCCGGTACCTGGAGGCACAGCGCGTCGCGATCGACGACCCGCAGCGCAGGGTCAAGGTGCGGCGGCTGTTCGTGGTGAAGCAGCCCGAGGACATCGCCACCCTCGACGAGCTCTGCGAGGAGCAGCGGAGCATCGGCATCGAGGTGCGGGTCGTGGCCCTGCCGCACCTGCCGATCAACGCCCAGCGCGGCAAGATGATCGACTTCATCATCTTCGACGGCGCGCTGTCCTACGAGATCACCGCGGACCAGATGGGCGTGCCCTCCTGGACGACGGTGGACGCGACCGAGAAGGAGGTGCAGGAGCGGGTCAAGCGCTTCGCCGAGCTGTGGGGCATCAGCCAGAACGGGCTACCGGACTCCGTGCGGACGACGACCCCGCCCGAGCCGGGCGCCTCCTGACCCCGCTCCTGCCCGACTCCGTCCCCGGAGCGCATCCGCCGTGGGCGACAATGGGCCCATGAGTCTGTTCCGCGACGACGGCATCGTGCTGCGCACCCAGAAGCTGGGTGAGGCGGACCGGATCATCACGCTGCTCACCCGCGGCCACGGCCGGGTGCGGGCGGTGGCCCGCGGCGTGCGGCGCACGAAGTCGAAGTTCGGGGCGCGCCTCGAACCGTTCTCCCACGTGGACGTGCAGTTCTTCGCGCGGGGCAGCAGCGAGCTGGTCGGCCGCGGGCTGCCGCTGTGCACGCAGAGCGAGATCATCGCCGCGTACGGCGGCGCGATCGTCACCGACTACACCCGGTACACCGCCGGGACGGCCATGCTGGAGACCGCCGAGCGCTTCACCGACCACGAGGGTGAGCCGGCCGTCCAGCAGTACATGCTGCTCGTCGGCGCCCTGCGCACCCTCGCCCGGGGCGAGCACGCCCCGCATCTCGTCCTCGACGCGTTCCTGCTGCGCTCCCTCGCCGTCAACGGCTACGCGCCGAGCTTCGACGACTGCGCGAAGTGCGGAATGCCCGGACCCAACCGTTTCTTCTCGGTGGCCTCCGGGGGCTCCCTGTGCGTGGACTGCCGGGTGCCGGGAAGTGTCGTACCCTCACCGGCGACCCTGGAGCTGCTCGGCGCGCTGCTTACGGGAGACTGGGAGACCGCGGACGCCAGCGAGCCGAGGCACGTCCGGGAGGGCAGCGGGCTGGTGTCCGCCTACCTGCACTGGCATCTGGAGCGCGGGCTGCGCTCGCTTCGGTACGTTGAGAAATAAGCCGTAGGCCGTTAGAGGAGACGAGAAGCACATGGTGGTACGCGGGTTCCTGGGACGCCAGCGCCGCGAGTACAAGGCGCCGGAGCCGCACCCCTCCGGCGCCCGCGCGCCCAAGCTCCCCGGCGAGCTGGTCCCCAAGCACGTGGCGATCGTCATGGACGGCAACGGCCGCTGGGCCAAGGAGCGCGGGCTGCCGCGCACCGAGGGGCACAAGGTCGGCGCCGAGCGCGTCCTCGACGTGCTCCAGGGCGCGGTCGAGATCGGCGTCGGCAGCATCTCCCTGTACGCCTTCTCCACCGAGAACTGGAAGCGCTCGCCCGACGAGGTGCGCTTCCTGATGAACTTCAACCGCGACTTCATCCGCAAGACCCGCGACACCCTCGACGGGCTCGGCATCCGGGTGCGCTGGGTGGGCCGGATGCCCAAGCTGTGGAAGTCGGTCGCCAAGGAGCTCCAGATCGCCCAGGAGCAGACCAAGGACAACGACGCGCTCACGCTGTACTTCTGCATGAACTACGGCGGCCGTGCCGAGATCGCCGACGCGGCCCAGGCCATGGCCGAGGACGTGAAGGCGGGCCGGCTCGACCCGTCGAAGATCAACGAGAAGACCCTCTCGAAGTACATGTACTACCCGGACATGCCGGACGTGGACATGTTCCTGCGCCCGAGCGGCGAGCAGCGCACCTCCAACTACCTGATCTGGCAGAGCGCGTACGCCGAGATGGTGTTCCAGGACGTGCTGTGGCCGGACTTCGACCGCCGCGACCTGTGGCGGGCCTGCGTCGAGTTCGCCTCGCGCGACCGGCGGTTCGGCGGCGCGATCCCGAACGAGGAGCTGCTGGCGATGGAGGGCGGGGACCCGGCCGCCGAGTAGGACAGGTCCTGGCGTCGCCCGCGGTCACCTCGGGGCCACCGGGGGTTCACGACGGTCGTCGACGATCCGCCCATGAGACGCCTGACTCCCACCCTTCCTAAAGACTGAGCGGGAGTGAGTCCTGTCTCCAGGACTGTGGGTGCTCAGCCGTGTGCCCCGAACGGTGCTGGGCACGCTGGTCGCCCGCTTTCGCTCCGCTGCCGGGCAGCACGGATCCGGTGCGTGGTCCGGGAAGGCGGGGGCGGCCCGCGGCCGGAGGCCGCTGATGAACAGCGCCTCACGCTCTCGGGTGTCCGGTCCGGCCTGGGCGGTCCGATGCCCCGCACGATCACTCCGGTCGTGTGGGGGCGGTGCCGTCCTCTCCCAGTGCCTTAAGGGCCTGGGAGGTGCCTCCAGCCGGATCGGATGTCCGAGGGCGCGTCGCCCGATCGCGATGCTCGCGGCATCGTGCCGGGAAACCTTACGGATGTTGCTGGTCAGGGGCTTTTGCCAGTGCTGGGCGCCCCACCGGGAGGTGTAGGCCGGGTCGGCAGCCACCACCGCGATGTCCTGCTCGGCGGCCATCGACACCAGCCTCGCCCTGAGTCTGGCGGTGGGGAAGCGGGCGATGAGGCGGCGGAAGCGCTTGTTGCGGCCGTGCTTCTCCCGGCTGGTGCCGTCGGTGAAGTCCAGGTCCTCGACGGCGATCGCCGCCGCGCCGGTAGTACGGGTGTGGTGCAGCAGGCGGGTCAGCGCGTGCCGGATCTGCGCGTCGCGGTGCGCGGTGGTACCGGTGAGGTCGTAGAAGAAGCGCCTGGGTTCACCGACCGGGTTGCCGTGCACGTCCAGGCGCCAGGCTGCCAGGTGGTCGTCGTTCATGTCGACACCGACCACGACCTGCGCCAACGCCGCCTGAAGCGGCAGTACCGGGACCGGGGTGTACTGCCAGGAGGCGGTCACGTACCAGCGGCCGCGCACCACATCGTGGTGGATCCGGTAGGCGACGGCCCGATTGGCGGTGATCCGGTCGAGCCATTCCCCGCTGCGGTGGGTGAAGGTGACGGTCGCGTCGAGGAGGTAGCGGCTGTGCGGTGCGTTGGCCAGATGTGCCAGCGCGGCTGGGAGTTTGAGGGTGAGCTGTCCGGTGTCGGTGACGCGGATCGTCTCGTTGCCGAAGCGTTTGCCTGATTCCCCGTCCGCGGTCAGGAACATCCGTGCCGCCCGCCACCGCTCCCGCCACGCCTCCGCATCCAGGCCGGCCTGGTCGAGATGGTGGCGCAGATGGGCGAGGCGTTTGCCGCCGCGCACCACGTGCACCCGGTCGGCCGCCCGGTCTGCCTCGACCCGCGCCAGCCGGTCCCACAAGGCGTGCAGGCGGCGGGACTTGGCATGCCACTCCGCCCGAGAGCCGTAGCCGCGGGCCAGCCCCGCCCGCCGGTCCGCCTTCGCGCCCAGCGGCCGGGCCAGTCGCGCCTCGATCGACGCGATCTGCCCGCGCAGCCACCCCAGCTCGGCCGCCTGTCCCCTCCGGGCCAGCGCCCACTGGTCATGCGTGGCCTTGGTGATACTGCCCGCCCACCTGGCGGACGAGGCGCCGGTCAGCTCCCGCTTGCGCACCGCCCATGCGGCCGTATCATGCTCCGACCCGTGCCGGACACGGGTCGCGAGATCACGCGCGGCCAGCGAGCCGAGGAACACCCCCACCTCGGTCAGCACCGCCACGTCCGCCTGCGACACCCGAAGCCGGGCCCGGACCGCGACCCCCGTGGGGCCGGGCACCACGAACGACGCCGCCACCTCCCGCACCCCACCCACCCCCGCCCGTCCAACGCCGCGCCACTCCGGTCACCCCGCCCAACGAACCCCACCCGAAAAGGTCACGCATTCGACCGACAAACCCCTGTTCCCACCCACCGACACCCGCCGCATGCCGCCACCCACCACTCACCCATACTCACGAAAGCTTGCTCGCTCATGGTCAAGCGGCAGCAGTTCCGAACCCCTGGCGGGGCGCGTCGGTGGCTCCCCTGGGCGCGAACATCCAGTGGGACGTCTTCGCCAAGGGCGGCCGCTATCTGGTGCGCATGCTCTACAACGAGAAGGAGACGGCCTTCAGGAAGGGCTGCCGTCCGATCGCCGCGGGCAGCACGTTCTACGACCTCGACGAGCTGGAGCGCTGCTTCGGCCGCCGATGACCGCTTTTCGGCCCTTCGCTGTACGATCCCGCCCCATGGTCATGAACATGGATAAAGGCACGGGGCGGGACGCGGCGCCGGAGACGGTCGAGCTGACCTATCGGATGACCAGGCGGGACTTCAGCCACGTGGTGTGGGAACGCCGGCGGTTCAGCAGGTCGGGGCGCCGCGGCAACCTGGTGATCGGCCTGCTGTTCTGCCTGGCCGCCGCGCAGGCCGCCGCCGGGGCGGCCGGAGCCGAGGTGGACCTGTTCCTGACGGTCTGGCCGGCCGTCAGCGCGGTCGTGCTGCTGTTCATCCCGTGGATGCAGGCGCGCGCGGCGCAGCGGACGGCCGCCCGCAACGGCGTCTTCCGGGCGGTCGTGACGGACGACGGGGTGACGGTGACCACGGACCACGGCTCGGCCACGGTCAACTGGTCGGGGCAGCCCCGCTACCGCGAGAGCGCGGAGCTGTTCACGCTCTACAGCGACGACAAGAACGCGACCTGCTTCACGCCGCTGCCCAAGCGGGGCCTCGCGGACCCCGCCGACGCCGACCGGCTGCGGGCGATCCTCGACCGCCGTCTGAGCCGGGTGTAGGGACTGCCGGACGGACAGGCCCCCGTACCGGGGCGGTGCCGGGCGGCTCAGCCCTGCCGCGGCCGCGCGCAGTCCGCGCAGGTCCCGAAGATCTCCACCGTGTGGGCCACGTTGACGAAACCGTGTTCCGCCGCGACGGCCTCCGCCCACGTCTCCACCGCCGGGCCCTCCACCTCCACCGCCTTGCCGCAGACGCGGCAGACCAGGTGGTGGTGGTGCTCGCCGCTGGAGCAGCGGCGGTAGACGGACTCGCCGTCGGAGGTGCGCAGCACGTCGACCTCGCCGGCGTCGGCGAGGGACTGGAGCGTGCGGTAGACCGTGGTGAGACCGACCGAGTCGCCCTTGTGCTTGAGCATGTCGTGCAGGTCCTGGGCGCTGCGGAACTCGTCGACCTCGTCGAGCGCCGCCGCGACGGCGGCGCGCTGCCGGGTGGAGCGGCCCTTCACGGGCGGTCCAGCGGTCGTCACGGGGTGCCTCCTCACGTCTGCGCCTGCCGGGCCATTGTGCCAGCCCGGCCCGCCCGTGGTCAGACGCCGACCGGGCCGTCGGCCCCCCGGCTGGCCGGAATCGTGCACTCTGCGGGGTCGCCCTCGGGCCGGGCGGCGGCGAGCGCACGGGCGCGCCGCCGGGCCAGCGGCGCGGCCAGCGCGGTCAGCGCCAGGAACGCCCCGATGGTCAGCAGCACGATCGTCGCGCCGGGCGGCACGTCCTGGTAGTACGAGGTGACCGTGCCGCCGATCGTCACGGTCACGCCGATGGCCACGGCGATCGCGAAGGTCGCCGCGAAGCTGCGGGTGAGCTGCTGGGCCGCCGCGACCGGCACCACCATCAGCGCGGACACCAGCAGCAGGCCGACCACCCGCATCGCGACGGTCACCGTGACCGCCGCTGTGACGGCCGTCAGCAGGTTCAGCGCCCGCACCGGCAGCCCGGTCACCCGCGCGAACTCCTCGTCCTGGCTGACCGCGAAGAGCTGGCGGCGCAGTCCCAGGGTGACCAGTACGACGAAGCCGGCGAGCAGGCAGATCGCCGTCACGTCGGACTGCGACACCGTCGACAGCGAGCCGAAGAGATACGACGTCAGGTTGGCGTTCGAGCCCGTCGGCGCGAGGTTGATGAACATCACGCCGCAGGCCATGCCGCCGTAGAAGAGCATCGCGAGGGCGATGTCGCCGCGGGTCCTGCCGTACCAGCGGATCAGCTCCATGAGGACCGCGCCGAGGACGGAGACGGCCGTCGCCATCCACACGGGCGAGGCGTTCAGCAGGACGCCGAGGCCGACGCCGGTCATGGCGACGTGGCCGAGACCGTCGCCCATCAGGGCCTGGCGGCGCTGGACGAGGTAGATGCCGACGGCGGGCGCGGTGACGCCGACCAGGACGGCGGCGAGCAGGGCCCGCTGGACGAAGGCGTAGTCGAGGAGTTCCATCAGCTCAGCAGTCCCGTGCGGATCGGTTCGGCGCCCGCCGGAGCGTGCGGGTGGACGTGGTCGTGGCCGGGCAGCGCGTGCTGGCCGACCGCCTGCGGGGGCGGGCCGTCGTGCAGGACGCAGCCGTCGCGCAGCACGACCGCCCGGTCGATCAGGGGCTCCACCGGGCCCAGTTCGTGCAGCACCAGCAGGACGGTGGTGCCCTGGGCGACCTGCTCGCCGAGGGTGTGCGCGAGCACCTCCTGGCTGGCCAGGTCGACGCCCGCCATCGGCTCGTCCATGATCAGCAGTTCGGGTTCGGAGGCCAGCGCCCGGGCGATCAGCACCCGCTGGTGCTGGCCGCCGGACAGGGCGTCGACGGAGTCCTTCGCCCGGTCCGCCATGCCGACCAGCTCCAGGGCCCGCCGCACGGCCGCGTGGTCGGCCTTGCGCAGCACGCCGAAGCGGGCCCGGGACAGCCGGCCCGAGGAGACGACCTCGGTGACCGTCGCGGGCACCCCGCTCGCGGCCGTGGTGCGCTGCGGTACGTAGCCCACCCGCCGCCAGTCGCGGAAGCGGGCGCGCGGGGTGCCGAACAGTTCGATCTCGCCGGCGCTGACCGGCACCTGGCCGATGACGCTGCGCACGGCCGTCGACTTGCCGGAGCCGTTGGCGCCGAGCAGCGCGACGACCTCGCCGCGGCGGACGGTGAGGTCGATGCCGCGCAGGACGGGACGCGCGCCCAGCTCGGCGCGGACGCCGCGCAGCGCTATGACGGCTTCGCTCATGGTTGCATCCTCCGTTGAGATCACTTGATCACTTGGCACCCAGCGCGGTTTGCAGCGCCTTGAGGTTCGCTTCCTGGACCGAGAAGTAGTCCGTGCCGCGGGACCGGTCCGTGATGCCCTCGATCGGGTCGAGGACGTCCGTGCGCAGCCCCGCGTCCTCGGCGATGGTCCGGGCGGTCCGGTCGGACACGAGCGTCTCGTAGAACACGGTGGTGACGCCGTCGGCCTTCGCCATCGTCTCCAGGTCCTTGACGCGGTTCACGCTCGGCTCGGACTCGGGGTCCAGGCCGGTGACGGCCTCCTCGGTGAGGCCGTAGCGCTCGGCGAGGTAGCCGAAGGCGGCGTGCGTGGTGATGAAGACCTTGGAGCCGGCGCCGGCCAGTCCCTCCCGGAACCTGGTGTCGAGCTCGCCGAGCTTCTCGACCAGGGCCGCGGTGTTCCTGCGGTAGTCGGCCGCGTGCTCCGGGTCTGCCTTCTCGAGGGCCGCGCCGACGCCCCGGGCGACCTCGGCGTACTTCACCGGGTCGAGCCAGATGTGCGGGTCCTTGCCGGCTTCCTCGTGGTCGTGGTCGTGGGTGTCGTGCTCGGCCGCGTGGCCGCCGACCTCGGTGCCGTGCTGCTCCAGCGTGGTCAGGGCGGCGGCGTCGATCTTCGTCCTCGCCTCGGACTGGGCGACGACCTCGTCCACGGTGGGCTGCAGGCCCTTGAGGTAGACCACCGCGTCGGCCTCCTCGATACGCACCCGCTGGCGGACGCTGACCTCCAAGTCGTGCGGTTCCTGGCCGGGCTTGGTGAGGCTGGTGACCTGCACGTGGCCGCCGCCGATCCGCTCGGCGAGAAAGGCCATCGGGTAGAACGACGCGACCACGTCCAATTTGCCCTCGGCGGCCGCGGCCGCCCTGTCGGTCGTGCACGCGGACAGGCCCGCGAGTCCGAGCGCGCAGGCCACGGCGATCGCGACCCCGGATATGTGCCGTCGTCGTACGTTCATGACACTCATTTTCAACAAACATGGAAACCGTTGTCAACAAGCGGGGCGGTGAGGGCCCGGTGAGCCCGGACGGCCCTCGGAAGCAGGCCCGATTTGATTGAGGGGGAGCCCACGCCGGTACCCTGAAGCATTCGCTGGAAGCTTCTCGCTTCGCCGCCCGTCGTCCTTATGAAGAGAGCACCGTGGCCGCCGACAAGATCGACACCATCGTCAGCCTGAGCAAGCGCCGTGGCTTCGTATTCCCCTGTAGTGAGATCTACGGCGGCCAGCGCGCCGCCTGGGACTACGGACCGCTGGGCGTCGAGCTCAAGGAGAACCTGAAGCGCCAGTGGTGGCGCTACATGGTGACGTCCCGCGAGGACGTGGTCGGTCTCGACTCGTCCGTGATCCTGGCCCCCGAGGTGTGGGTCGCCTCCGGTCACGTCGCCACGTTCACGGACCCGCTGACCGAGTGCACCTCGTGCCACAAGCGGTTCCGCGCCGACCACCTGGAGGAGCAGTACGAGGCCAAGCACGGCCGCCTCCCGGAGAACGGCCTCGCCGACCTGGGCTGCCCGCACTGCGGCAACAAGGGCACCTTCACCGAGCCCAAGCAGTTCTCGGGCCTGCTCTCCACCCACCTCGGCCCGACCCAGGACAGCGGCTCCGTCGCCTACCTGCGCCCCGAGACCGCCCAGGGCATCTTCACCAACTTCGCCCAGGTGCAGGTCGCCTCGCGCAAGAAGCCGCCGTTCGGCATCGCCCAGATGGGCAAGTCCTTCCGCAACGAGATCACGCCCGGCAACTTCATCTTCCGCACCCGCGAGTTCGAGCAGATGGAGATGGAGTTCTTCGTCAAGCCGGGCGAGGACGAGCAGTGGCAGGAGTACTGGATGGAGCAGCGCTGGAACTGGTACACCGGTCTCGGCCTGCGCGAGGAGAACATGCGGTGGTACGAGCACCCGCAGGAGAAGCTCTCCCACTACTCCAAGCGCACCGCCGACATCGAGTACCGCTTCCAGTTCGGCGGCAACGAGTGGGGTGAGCTGGAGGGCGTCGCCAACCGCACCGACTACGACCTCGGCGCGCACTCCAAGGCCTCCGGCCAGGACCTCGCCTACTACGACCAGGAGGCCGGCGAGCGCTGGACCCCCTACGTCATCGAGCCCGCCGCCGGTGTCGGCCGCGCCATGCTGGCCTTCCTCCTCGACGCCTACGTCGAGGACGAGGCCCCCAACGCCAAGGGCAAGATGGAGAAGCGCACGGTGCTGCGCCTCGACCACCGCCTCGCCCCGGTGAAGGCCGCGGTCCTGCCGCTGTCCCGCAACGCGGACCTGTCCCCGAAGGCCAAGGGTCTCGCCGCGGCGCTGCGCCAGCACTGGAACATCGAGTTCGACGACGCCGGCGCCATCGGCCGCCGCTACCGCCGCCAGGACGAGATCGGCACCCCGTTCTGCGTGACCGTCGACTTCGACACGCTGGACGACAACGCCGTGACCGTGCGCGAGCGCGACTCGATGAAGCAGGAGCGCGTCTCCCTGGACCAGATCGAGGGCTACCTCGCCGCCCGTCTGATCGGCTGCTAGGTCCCGCACGCCAGGTTCCCCGCACCCCGCCAGGGGTGCGGGGAACCGTCGTTCTCAGAGGTCCAGGTCCGCGTAGAGCGAGGCGTGGTCGGACGCCGCGTTGTTCTTCGAGTTCACCGTGTCGAAGGACTTGATGCCGTCCGCGAAGATGCCGCGGGTCTCCAGGCCGACGTGCTGCACCTCGGACCACAGCTCGGGGGCGAGCAGCAGATAGTCGAGCTTGTCCCGCTCGGCCTTGCAGTCTCCGTGCGTGCCGGGCAGGCCGCGATAGGAGCGGTGGCTCATGGCGTCCCGCAGCCCGGTGTCCTGGAGGGTCAGCACCGGATCGCTGTCCGGGTCGTCGTTGAGGTCCCCGGCGACGACGACGTGCGGGGTCCGCTCCAGAGCGGCCCGGTAGATCTCCGCGACCCGCTTCGCCTGGGCCAGTCGCAGCCAGGGGTTGTCCTGGAACTTGCTCTTCAGGTGGTTGCCGATGAGCACCAGGGGCGTCCCGTCGAGCTGGATCTCGAACTCGGGGCAGTCGCGGCTGAAGAGGCGCCGGTCGGGGTGTTCCGGGTCGGTGTCGAAGAGGTGGGACCGCACGGATGTGATCGGGTGCCGGCTGAGGATCCCGATGTCGATGCCCCGGGGGTCGTTGCCGTCGATCAGCAGGGCGTAGGGGTACGGGCGCCGGCCGAGCGCCCCCTCCAGCACCTGTGTGTTGAACCGCTCCAGGGTGAGGCGGTCCTCGACCTCCACGGTGAGCAGGATGTCGGCGTCGACCTCCGAGACCACCCGGCCGGTGTTGCGCACCACGTCCAGTTCGAGGTCGTCCTGCCCCAGTTCGGCCCAGCCGGCCCAGGCGGCACGACCGGAGGCGGTGACCTTGATACGAGGGTTCTCTTCCGACTCCGGCGGCTTGAACAGTCCGGAGTCCTTGCCCGGACGGGACTGGTTGACGTAGATCGGCGGCGGGTCCTCGGGGTCGATGTCGTACGCCCGGTGCTTCTCGATGAGACCGGCGATCTTCTTCTTGTCGTCGTCCGTGTACACCGGAAGGTCCAGGAGGGCGACCAGCGTGGCGAAGTCCTCGAGGACCTCCTTGCGCTCGGCGGGGTCCTTGGCGCGGAAGGCCGTGGGCCGGCGGAAGAGGTTCTCCATGTTGAAGGTGGCGATGCGGATGCTCATGGCAGCCTCCATGGCGGCGCGGAGAGCCGCTCGGCCGGCGGCAGGCGCCGCCGAGGTGACTGCGCACCGACATCTCTCATTGTCCTCGGGGTCCCCGCCCCGTCGACCGGACGGACCTCGGGCGACGGAGGGCGGGCGACACGACTGACAAATATTGAAATCTGTCATCTGTCATGCCAGGCTGGTGTGCATGACGATGCGCACCCGAACCCTCGGAACCACCGGCCCCCAGGTCTCCGCCCTCGGCCTCGGCTGCATGGGCATGTCCGCGCTGTACGGCGACGCGGACCGGACCGAGTCGATCGCCACGATCCACGCCGCCCTGGAGGCGGGCGTGACCCTGCTCGACACCGGCGACTTCTACGGCATGGGCCACAACGAGATGCTGCTCGGCGAGGCCCTGCGCTCCGCCCCCTCCGCCCGGCGCGAGCAGGCACTGGTCAGCGTGAAGTTCGGCGCCCTGCGCGGCCCGGACGGCGACTGGTCCGGCTACGACGGCCGCCCGGCCGCCGTCCGCAACTTCGCCGCGTACTCCCTCCAGCGCCTGGGCGTCGACCACATCGACGTCTACCGCATCGCCCGGCTCGACCCGGCCGTCCCCATCGAGGAGACCGTCGGCGCGATCGCCGAACTGATCGAGCAGGGCCACGTCCGGCACATCGGCCTCAGCGAGGTCGGCGCGCAGACCATCCGCAGGGCGGCGGCCACCGCGCCGATCGCCGACCTCCAGATCGAGTACTCGCTGATCTCCCGGGGCATCGAGGAGTCGATCCTGCCAACCACCCGTGAGCTGGGCATCGCCGTCACCGCGTACGGAGTGCTCTCGCGCGGTCTGATCTCCGGGCACTTCAGCGCCGACCGGCAGCTCGCGGCGAACGACTTCCGCGCCTTCTCGCCCCGCTTCCAGGGCGACAACCTCCGGCACAACCTGGGCCTGGTCGAGGCCCTGCGGAAGATCGCCGAGCAGAAGGGCGTCTCCGTCGCGCAGATCGCCATCGCCTGGGTGCTGGCCCGGGGCGAGGACATCGTGCCGCTGGTCGGGGCCCGCACCCGGGAGCGGCTCACGGAGTCGCTCGGCGCGCTGGACGTCCGGCTGGACGACGCCGACCTCGCCGCGATCGAGCAGGCCGTCCCGGCCGGTGCCGCCGCCGGCGACCGCTACGGGGCCGCCGCCCTGGCCCACCTCGACAGCGAGCGCTGACCACCCCCCTGGGTACGGTCTGAGGTATGGCACCCAGCACCGAGACCCTGACCGCCGAACGCATCCTGGAGGCGACCGAGGAGGTACTGCGCCGCCACGGCCCGGAGAAGGCGACCGTGGTGGACGTGGCCCGCGCGCTCGGCGTCAGCCACGGCAGCGTCTACCGCCACTTCCGCACCAAGGCCGCGCTGCGCGAGGCGGTCACCAAACGGTGGCTGGACCGCACCGCCGAGGGCCTCGCCGCGTTCGCGTACGGCCCCGGCGACCCCGAGGCCAGGCTGCGCGACTGGCTGCGCTCCCTGTTCGACGCCAAGCGCCGCAAGGCGGGCGGCGACCCGGAGCTGTTCGCCACGTACCAGGTGCTGGCCGCCGAGAGCGCCGAGGCGGTCGCCGCGCACATCGCCGACCTGACCGGTCAGCTGACCCGGATCGTCGAGGAGGGGGTCGGGACCGGGGCCTTCGCCGTCCCCGACCCGGCCGCCGCCGCCCGCGCCGTCTTCCAGGCCTCCGGCCGCTTCCACGACCCGGGGTACGCCCGGGTGTGGACCCGGCCGGAGGCGCAGGCGGACTTCGCTTCGCTGGTGGACCTGCTGGTGCGCGGCCTGCGCGGGTGACCGCCGGCCGGTGACTACCGCCCGGTCGCCGTGCACCGCCAGAAGTCCCGCATCAGCGGCGTGGGCGTGGGACCGGTCATCGCCACCTGGGTCAGCAGCACGGTGACCGTGCCCGTCGCCGGGACGAGATGGGCCGTGGTGCCGGTGCCGCCGACCCAGCCGTAGCGGCCGGGCACGTTCCACGGGTCGACGGGGGCGACGTCGACCTGGCCGCCGTAGCCCCAGCCCTGGCCCTCCAGGAAGAGGGCGCCGGCCTCGCGCTGCCCCGCGGTCAGGTGGTTGGTCGTCATCCGGCTCACCGAGGTGGGGGAGAGCAGCCGGCGGCCGTTCGCCTCGCCGCCCGCCAGCAGCATCCGGGCGAAGGCCAGCCAGTCGTCGGCCGTGGAGGCGAGCCCGCCGCCGCCGGACGGGAACGCGGGCATCCGGCTCCACGCGCCGTCCGGGGTGTCCGCCAGGACGAGGGTGCCGTCCGGACCGGGCCGGTAGGCCGTGGTGAAGCGGTGGCGCCGGTCGGCCGGGACCTTGAACGCCGTGTCCCGCATCCCCAGCGGCTCGAAGAGCCGCTCCGCCAGGAAGTCCGGCAGCGTGCCGCCCGAGGCACGGGCGACCAGCACGCCCTGGAGGTCGGAGCAGGTGTGGTACAGCCAGGCCTCGCCCGGCTGGTGCAGCAGCGGCACCCCGGCGAGCGCGGCCGTCCAGGCGTCCGGGGGCGGGCACTCCTGCGGGAAGCGGCCGTCCTTCTGCACCTCGGACAGCGCCCGGACCGCGGGCAGCGAGAAGTCCGCGGGGAAACCCCAGCCCGCCCGGAAGCTCAGCAGGTCCTCGACCGTGATGGGGCGGGCGGCGGGCACCACGTCCTCGACGGGGCTCGCCGGGGTGCGCACCGCCATCGGCGAGGACAGTTCCGGCAGCCACTTCTCGACGGGGGAGTCCAGGCCGATCCGGCCGTCCTCCACCAGCATCAGCACCGCCGCCGCCGTGAGCGGCTTGGTGACCGAGGCGATACGGAAGATCGAGTCACGGGCCATCGGGGCGGTGCCCTCGGCGTCCGCGGAGCCGACCGTCACCACCTCGACGTCGTCGCCGCGGGCCACCAGCCCGACGGCACCGGGCACCGTCCCGTTCTCGACGTACCTTCGCAGGGTGTCGTGCAGAGCGCTCATGGCAGGCCTTCCGACGGGGACGGGAGCGTCGTAGGGGTACGACTGCCCGTGCGCCGGGAAGTCATCGCGACGTCCGCGCCTCCGTGGGGTCGACCGTGGCCTGGTGGGCCTCGGCCAGGTGCTCCTGCGCCTTCAGCCAGGGCAGGAACTGCGTGCTCTGCCGCCAGCCGCACGTGTCGCAGCTGATCGTGCGCTGCACGCCCGAGCGCCGCACCGTGACCACGTGCTCACGTCCGTGCTGGTCCCAGCGGGTCACCTTGCTCGTGTTGATCGGCACGACGCCTCCAGTGGTCCCGGCCGGGCGAATTCCGGCCCGCAAGGAGTGTGCAGCATGACCAACATCAACAGGGGTTCTTCACGGCGAGTTGGCCAAGCCGTGCCCTCCCCCTGGAGCCTGTCCGTCTAGGCGCGGCCGCCCGCGCCCACCACGTCCGGCAGCTCCACGGCCTCCAGCCGCTCGGCCGTCCGCTCGGCGGTGCGCCGGGCCCACCGGCCGCTGGTCAGCACGCCCAGCGCCAGTACGACGAAGCCGCACCCGGCGAGGATCCACCACGCGGGCCGCGCGGCCGACACGAACACCTGCGCGTACGGCGACGCGCCCACGCCCGAGGCCAGCACCGCCCCGACCACCGCGACGCCGAGCGTCTGGCCGAGCTGGCGGCTGGTGGAGGCCACGGCGGCGGCCACGCCGGCCTGGCTGCGCGGCATGCCGGACACCGCGGTGTTGGTGATGGGCGCGTTGACGAAGCCGAAGCCGATGCCGAACAGGACGTATCCGGCGAACAGCGTGACGTTCGACGTCTCCGCCTCGAAGGCCGCGAACAGCACCCCGCTCGCCGTCATCGTCAGGCCCGCGATCAGCAGCGGCAGTCGGGGGCCACGGCTGCCCACGAGCCGTCCGGACAGCGGCGCGCACAGGAACATCGGCACCGCCGTCGGCAGCATCCACAGGCCCGCGTGCAGGGCGTCGAGGCCGCGTACGTTCTGGAGGTACAGGGTCGACAGGAACAGGAAGCCGCCGAGCGCGGCGAACGCGCTGACCGCGACGACCGTGGCCCCGCTGAACGGCGCCGACCGGAAGAAGCGCAGGTCGATGAGGGGTTCGGCGCGCCGGGGCTCGTACCACAGCAACCCGGCCAGCGCCGCGAGGGCCAGCAGCGCGAACGGCAGGACCGAGCCGGCGCCCGCGGCCGGCGCCTCGATGATCGCGTACGTCAGCGAGCCGAACAGCGCGATCACCAGCAACTGGCCGACGGGGTCGGGGCGGCGGGCCTTCGGCGCGCGGGACTCGGGGACGAAGCGCAGGGTCAGCAGCAGCGCGGCGAGCCCGACGGGCAGGTTGACCCAGAAGATCGCCCGCCAGCCGTCCGACTCCACCAGCAGTCCGCCCACCAGGGGGCCGGCCGCCATGGAGATGCCGACGACGGCACCCCAGACGCCGATCGCCCGGGCCCGCTCGCGCGGGGCCGTGAAGGTGTTGGTGATGATCGACATGGCGACCGGGTTGAGCATGGAGCCGCCGACGGCCTGGATCATCCGGAACACGATCAGCAGGTCGAGGCTGGGTGCCAGGGAACACAGCAGCGAGCCGGCGGAGAACACGGTCAGGCCCGCCATGAAGACCTTCTTGCGGCCGATCCGGTCGGCCGTGGAGCCGGCGAGCATCAGCAGCGAGGCCAGCACCAGGGTGTAGGCGTCGATCGTCCATTGCAGGCCGGAGGTCTCGGCGTGGAGTTCGCGCTGCATCGACGGCAGGGCGACGTTCAGGGCGGTGACGTCCAGGCTCACGATCAGCAGGCTCATGCAGCAGATCGCGAGGACGAGTTGGCGTCGCCGGGGGCTGAGCTCGGGCATGCGTTCCATCGTACGCCGACTTCAATAGTGCGTCTAACTAATTACCGATACACGATCTTCACCGGGGAACGACGAGGCACGACGGCCGATACGCGACAATGGGGTAATGCCCACGCCCGCATCCCCCTTGCAGATCGGCCCGCACACCGTCCGGCCGCCCGTCGTGCTGGCCCCCATGGCCGGCATCACCAACGCGCCCTTCCGCACCCTGTGCAGGGAGTTCAGCGGCGGCAAGGGGCTGTTCGTGAGCGAGATGATCACCACCCGGGCGCTGGTCGAGCGCAACGAGAAGACCATGCAGCTGATCCACTTCGACGCGACCGAGAAGCCGCGCTCGATCCAGCTGTACGGCGTCGACCCGGCCACCGTCGGCAAGGCCGTCCGCATGATCGCGGAGGAGGACCTCGCCGACCACATCGACCTGAACTTCGGCTGCCCGGTCCCCAAGGTGACGCGCAAGGGCGGCGGCTCCGCCCTGCCCTACAAGCGCAACCTGCTGCGCTCGATCCTGCGCGAGGCGGTCAGCGGCGCCGGGGACCTCCCCGTCACCATGAAGATGCGCAAGGGCATCGACGACGACCACATCACCTACCTCGACGCCGGACGGATCGCGGTCGAGGAGGGCGTGACCTCCATCGCGCTGCACGGCCGCACCGCCGCCCAGCACTACGGCGGCACGGCCGACTGGGAGGCCATCGCGCGCCTCAAGGAGCACGTGCCGGAGATCCCGGTGCTCGGCAACGGCGACATCTGGTCGGCCGAGGACGCGCTGCGGATGGTGCGAGAGACGGGCTGCGACGGCGTGGTCGTGGGCCGCGGCTGCCTCGGCCGCCCGTGGCTGTTCGCCGACCTGGTGGCCGCCTTCGAGGGGCGGACCGACGACATCGCGCGCCCCTCCCTGCGCCAGGTCGCCGACGTCATGGTGCGCCACGCCACCCTGCTCGGCGAGTGGATCGGCGACGAGTCCCGCGGGGTCGTCGACTTCCGCAAGCACGTCGCCTGGTACCTCAAGGGCTTCTCGGTGGGCTCCGAGATGCGCAAGCGGCTCGCCATCACGTCCTCCCTGGAGGAGCTGCGGGCCGGGCTGGACGAGCTGGACCTCGACCAGCCCTGGCCGGCCGGCGCCGACGGGCCCCGCGGCCGTACGTCCGGCAACAACCGGGTGGTGCTGCCGGACGGCTGGCTGAAGGACCCCTACGACTGCGCGGGCGTCGGCGAGGACGCGGAGCTGGACACCTCCGGGGGCTGATCAGCTCCCGGAGGGGTGCGGGGTCGAGCCGTACGCGGTCAGGAACCGGTCGCGGAACAGGTTCATCTTCCACACCGGCGCGTCGTGCGCGGGACGCAGACCGTCCGTCCAGTTCCAGTCGGCGATCCTGTCGAGGACCTTCGGGTCCTTGGCGACGATCGAGATCGGCACGTCACGGCTGGCGTGGTTGCCGCTGACCCGGGCGATCGGCTGGTGGTCGCCGAGGAAGACCAGCACGGTGTCGTCGGTGCCGTAGCGCTCCAGCCACTGGGTGAGGGCGGTCACCGAGTACTGGACGGACTTGCCGTACTCCTCCCGGGACCGGCTGGAGTCGGCGATGATGTCCGCCGGGTCGTTGCCCGCCTTCTCGATCCCCTCGAAGAGCGAGCCGTCGCCGAGGGTGTCCCAGTCGACCATCTTCGGGATGGGCGCCCACGGCTGGTGGCTGGAGGTCAGGATGATCTCCGACATCAGCGGTTTGTCGCGCTTCTTGCTGTGCTCCAGCCGCTGGAACGCCTCCAGCGCGTACTGGTCGGGCATGGTGGACCAGCTGAACTTCGGGCCCTGGTAGCCCATCTGGAAGGCGTTGTAGACCTTGTCGAGGCCGTAGTACTGCTGCTCCGGCCAGCCCTTCTGGATGCCGGGCATGACACCGACGGTGTCCCAGGCGCCGGTCTTCTTGAAGGCCTTGGTGAGGCTGAGGTGGTCGCTGCTCATGACGGTCCGGTAGCGCTGCTGGTTGTCGATCCACAGGCCCGACAGGGTGCTGGAGTGGCCGAGCCAGCTGCTGCCGCCGTAGGTCGCCGAGGTCAGCCAGCCGCTCTTGGCGTGGAAGCCCGCCTTCGCCAGCTCCGCGGTGCTGTCCGCGAGCGTCCGGTCGACGCCGGGCGCCATGATCGGGTCCTCGATCGCGCTGCGGCCGTAGCTCTCGATGAACGTGAAGATCATGTCCTTGCCGCGCAGGTCCGGCACGAGCTGGTCGGCCGGGGTGTTGCCGAAGGTGTCCTTGCCGGCCTCCTTCCGGAACGCCGCCTCGTCGTGCAGGGTCTGCTGCACCGTGTCCACCTGGAACTGGACGACGCCGGCCGTGTGCTGCGCGGCGATGGGCACGCCCGCGACCTCCAGGCCGAGGGCGGTGCAGGTGATCCAGACGGTGCCGACCAGGAGCGTGGCCCGGGTCGCCCGGGTGCGGTGCCGGTCCAGCAGGTTGCCCAGCCGGACCAGGGCCAGCGAGACCAGGACGAGCAGGAGGACCACCGCGACGACGACACCGACGGTGAGGGCCAGGGTGACCGTCCCGCCGAGCGAGTCCTTCAGATACGACTGGGCGTCGTCGAGCAGGCCCCAGTCGAGAATGATGTTGAAGCGCCGGCCGAGGTAGTCGTTGTACCCCATGTCCAGCATGTTCAGCACGGTCAGGGCACCGAGCAGCGCCCCGAGGACCGCGGACACCACCAGGCGCGCCCGGCGCGGCAGGCTCAGCAGCACGACGGCCACCATCACCGCCTCGGCGGGCAGCCGCAGGAACTCCTGGAGCTGCAGGGTCGAGAGCGTGCTCGGCATCTGGAGGCAGACGTGGACGAGGAGCGCGGCGAGGACGGTGGTGGTGACGGAGAGCCCCCGGGAGACGGCCGGGTGCCGGGCCCGCCAGCCCCGCCAGCGCCCGCGGATCCCGGAGCGGGCGGCCGGTGCGGCGGGGGTGTCCTCGACGGCTGCTTCGGCCTCGGCTTCGGCCTCGGCCTTGGTGTCGGCGTCGACCTCGGTCTCGGTGTCGGCCTCGGGCTGGGTGGTTGCCTCGGTCTCGGCCTTGGTGTCGGCGTCGGCCTTGGTGTCGGCCTCGGGCTGGGTGGTTGTCTCGGTCTTGGTCTCGGTGTCGGCGTCGGCCTTGGTGTCGGCCTCGGGCTGGGTGGTTGTCTCGGTCTTGGTCTCGGCGTCGGCGTCCGTCCCGGTCCCGGTCCCGGCGTCGGTCTCGGGTACGGCTTCGACCGCGGTCACGGTCTCGGCGTCGTCGGCCGCCGTCGGTTCGCTCTCCTCGGCCGCTTCCCCGTCCTGCCCACCGGCTCCGGTGTCGGTGTCGGTGTCCGTGTCGGCTCCGGGGCCGGCGTTCCGCCCGGCCCCGGACTCCGCCGTCGCCTCGCCCTCGCCCGCTGCTCCGGTGGTCGCCGGTTCCGCGTCCCCGGCCGGTTTCGCCGGGGACGGGACCCGTCGCGCGGGCTCGCTCTCCGCCGTCGCGGGCGACCCCTCGTCGCTGTCCGGGGTCAGGAGCTCGCCCGCGGCAGCGCCTGCCGCGTCCGGTTCCTGACGGGTGCTCGTGTGCTGGGACAACGGAGGTCCTTCCGTGCGAGGCGCGTGAGGGAGCGGCGGGCCGTGGTGGGGAGGCCGGGCCCGCCGTCATCCCGTACGGTCTGTCCTCGGTGTCCGTTCACGAGCCAGGGCAAACACCCGGCAAACGCCTCGTCAACATCCCGCAGGGCGGTCGCTACGCACCACCGACCGCGGTGAGCAGGGCGAGCGGGGCCGCCGCCGACCGGGACTCCCGTACACACGCGTGCGGGTAGGGGACCGGCTCCCGGTGGCTGTCGCGGCCGTAGCCCGCGAGGACCTCGGGGAGCCGGTGCCCGGTCGCGGTGGCCGCGTCCACCAGGCCGTGGGCGACCGTACGGGCCTCGTCGTGCAGTCCGTAGCGGGCCAGACCCAGGGTGATCAGCGCGTTGTCGTGCGGCCAGACGGAGCCGCGGTGGTACGACAGGGGGTGGTACGCGGGCTGCCCGGAGGCGAGGGTGCGTACGCCCCAGCCGGAGAAGAAGTCCGGTTCGAGCAGCCGCCGGCCGACGGCCTTCCCGTACTCCTTGTCCAGCAGGCCCGACCACAGCAGATGTCCGGCGTCCGAGGCCAGCGCGTCGACCTGACGGCCCTCGCCGTCCAGGGCCAGCGCCGGGAAGGAGTGCTCGGGCATCCAGAAGTCCCGCTGGAAGCGGTCGCGCAGATCGGCGGCCGCCTGTTCCAGCAGGGCCGCGTAGACCTCGTCCGACCAGGCCGTGCGCGCGACCCAGGCCGTACGGCGCAGGGCGTCGTAGGCGTATCCCTGGGCCCCGGCCGCAAGCACCGTGCCGCGGGCGCGGGTGCCGTCGGCGTGACAGATGGCCCCGGGGGAGTCCTTCCAGTTCTGGTTGGCCAGGCCGCCCTGGTCGGCGCGGTAGACGAGGTAGCCGCGGGAGGTCAGTCCGCCGTGGTCCAGCATCCAGCCGACCGCCGCGCGGGCGTGCGACTCCAGACGCCGGGCCAGGGCGGTGTCCCCGGTGTGCTCGACGTACGCGCCGAGCAGGACGAGGAACAGCGGCGTCGCGTCGACCGAACCGTAGTAGCGGCCGTACGGGACCTGCCCGAAGTGGGCCAGTTCGCCGTGCCGCAGCTCGTGCACGATCTTGCCGGGCTGCGACACCGACGTCACCGCGGTGTCCGTTGCCTGGGCCGCGGCGAGCGCCGGGAGCGTGGCGGCGGCGAGCTGGGGGCGGTAGGGCAGGGCGAACAGCGAGGTCAGCAGGGCGTCGCGGCCGAGCAGGGCCAGGAACCAGGGGGCGCCCGCCGCGGGCACCCGCAGCTCCTCGCCGTCCGGGCCGGTCGCCGGCACCTGGAGCGCGGCGAGGTCGGCCAGGCCCCGGGCGCACGCCGCCGCCAGCTCCGGCCAGCCGGTCGGGAAGGCCACGCCCTCCACGAAGGTGCCCTCCAGGGCGAGGAGCTGCTCGGTGAGGGCGGCGGGCGAGCGCGGCACCCGCAGGGCCCGCTTCTCACCGTGCGGCCGGGCCATCACCCGCAGGGTCAGTTCGGCCGTGCCGTGCGGTTCCAGCTCCAGGGTCCACACCAGCCGCCGGGCGCCGGTGCCGGTCTCCTCGACGCCGTCGGGCACGGGCTCGGCCGTCACCGTCGTGGAGGAACGCCACTCCCCGCGCCGGTAGGTGAACTCCACCCCGTCGTCGAGGACCTGCCGGGAGCGGGTCGCGCCGGCCTTGGCGTAGGTGCGGTGGTCGGAGCGCAGTTCGAACTGGTCGGTGAAGTCGGCGTCCGCGGTGACCGCCAGCCGGACCGTGGTGGGCACCGGACGGTTGCTGGTGACCCGCAGCGTCTCGACGAACGAGCCGTCGCCCACGGCCTGTTCACGGAAGAGCGTGTACGCGGGCGTGTCGGCGCGCCCGCCGCGCGGCACCAGGACACAGCGCGCGGTGTCCCCGTCCGCGACCGGCGACAGCGCCTCCGGCACCGCGCCGTCGACCGTGAGCTGCCAGCGGCTGAGGTGCCGGGCGTCGCGCAGGAACAGCCCGTCGGGGGAGCCGCCGCGTACGCCGCTGATGTCCCCACCGTCACCCACGACGGCGAACGTGCCGCCGTACACGAGCAGATGAAGCCGGTCCGTCATCCTCGGTCCCCTCCCTTGTCCCTCATGTCGAACGTGCCGATGCCCGGGCCGGACACGCCGTGCCCGAAGGGCTCGTGGAGCAGGTCGAGCGTGAGCGCCGCGGTCCAGCTGAAGCCGGTCGCGCCGCACGCCTCGCCGGTGTACGGGTCCACGTACTCCGCGAACCCGGTCGCGTCGGCGGTCTCCAGGGCCGCCGTGCGCAGCGCCTCGGCCCGCGGCTGTTCGCCGTGCAGCCGCAGCCCGCGCTCCAGCAGCCAGGCGGTGTTGAACCAGGCGGGCCCCCGCCAGTAGCGGTGCGGGTCGAAGGCCTCGCCGAGCAGGTCGTAGCTCGGGACCAGCCGGGTGCTGTCGCCCAGTCCGAAGTGGGGACCGCCGAGGGTGCGCACGAGCGCGGTGACGATGTCGCGCGGCAGGCCGGGCAGCAGCAGCGGGACCAGGCCGGAGACGCTGCGCTCGGGGATCGGGCGGCCGGCGCGGACGTCCCGGCAGAGGAACATGCCCCGGTCCGGGTCCCACAGCCGTTCCACCAGCGCCGCCGTCAGCCGCTGCGCGCGGGCGCGGCGGGCGGCGCCGGTCGCGCCGAGCTCGTGCGCGATGCGCGCCAGCGCGAACTCGGAGGCGATCAGCAGGGCGTTGAAGGCCGGGTCCTCCACGGCGAAGGCGCCGTTCCCCCGGCCGCCCCCGGATTCGGCCGGGGCGCCCGGGTTGTCGTCGTACCCCCGGTCCCGGTAGTCCGTCGCCAGCCGCACGTACCGCCCGTAGTCCAGGTCCGTGGGCCGGTCCCCGGCGGCGCCGTGGTCGAGGTCGGCACGGCGGAAGGAGCGGGCCGGGGCCGGGGTGATCCGGGCGAGCGGGTCGTCCCAGCAGGGGCTGTTGTCCATGCCCTGCTCCCAGGGGTGGACGACGGACGCGAGCCCGCCCCCGCCCAGGTCCCGGCGGTGCAGGAGGTAGCGGTGCCAGGCCGCCAGCCGCGGGTGCAGCCGGGTCAGGAAGCCGCGCGCCCGGGACAGCACCGGGTCGGCACAGTGCACCAGCCACGCGGCCAGCGCGTGCACCGGTGGCTGCACGATGCCGGAGGTCTGTACGGTGCGCGGGGCGCCCGCGGTGCGCCCCGCGGTCGAGGAGCGCCAGAAGTCGGGGCTGGGGAAGTACGCGTCGAGCGGTACGGAGGGGTTGAAGACGATGTGCGGGACCCGCCCGTCGTCCCACTGGGCGGCCAGCAGCGTCTCCAGCTCCCGCTGGGCCCGCAGTGGCGAGACGTGCCGCAGGCCGATCGCGATGAACGCGGAGTCCCAGGACCACTGGTGCGGGTACAGGCTGTGCGAGGGCACCGTGGATGTTCCCGTCCAGTTGCCTTCCAGCACGTGCGCGGCTCTGAGGTGCAGCGGACCCGCCGCGGCCGGCGGATCGTATGCAACGGCCCGACCCGTCGGACGGGGGCGGGCGCTCAGCTGGGCGGTGCGATCCACTCGGGGCTCCCCGAAGACGTTGGGCGGACCGGTTCGGTAGTGGCTACCGTAGAGTTACGTCTATTTAACACGCAAAACTCAATATGTAATGCAGGCTTGAGAAACACAAGGGGGTGGGCATGACCGGACGTCCGGGCAGAGCGGGAAGGGCCACCAGGGCGGGGAGCCAGGCGAGCGCCGGCGACCTGCTCGAACTGGTGCGCACGGGCCGGGCCACCACGCGCGGAGCCCTCCAGCAGGTGACCGGACTCTCCCGGGCCACCGTCGGCCAGCGCCTCGACCGGCTCTTCCGCGCGGGCTGGCTGCGCGAGGGCGCGGGCGGTCCCGTGGACTCGCCGCTGGGCGGCCGTCCCTCCATCACCCTGGAGTTCGACGACGCCCACGCGGTCGTCCTCGCCGGGGACCTCGACACCCGGCACGCGCGCGCCGCCGTCCTCACGCTCACCGGCGAGATACTCGCCGAGCACTCGGGCACGCTGGTCGTCGAGGACGGCCCGGACGCCGTCCTGGGCGAACTGGGCGGGTGGTTCGCCCGACTGCTGGAGAAGGCGGGGCACGCGCCCGGCGAGGTCTGCGGCATCGGGCTCGCGGTGCCGGGCCCGGTCGACACCGGGACCGGCCGGGTGGTCCAGCCGCCGATCATGCCCGGCTGGGACGGGTACGACATACGCGGCCGGCTCTCCCGCGCCCTGACCGAGCACACCGGCGCCCCGCGCGTGCCGGTCCTCGTCGACAACGACGCCAACCTCATGGCCTACGGCGAACAGCGCACCGGACACCCGGACTGCTCCGCGTTCATGCTGGTCAAGGTGTCGACCGGCATCGGCGCGGGGATGGTGGTGGACGGCTCCGTCTACCGCGGGATCGACGGGGGCGCCGGCGACATCGGGCACATCCGGGTGGGCGCGGACGCGCTGTGCCGGTGCGGGTCCCGCGGCTGTCTGGCCGCGGTCGCCAGCGGTGGCGCGGTGGCCCGCAGGCTCGCCGAGGCCGGAGTGCCGGCCGCGTCCGGCTCGGACGTGCGCGACCTGCTCGCGGCCGGGCACCCCGAGGCCGCGGCGCTGGCCCGTGAGGCCGGGCGCAGCGTCGGGGACGTGCTGGCGACCGTCGTGACGCTGTTCAACCCCGGCGTGCTGATGATCGCCGGGGATCTGGCCGGAACCCCCTTCCTCACCGGGGTGCGGGAACTGCTGTACCAGCGGGCGCTGCCGCGCTCCACGGCCCGGCTGGACGTGGTGACCTCGGCGCTCGGCGAACGGGCCGGGCTGGTGGGCGCCGCCGCGATGGTCGTGGAGCACCTGTACGCGCCCGAACGGGTGGAGGAACGACTGCTGGCGCTCGGCGTGTGAGGCGGATGGTGCGAGGCGGGTCGTGTGAGACGGACGGCAGGTGCGGCGGATGGTGCGTGGAGCGGATGACGAGGGTGTTTCGCGTCCGGACGCCCGTCCGCATGGTGAAAACCGGTCGCCTGTGAAAGCGTGATTCTCGCCACCCTTGATAAGGGTTGCGCTCACATGAGCGAATCTTGGGCGACTGCACTTCTCCAAGGGGTGGCACTCAGTGCCACCCCTTGATCGTTCATCGATCGAAATCAGACGTGACGAGAGATGCTCACATGAGCGATATGGTCTGCCTATGGCCCATGTTGTGTTCAAGAAGTGAAAACATCCACTGCTTGACGCTTGCCAAGCTTTGACTTTCGATCCGCTGGCGGACGTCGAGTTACAGGCGCATGACGCACAAGTGGACGTACCCAGACGCCTTCGATCTGGGTATGTTCCTGCCCGTCAGGGCAGCCACCGCGTCCTCGAGGAGTCGAGACCCGTGTCGGAAAACAAAGAACCCCAGGTAGCCGAGGACGCCACCAGCGTTGAGGCCGTGAAGTTCGTCTACGACTTCACCGAGGGCAACAAGGACCTCAAAGACCTCCTCGGCGGCAAGGGCGCCAACCTCGCCGAGATGACCAACCTGGGCCTTCCGGTCCCCCCGGGCTTCACGATCACCACCGAGGCCTGCAAGACCTACCTCGACAGTGGCGAGGAACCCGCGGCACTGCGTGACGAGGTGAGTGCACACCTCGAAGCGCTCGAGACGGCCATGGGCAAGAAGCTCGGCCAGGCCGACGACCCGCTCCTGGTGTCGGTCCGCTCCGGGGCGAAGTTCTCCATGCCCGGCATGATGGACACCGTCCTGAACATCGGCCTCTCCGACAAGTCGGTGCAGGGCCTCGCCCAGCAGGCCGGCGACGAGCGGTTCGCCTGGGACTCCTACCGCCGCCTCATCCAGATGTTCGGCAAGACGGTCCTCGGCGTCGACGGGGAGCTCTTCGAGGACGCGCTGGACAAGGCCAAGGAGGCCAAGAAGGTCACGGTCGACACCGAGCTGGAGGCCGCGGACCTGAAGAAGCTGGTCACCCGGTTCAAGCGGATCGTCAAGACCGAGGCCGGCCGGGACTTCCCGCAGGACCCGCGCGAGCAGATGGACCTCGCCATCAAGGCGGTCTTCGACTCCTGGAACGGCGACCGCGCCAAGCTCTACCGCCGCCAGGAGCGCATCCCGCACGACCTGGGCACCGCCGTCAACGTCTGCTCGATGGTCTTCGGCAACCTCGGCCCCGACTCCGGCACCGGTGTCGCCTTCACCCGCGACCCCGCCTCCGGCCACCAGGGCGTCTACGGCGACTACCTCCAGAACGCCCAGGGCGAGGACGTCGTCGCCGGTATCCGCAACACGGTCCCGCTCGCCGAGCTGGAGTCGATCGACAAGAAGTCGTACGACCAGCTCATGCAGATCATGGAGACCCTGGAGAACCACTACAAGGATCTCTGCGACATCGAGTTCACCATCGAGCGCGGCCAGCTGTGGATGCTCCAGACCCGCGTCGGCAAGCGCACCGCGGGCGCGGCCTTCCGCATCGCCACCCAGCTCGTGGACCAGGGCCTCATCGACGAGACCGAGGCGCTCCAGCGGGTCACCGGCGCACAGCTCGCCCAGCTGATGTTCCCGCGCTTCGACGAGAACGCGAAGGCCGCGCAGGTCGGCCGGGGCATCGCCGCCTCGCCGGGCGCGGCGGTCGGCAAGGCCGTCTTCGACTCGTACACCGCCGTCAAGTGGTCCCGCTCCGGCGAGAAGGTCATCCTGGTCCGCCGCGAGACCAACCCCGACGACCTCGACGGCATGATCGCGGCCGAGGGCATCCTCACCTCGCGCGGCGGCAAGACCTCCCACGCGGCCGTCGTCGCCCGCGGCATGGGCAAGACCTGCGTGTGCGGCGCCGAGGAGCTGGAGGTCGACACCAAGCGCCGCCGGATGACGGTCCCCGGCGGACACGTCGTCGAGGAGGGAGACGTCATCTCCATCGACGGCTCCAGCGGCAAGGTGTACCTCGGCGAGGTGCCCGTCGTCCCCTCCCCGGTCGTGGAGTACTTCGAGGGCCGGATGCACGCGGGCGCCGACGACGCCGACGAGCTGGTCGAGGCCGTGCACCGGATCATGGCGTTCGCCGACCGCAAGCGCCGGCTGCGGGTGCGCGCCAACGCCGACAACGCCGAGGACGCGCTGCGCGCCCGCCGCTTCGGCGCCCAGGGCATCGGCCTGTGCCGCACCGAGCACATGTTCCTCGGCGACCGGCGCGAGCTGGTGGAGCGGCTGATCCTGGCCGACACGGACGCCGAGCGCGAGGATTCCCTGAAGGAACTGCTCCCGCTCCAGAAGCAGGACTTCGTCGAGCTGTTCGAGGCGATGGACGGCCTCCCGGTGACGATCCGTCTGCTGGACCCGCCGCTGCACGAGTTCCTGCCCGACATCACCGAGCTGTCGGTGCGCGTCGCGCTCGCCGAGGCCCGCAAGGACCCGCACGAGAACGAGCTGCGCCTGCTCCAGGCCGTCCACCGGCTGCACGAGCAGAACCCGATGCTGGGCCTGCGCGGCGTGCGTCTCGGCCTGGTCATCCCCGGCCTGTTCACCATGCAGGTACGGGCCATCGCCGAGGCGGCCGCCGAGCGCAGGAACGCCAAGGGCGACCCGCGCGCCGAGATCATGATCCCGCTGGTCGGCACGGTCCAGGAGCTGGAGATCGTCCGCGAGGAGGCCGACCAGGTCATCGCCGAGGTGCAGGCAGCCACCGGCGTCGAGCTGAAGCTGGCCATCGGCACGATGATCGAGCTCCCGCGCGCCGCGCTGACCGCCGGTCAGATCGCCGAGGCGGCGGAGTTCTTCTCCTTCGGCACGAACGACCTCACCCAGACGGTGTGGGGCTTCAGCCGGGACGACGTGGAGGCCTCCTTCTTCACGGCCTACCTGGAGAAGGGCATCTTCGGCGTCAGCCCCTTCGAGACGATCGACAAGGACGGCGTCGGCTCCCTGGTGAAGTCCGCCGCGAAGGCCGGCCGCGCGACGCGCCCCGACCTCAAGCTCGGCGTCTGCGGCGAGCACGGCGGCGACCCGGAGTCGGTCCACTTCTTCCACGAGGTCGGACTCGACTACGTCTCCTGCTCCCCGTTCCGCATCCCGGTGGCCCGCCTGGAGGCGGGCCGCGCGGCCACCCAGTCGGCGGGCAGCGACCACCGCTGATCCCACCCCGGATCCGGGCCCGCCGCCCGTCCCCGACCCTCACCGATGAGCGGCGGACCCGGTGTTCTAAAAAGAAGGGGCGACACCCTGTGCGGGGGTGCCGCCCCTTCGGGCATGCTCTGCGGCGACTGTCAAGGTATGCATCTGACCAGGGGAAACGGTGTTGGTCGGGGTTGGCTGCCGTTGACCCCGTGCGAGGCCGTTGTGCCCTCGTTGTGCCCTCCGGGCGCGGCTGGGCTCCCTCCGTAGCTCTGTCCGCATCGGGCACAATTCGAAGAAGTGATGCCTTGAGCCGGTCACGTGGGCGGTTTGGTATCAAGGTCGCTCTGACCGGTAGGGGTGCCGTTGTTGTTGGTTGCCGTCGGTCGTTCTTGGCTGACCTGGGACGGCCCACCGACGGCCCGGCTTCGGAGCTCCAGGAGGACCGGCCGGCAGATCTACAGGGTCGCGCGGCCTACGGCTTACCGAGCCCCACGTCTGTCCCGCAGACCCCTCACGCTTCGGGCTCGGAGAGGAACCCCAAAGTTCCCGCCCATAAAACGCGCACCCAGGGCGTAGCCGCCAGGAAGACAGGCGAGACGGGGAGGGGTGCACGCCTACCGAAGAGCTCCTGTGCCGTCTACAGCGTAGGCGCCGGGGGCTACGGAAAGAAGATATCCCTGCCCTACTGCGATCAGTTGGCGGGCAGGCCAATTTTCTTATGAAGCTCCGCAGATCAAACCTGCAAAGAATGACATATGTTGGGTCCCGTGAAGCTCGCGCTTGAGATAAATAAACGGTCTGAGCAAGGTCCAAACCCTCACGGTCGTGACGCTGGATGTCCCGATCGCTATCTTCCAGTCGCAGGCTCGGTATGCAACCAGCTTCCTTGGCCTCGAACTTTCGTGACGGACCGTTGGTTTCTCTGGCGGGCCGTTTCGATTGTTCGGGCTGATCGCGAGTGGGCCGATGGCCCGGCTGTCGCGTCGGGTGGGCGCCGGGTTCCACGGCTCCGGTCGCGCGGGCAGCTCGGATGCTGTCCTCGGCCCGCGCCCGCAGGGGGTGGCGGAGTTCGTGCTCGGCCATGGGTCAGCCGGTGGTGTCGGTGGCGAAGCCCGTGGTCCGCATGCCGTCGACATCCGTGATTGTCAACTGGGCGCCGGGGTGGGGTCGTTCCTTGCCGACGATCAGCGGCATGCCCTTCAGTCAGCCGTCGAGCATGTTGCCGGCGAGTTCGGCGACCCAGGCTCCATCGCGGATCTCTCCGTCGGGCTCGACAGCCGGCGTCCATGCCGCGGGCGGCGCCTTGAGTACGACCTGGTGGATTGCGTCGGTGATGGTCATGCCGACCGAATACGGCAGCCACCGGCCACTTTTCGTGAGCCAGGAGACGAACTCGTGGGTGCCGCCCGCGGAGTCGGTGCGGATCAGCGTCCGACGCCTGCGCCGATAGGACTTGGGTAGCTGGGTCAGAGCCGGTCGGGTGGCGGCGATGTGATCGGCGGCGGTGTTGCTGCCCGCGTTCCCGGGGCCTGAGCAGAGCGGCCACCGGCTCGTCCGACCCGCCAGTCGCGTGGTCGACGAAGCCCATCAGTGGGTGGTGGCCGAAGGTCCTTGGAGGCCGCGGAGGTTGAGCTGGACCGGCGGGTGATCACGCCGTCCTCCGTTGCATGGGTCAGCACAGAGTGCCGCAGCTGGTGAAGCGTCAACTTTTCCCCGATCGCCGCCACGCTGTGTTCCTTGAACAGCTCGGCAGCCCTTCGGCACGGCGGACGCGCCCGCATATGGGCCGACTGCTCCGATTCGCGGTCAGGCGCGCCCGGAACGCTTCGCCAGTAGCAGTAGCATCCGCGTGTCTGACCAGCGTTTCAGCGTGCACATGGCGGAGATAGCACGCAGACTGGTAGGAGCTTGCGTGCCTAAAAGTCCGTCGCGAAGCGTGCCCTTCAGCATGTCGCCGGCATTGTCAAATCGAGCGTCACGCAAGAGCCATGCTGGATCAACGCCACGGTTGCGGCGGACCTCCCACACTGCTGGAGGTGACCCTGCCTCCAGCGTTTGAAAAGGAGATTTCATGGCGACGAGTATCCGGAGACGAATCCTGCACATCGTCGGCGCGTCTTGCACCGCTGTACTGCTCGCTGGAGCGGTGGGTGTGACGAGCGCCGAGGCGGCGTCTCAGACAACGAAGGCTACGGCGGAATCGTCGAGCGCGGCACCCGACCTGGTTTGCAAACGAGGTTTTGTCGTTGTTCGCACTGCGCAAGGCCGCCTTGTGTGCGGGGCAGCGACACCGAAAAGGGTCATCGTAGTTCAGCAACCAGGCGCCAGAGTTCAGCGGCTGACGCGCATCATAGTCGTGCCGAGTAGCAGTAGCAGTAGTAGTAGTAGCAGCAGCAGTAGCAGCAGTAGCAGCAGTAGCAGCAGTAGTAGTAGCAGCAGTAGTAGTAGCAGTGCCCCGGCTCCGGCGCCTGCGCCTGCTCCGGCTCCGGCCCCGGCTCCGGCTCCTGCGCCTGCGCCTGCTCCGGCTCCTGCTCCGGCGCCTGCCCCGGCTCCGGCGCCTGCTCCGGCTCCTGCTCCGGCGCCTGCCCCGGCTCCGGCGCCTGCTCCGGCGCCTGCTCCGGCGCCTGCTCCGGCTCCTGCTCCGGCGCCTGCTCCTGCGCCTGCTCCTGCGCCTGCCCCGGCTCCGGCGCCTGCTCCGGCTCCGGCGCCTGCTCCGGCGCCTGCTCCGGCGCCTGCTCCGGCTCCGGCTCCTGCGCCTGCTCCGGCTCCTGCGCCTGCGCCTGCCCCGGCTCCTGCCCCGGCTCCGGCTCCTGCTCCGGCTCCTGCCCCGGCTCCGGCTCCTGCTCCGGCTCCGGCTCCGGCGCCTGCGCCTGCCCCGGCTCCGGCGCCTGCCCCGGCGCCTGCGCCTGCGCCTGCCCCGGCACCGGCGCCTGCCCCGGCGCCTGCGCCTGCGCCTGCCCCGGCACCTGCGCCTGCTCCGGCTCCTGCTCCTGCCCCGGCACCTGCGCCTGCTCCGGCTCCTGCTCCTGCTCCGGCTCCGGCTCCTGCGCCTGCGCCTGCCCCGGCTCCGGCGCCTGCTCCGGCGCCTGCTCCGGCTCCGGCGCCTGCTCCGGCTCCGGCGCCCGCTCCGGCTCCGGCTCCTGCCCCGGCTCCGGCGCCCGCGCCTGGGCAACTGGCCGCCGAGCAGCCGGCCGCCGAGCAGCCGGCCGAGCAGCAGCCCGCAGAGCAGCCCGCAGAGCAGCCGGCCGAGCAGCCGGCCGCCGAAGAGCCGGCTGCCGAGGCACCGGCCGCCGAAGAGCCGGCCGCCGAGGAGCCGGCTGCTGAGGCACCGGCCGCTGAGGAGCCGGCTGCTGAGGCACCGGCAGAGTAGCCGCCCGCTGAGGAAGCCATGGTCGAGTAACCGGCAATGGACACGGGTGAGTTCGCCGACGTCTCCCTTGGAGGTGGTTGTAGCCCCGGAGATGTTCGCCTTCGCCCCACCCTTCGCGGGTGGGGCGTCGTGCTTCTCACCCGAACACCCGCTGCGGTGCGTCCGAGTGGGCGGTCAGCTGGAGCCTGGGAGTGGTAGGCATCCCGCATCCCCACGTCGCCACAGGGTGGGCTTGCCGTCCAGCTCGCGCTTGTTCCTCGAACGGGCGTGTGTAGCGTCCGTATGCTCCGGGCGTGAGACTCGTTCGCCATGCGACTTCGGGCACCAAGGTCCGGGTCCCCGAGGACACGACGTTTCACGATCTGCGGCACTTCTACGCCTCGGTCCTGATCAAGAACGGGGCGACGCCGAAGCAGGTGCAGATGAGGCTTGGCCACGCCAAGCCGTCGATCACGCTGAACGTCTGCACCCACCTGTGGGAGGCGGAGGACGCCCGGACCGCCGACATGATGGAGTCCGCGCTGGGTGATGTGCCCTGAGAGTGCCCTGTGAGGTGCGGCAGACCCCGAGTCCCCTGGTCAGGGGATTGGTCTTGCACCCTGTGAGGGGATGCCGCCCCTTCGGGTGTTCCGGCCCTCCGCGGCGGGACCGCGGCCGTGAGGTACGCGCTTCCCGCTCCCGAGTGCCGTGGTCCCGGATGCGGGGGCCGCCGGGCGGACACATCCTGGTCTGGGGTGCTGTCTGTGCCCAGTGGCGACGTCGAGGCGGGAAAGACGTGGCGGAACCAGAGATCGACTACGCGGCGGTGTTCCAGGCCCTTCCCGGAGCGGTGGCACTGCTGACCCCGCAGCTTATCTACGTGGACGCCAACGACGCGTTCCTGCGCACGGTGGGCCTCACCCGCGAGCAGGTCATCGGCAACTACCTCCCCGACGACTTCCGCGACGATCCGGACGCCCCTGTCGCGGCCCTCACGTCCAAGGTCCAGGCGTCGCTGCTCCGGACGGCGCGAACCGGTGAGCGCGACACCATGGCGCTGCGGCACACCGAGGAGAACCCCGAACGGCCCGGGGCGCTGAACGACCGGTACTGGACCCAGATCAACATTCCCGTCTTCGGTCCGGACGGGCGGGTGGCCCTGCTGCTGCACCGGGTGGAGGAGGTCACCGAGTTCATCCGCGCCCGCGAAGTCGCGCTGTCCCTGCAGAAGGCCATGCTGCCCGCTCCCCGTCCGGTCGGCCGCCACCGTGCGGCCGTGCGCTACCGGCCCGCCGCCGCGGCGCTGAACGTGGCCGGCGACTGGTACGACCTCATCGACCGGCCGGGCGACCGCATGGCCGTCGTCGTCGGCGACGTCGTCGGCCACGGCCTGGCCGCGGCCGGCGTCATGGGGCAGCTGCGCAGTGCCCTCAGCGCCGCCTGCCTGGTCCTCGACGGCCCCGCCCGTGCCCTGGAAGTTCTGGGGCTGTACGCCCGGACCGTCGACGGCGCCGAGAACACCACCGTGGCCACGGTGTTCGTCGACTGGGACACCCACACCATCACCTACAGCAGCGCCGGTCACCTCCCACCGGCCCTCGCCCCGGCGGACGGGACCGTCGAGTTCCTGGACCGGGCCACCGACCCCCCGCTGGCCGCCCGTCCTCGACACGTCCCCCGGCCCCAGGCTGCCGCGGCCTTCCACGAGGGCGACGTCCTCGTCCTCTACACCGACGGTCTGATCGAGCGTCGCCGCGAGGACATCGACGTCGGCCTCGCCCGGCTCGCCGATTCCCTGTCCCGCCATCACGCGGACGACTGCGAGAGCCTCGCCGACGCGGTGCTCGGCGACCTGCTCCCGCCCGGGGATGCCACCGACGACACCGCCCTGGTCATCGTGCGCCTGTGAACCCGGACCGCCGGCTCCGCAGGCGGACCGTCAGGAGGCGCTGCGCAGGCGGACGATGACGACGCCCGGGGTATCCATGCGACCCGCCCCCCTCTCGGCCCGCGGTCATTCGCAGGCGACGCCGTCGCCGTCGCGGTCGAGGTGGGAGTCGTAGCCGGGGTCGCCGGCGTGCAGCGGGGCCGCTCCGGCGGCTCGGGCCGCGGTGCAGTTGGCGTAGTAGGCACTTCCGCCGCCACCGCTTCCGCTGCCGTTTCCGCCACTGCTTCCGCCGACGCTGCCGTCGTCGACGCCGGTGTCCGCCGCCGGTTCGGCCGTCACGGTGCGGGTGACCTCGACGGTGCTCGTGGTGGTCACGGTGGCGGCCGGTTCGGGCGTCGCGGTCGCGGTCGCGGTGGTGGTGACGGTGACCGCCGGGCGGGCCGCCGCAGGCTTCGCGTCGGCGCCCGTCGTGTCCTGGCCGCCGATGCCGATGCCGACGAACAGGGCCAGGCCGAGCGCCGGGAGCAGGTAGCGCTTGCGCGCCCAGCGGGGCGCGGGCGGAGTGGCGTACGGGTTGGTCATGACGGTCCCCCAAGGTGTGCCGGATGCGTGCATGACCGTAATGCCGGGTTCCCGCCCGTGGTGGCGGAATGGCGTTTTCGTGACGAACGGGGCCGGTGGGTCGCAGGGCGCGGCAAGGGCTGATTCGTTGATAAATGTCACAGATCAGGAAATGTGCATAAAGCGGACATAGCGCTATCTGTTGGTCAAAGTGGCCCTCTTCTTCCCTGTAGCGTCGGCGTCGTTCCCCGCGGTCCCCGCGTTCCGCGCAGCCCTCGCCGACTCCGTGCGCGCTGCCGCCGCGACCGCAGACACCGAGCAGGACGGAACCTCCATGCCCGCATCGCGCATATCCCGCCGCGCCCGGCGGGGACTGGCCGCGGCCATGACCGCCGGGACGGCCCTCGCCGCACTCGCCACCGCCACCCCGGCGCAGGCGAGCACGCGCGGCGCGTCCGTCGGCGGCTCGCCCGTGACCTGCACCTCGCAGCGGCCGGGGCTGGCGGACCGGCTGTCGCAGGACCTCGCCGCCGCGCTCCGCGGACGCCAGGGCTCCGCCGCGCTCGCCCTGTACGACCGCACCACCGGGACCTCGTGCACCTTCCGGGCCCACGCGGCCTTCGACTCGGCGAGCGTGGTCAAGGTCACCGTGCTCGGAGCCTTGCTGCGGCAGACGGCGGACGAGCACCGCGCCCTGACGTCCCGCGAGGTGGAGCTGACCACCAAGATGATCACCAGGTCGGACAACGACGCGACCAACGCCCTGTGGCACCAGATCGGGACCGCCGGCGTCCAGCGCTTCCTGACCCTGGCCGGCATGCGGGACACCGTGCCCGCGCCGAACGGCCACTGGGGGCGCACGCAGATCACGGCCGCCGACCAGCTGACCCTGCTCCGGCTGCTCACCTCGGACAACGCGGTCCTCGACAGCGGCGCCCGTGCCTACGCGCTGCGCCTGATGGGCCAGGTGATTCCCGAGCAGCGCTGGGGCGCCCCGGCCGGGGCGCCCGCGACGGCGACGGTGCACGTCAAGAACGGCTGGCTGCCGGACGCCACCGACGGCTGGCGGGTGAACAGCGTCGGCGCCTTCACCGGCGGCGGCCACGACTACGCGATGGCCGTGCTCTCCGACGGCAGCCCGACGATGGCCGACGGCGTCGCCACCCTCGAAGCCGCCGCCCGGGTCGTCAACCGGGACCTGAACACGCCCGCCGCCGCCTGACCGGGCCCACCCTGCCGAGCCGCCCTCCGCGGGCCGACCTAGGGTGGAGATCCATGCACACCCGCGGAGGGAAGACGTCATGTCCGGCTGGAGCGCGCACGACATCCCCGACCTGAGCGGTCGCAACGCCGTCGTCACCGGAGCCAACAGCGGGCTCGGGTATGTCACCGCGCGCGAACTGGCCCGTCACGGCTCGCGGGTGGTCGTGGCCTGCCGGAGCGAGCCGCGGGGGCGTGCGGCGGTGGACCGGATCGGCGCCGAAGTGCCGGGCGCCGAGGTGGAGTTCGCCCGGCTGGACCTCGGCGACCTGGCGTCCGTACGGGAGTTCGCGGCGCGCCTCCCGTACGACCGGCTCGATCTGCTCGTGAACAACGCCGGGGTGATGGCGCTGCCGTACGGGACGACGGCCGACGGGTTCGAGACGCAGTTCGGGGTCAACCACCTCGGGCACTTCGCCCTCACGGGACTGCTGCTGCCCGCGCTGCTCGCCACCCCCGGCGCCCGGGTCGTGACCGTCTCCAGCATGATGCACGTGCTCGCGAACATCGACATCGACGACCTCAACAGCGAGCGCAAGTACCGGCGTTGGATCGCCTACGGCCGGTCCAAGACCGCCAACCTGCTGTTCACCCACGAACTGGCGCGCAGGCTGGAGGCGGCCGGCGCGGACACGGTCGCCGCGGCCGCCCACCCCGGGTACGCGGCCACCAACCTCCAGACCGCAGGTCCGCGCGCGGCGGGACGCCGGGGCGCCGAGCGGCTGATGGAGCTCGGCAACCGGATCGTCGCCCAGCCGGCCGAGATGGGTGCCCTGCCCAGCCTGTACGCCGCCACCGCCCCCGGCGTGCGCCCCGACTCCTTCACCGGCCCGTCCTTCGCGATGTGGCGCGGGGCGCCCGCGCCGTCGCGCCGAACCCCCTGGACCCGCGACGACCGGGTGAGCGAGCGCCTGTGGAGCGCGTCCGAGGAGCTCACGGGGGTGACGTACGAGGGGCTCGAGCCCTGACGGACGGCCCGGGCCGGTGCCTCAGGCGGCCTGTACCTCGTACGTCGCCACCCGTACGGTCTCGTCGTCCAGGCACTGTCCGGTCAGCAGGTCGAAGCGCTGTTTGAGCAGGGGGGAGGCGACGAACGGGCGGCCCCGGTGGGTGCCGGTCAGCCCGCGGGAGAGGACGGCCGCGCCGCTGAACGGGTCGCGGTTGTCGATGCCGTACAGCGCTCCGGACCGGTCGCGGAACAGCGCGACCTGGCGGCCGTCGGGCAGCAGCGCGGCCAGGCCCCGGCCGGGGGCCAGCGTGGTCAGGTCGCAGACCGCGAACCAGGAGTCCGCCAGGCGCAGCCGGACCTTCAGGGCGGTCGTCTCGGGTGCCAGGGTCATCGCGGGGCACTTCCTTCCAGGGGGCGCGTGCCGATGGTCAGCAGCGGCAGGTCGGGCTTGATCTGGTCGCGTTCGGGGACGAAGCCGACGACCGGGTCGGGGGTGTCGGGCGCGTTGACGAACGACACGAACCGGCTGAGCTTCTCGGGGTCTTCGATGGTCTCGGCCCACTCGTCGCGGTAGGCGGAGACGTGCGCGGACATCAGCGACTCCAGCTCCTCGCAGATGCCGAGGGAGTCCTCCACCACCACGTCCCGGACGTGGTCCAGGCCGCCCGGGATCCGCTCCAGCCAGGTCGAGGTGCGCTCCAGCCGGTCCGCGGTGCGGATGTAGAACATCAGGAAACGGTCGATCAGCCGCACCAGTTCGGCGTCGGACAGGTCCTGGGCGAGCAGGTCCGCGTGGCGCGGGGTGGCGCCGCCGTTGCCGCCGACGTACAGGTTCCAGCCGTTGGAGGTGGCGATGATGCCGAAGTCCTTCGACTGGGCCTCCGCGCACTCGCGGGCGCAGCCCGACACCGCCGACTTGAGCTTGTGCGGCGACCTCAGGCCGCGGTAGCGCAGCTCCAGGTCGATCGCCATCCGGACCGAGTCCTGGACCCCGTAACGGCACCAGGTCTGCCCCACGCAGGACTTGACCGTGCGCAGCGACTTCCCGTACGCGTGCCCCGACTCGAAGCCGGCGTCCACCAGCCGCGCCCAGATCAACGGGAGTTGCTCGACGCGGGCGCCGAACATGTCGATGCGCTGACCGCCGGTGATCTTCGTGTAGAGCCCGAAGTCGCGGGCCACCTCGCCGATCACGATGAGCTTCTCGGGGGTGATCTCGCCGCCCGGGATGCGCGGCACGATCGAATACGAGCCGTTCCTCTGGAGGTTGGCGAGGAAATGGTCGTTGGTGTCCTGGAGGGCCGCCTGCTCGCCGTCCAGGACGTAGCCGTGCGCGCCGATCGTCGGGGCGAGGGAGGCGATGATCGAGCCGACCGTGGGCTTGCAGATCTCGCAGCCGTCGCCGCCCCGGGCGTCCTCGCGGCCGTGGCGGTCCAGCAGGTCCCGGTAGGAGGTGACGCGCAGGGCGAGGACGATCTCGTAGAGCTCCTCGCGGGACTGGGCGAAGCAGCCGCACAGGCCCTTGTCGACCTCGACGCCGTTGGCCTCCAGCTCGGCGGTGACGAGCTGGCTCAGCACCTTCACGCAACTGCCGCAGCCGGTACCGGCCTTGGTGCACTTCTTCACCTCGGGCACGGTCGTGCACGAGTGCTCGGTGACCGCGCCGCGGATGCTGCCCTTGGTGACGTTGTGGCAGGAGCAGACGACCGCCTCGTCCGGCAGCGCGGACGGGCCGAGCTGGACGGGGCCCCCGGCGCCGGCGGGCAGCACGAGCTGCTCGGGGGCGACGGGCGGGACGGAACCGGTGAACGCGCGCAGGGTGCCGTACGCCTCCGCGTCGCCGACCAGGATGCCGCCCAGCAGCGTGCCGTCCCGGCCGACGACCAGCTTCTTGTACAGGCCCGCCCGGGCGTCCGAGTAGACGACGTCCAGACAGTCGGCGGCGGTGCCGTGCGCGTCGCCGAAGGAGGCCACGTCCACGCCGAGCAGCTTCAGCTTGGTGGACAGGTCGGCACCGGTGAACGACGGCTGCCCGGACTCACCGACAGCCCCGGCGTCGGCGGCGATCGCGGCGGCCGCCGTCTCCGCCTGCTCGTAGCCGGGGGCGACCAGGCCGTACACCCGGCCGTCCGCCGCCAGCGCGCACTCGCCGATCGCGAACACGTACGGGTCGCCGACCGTACGGCAGCGCTCGTCGACCGCGACGCCGCCGCGCTCGCCGACCGTCAGCCCGCAGTCGCGGGCCAGTTGGTCGCGGGGGCGGACACCGGCGGAGAACACCACCAGGTCGGTGGCGAGTTCGGAGCCGTCGGACAGTTTCATGCCGGTGACCGCGCCGTCCTCGCCGACCATGATCTCCTGCGTGCCCACCCCGGTGTGGACGGACAGGCCCATCTCCTCGATGGTGCGCAGCAGCGCGGCGCCGCCGCCCTCGTCGACCTGCACGGGCATCAGGCGCGGCGCGAACTCCACGATGTGGCTGGTGAGTCCGAGGCCCTTCAGGGCGCCCGCCGCCTCCAGTCCCAGCAGCCCGCCGCCGACCACGGCACCCGTCGTCGCCCTCGTCCGGGCGTACTCCTCGATGGCGAGCAGGTCCTCGATCGTGCGGTAGACGAAGCAGCCCTCGGCGTCCTTGTGGGGAACCGGCGGCACGAACGGGTACGAGCCGGTGGCCAGCACCAGGACGTCGTAGCCGACGACGAGCCCGGAGCGGGCCGTCACCGTGCGGGCCGCGCGGTCGACCCTCTCCGCCGGGTCGCCGACGTACAGCTCGATCCCGTGCTCGTCGATGAACCCCGGGTCGGTCAGGGAGAGGTCCTCGGCGGTGCGCCCCGAGAAGTACGAGGTCAGCGCGACCCGGTCGTACGCCGGGCGCGGCTCCTCGCACAGCACGACCACCCGGTGCGTGGCGGTCAGGCCGCGGTCGGCGAGCGCTTCGAGGAAACGCTGGCCGACCATGCCGTGGCCGACGAGCACGATCGTGGGGCGGGACCGGCCCCCGACACTTGCGGTCGTGGACATCAGGAGCCTCCATCGTTGGGGAGCAGGTGAAGCAGGTGAAGCAGGTGAAGCAGGTGAAGCAGGTGAAGCAGGTGAAGCAGGTGAAGCAGGTGAAGCAGGTGAAGCAGGTGGGACAGCGGCGGCTGATCCGAGGCTGTGTCAGCAGCGTGCGGGGCCGGTGTTTCCCGACCGCATCACCTCTGTTTCCCGAGAGGAACGCTGCCCTCAGCGGGGCACGGCCCGGGGTGTGAGGGTTCGCGGGCGGACCGGCAGCCCGGTGAGAGGTGGGCGGGCGGCGCGGTGAGCGGCGAGCGGGGGCTCGGCGGACACCCAGGTCCGCGAAGGGCGCACCCAGGTCCGCGAAGGGCGCACCGACGTCCGTGAGGGGTACACCGAGGTCCGTGAGGGGTGCACCCGTCCGTGCCTTAAGGTCGCGGTCATGCCCGACATACCGCTGACCACGCTCGCCCTCCTCTGCCTCGCCGCCCTCGCGGCCGGCTGGATCGACGCGGTGGTGGGCGGGGGCGGGCTCCTGCTGCTGCCGACCCTGCTGCTCGGACTGCCGGGGAACACCCCGGCGGCGTACGCGCTCGGCACCAACAAGGCGGTCGCGATCGTCGGCACGTCCGCGGCGGCGGTGACGTACGCCCGCAGGACCCCGCTGGACGTACGCCTGGCCGTACGCATCGGTCTGGCCGCGCTCGCCGGGTCGTCGGCCGGGGCGTTCTTCGCGGCCGGGATGAGCACCGAGGTCCTCAAGCCGGTGATCATGGTGGTGCTGCTCGGTGTCGCGGCCTTCGTGATCCTGCGCCCCGCCTTCGGCACCGCCCCGGCGCCCGGTCCGGTCGGCCGCCGTCGCGTCCTCGCCGCGATCGGCCTGGCGGGCCTGGGCATCGGCTTCTACGACGGGTTCATCGGCCCCGGCACCGGTACGTTCCTGGTGCTCGCCCTCACCGCCGTACTGCACCTCGACCTGGTGACGGCCTCCGCCACCGCGAAGATCGTCAACTGCTGCACCAACGCGGGCGCCCTCGCGATGTTCGCCTGGCAGGGCACGGTGCTGTGGCAGTTGGCCGCGCTCATGGCCGTCTTCAACCTGGCAGGCGGCACCCTCGGCGCCCGCACGGCCCTGAAGAAGGGCAGCGGCTTCGTCCGGGTCGTGCTGCTGACGGTCGTGCTGGCGCTGGTGGCGAACCTGGCGTACGCGCAGTGGGTGGCCTGACGGGCGGAGACCGCCACACCGGCTTGACGGACGCGGGTGGCCGCCGCCGTCGGTGGGCCGCGCCGAAATCCGTTGCCGGTCCGGTCGGGGGTTTCCTACGGTGACCCGATGACCACCCAAGTGATCGTGCTGAACGGCGGTTCCAGCTCGGGCAAGACCGGGATCGCCCGGTGCCTCCAGGCCGTCCTGCCGCAGCCGTGGCTGGCCTTCGGGATCGACGTGCTGGTCGACGCGCTGCCCGCGTCCCTGAGGGCGTCGGACGCCGGGATCGACTTCGCGCCGGACGGCGGGGTGGACATCGGGCCGCGGTTCCGGGAGCTGGAGGCGGCCTGGATGGCGGGGATCGCCGCGACGGCACGGGCGGGCGCCCGGGTCGTCGTCGACGACGTCTTCCTCGGCGCGGCCGCCTCCCAGGACCGGTGGCGCGAGGCCCTCGACGGGCTGGACGTGCTGTGGGTCGGCGTCCGCTGCGCCGCCGAGGTCGCCGCGGGCCGCGAGACGGCCCGGGGGGACCGGGCCCCGGGCATGGCCGCGTCCCAGGCGGAACCCGTGCACCGGGGCGTGGTCTACGACCTGGAGGTGGACACCACCCGCGCCGAGTCCCTGGCGTGCGCGCGGACCATCGCCGCACGGGTGCGCTGAGCGCGCCGGACGAGGCGTACGAGGGACGCCCGGCGGTGGCCGAGCGGGGCGCCGTGGAGCCGGGCACAGGCCGGGCGCCGGCCGGGCACGGCGGCGTCGGGGCTCAGCGGCTGTCGGTGAGATGGGCGAAGACGACCACGTTCCCCTGGTACCCGGTGCTGCGCGAGTAGCCGCCGCCGCAGGTGATCACCCGCAGCTCGGGGCGTTTCGAGGCCCCGTAGACCTTCTGGTCGGGGAAGTTCTTCGCCTCGTAGACCTCGACCGTGTCGACCGTGAAGAGCGCGACGCTGCCGTCGCGCCGGTCCACCTCGACGGCGCTGCCCTTGCGCAGGGCGCCGAGGTCGTAGAAGACGGCGGGTCCTTCGGTGTTGTCGACGTGGCCCGCCACGATCGCGGTGCCGGTCTCGCCCGGGGTGGTGCCCGCCTCGTACCAGCCGGCGAGGTTCTTGTTCCCGGCGGGCGGGACGTCGAGGCTGCCGGTGCTCGTCAGGCCGAGTCCCGTCAGCGGGGCGTTCACGCGTATCGACGGTATGCGGATGCGGTCGGGCGGGGACGGCGGCAGCGCGGGGGCGGCGGCGCGTTCGCCGCCGGGGTCGGCGTGCGCCTGCGCGGCGGAGGGCTGCGGCGGGGCATGGATGCCGATCGGATCGCGCAGCAGCAGCACGCCCGAGCAGAGCGCGACGACGCTGACGGTGGCTATGGCGGTGTTCCCGACCCTGGGCATGCCTGCCTCCTCTTCTCGGCCTCCCTGGGAAGTCGGCCCCCGTGCCCCCTCCGGGCCGCGAGGGGCGTCGGACCCGGAGGGGGAGGGGACATGCGGTACCGGCGGACGGACAGCGGAGGGTGTCCGTCAGATCCCGTCGCCTCTCGCCCGGCGATGCAGGAGCCAGGTACCGCCCGCGGCGGCCACGGCGAGAGCCGTCACGCCTGCCGCGGTCTGCACGGGGTCGGGGCCGAACACGCCGCCGACCCCCGTCTTCACGCTTCCTCTCGGTTGCACCTGCCCGGACAGGGCGGTCAGGGTGACGTGCAGGTCGCCCGTGACCTGCCGGCCGCCCTCGGCGCACGCCGCGACGATCTCGTACGTCCCCGGCTGCGCGCTCGGCGGCACCCGGAACTGCCCGATCGCGTCGTCCTCGTGGGTGCTGGGCGCCAGGGTGAACCGCCCGGCACCCACCGCGCTGGCGTCCCCCGCGGCCGAACCGCCCTTCCCGCAGGCCGCGGTGTTCACCGTGACCTGCTCGCCCGGCACCGTGGTGGACGGGTACACCTCCAGGCTGCCGGTGGCACCGCCGTAGGCGGGCGCGGCGACCCCGCCGGCGGCGACGACGGCGAGCGCGGTGCCGGCCAGCAGACGGGCGGTACGTCGCATCGGTGCTCCCTCGGCTCGTGGAGGGGCGACGGCCCGCGACACCCTCCGGTGCCGCTGCGTCGGTCGTGCCCCGCACCTCCGAGGTAAGTGGCAGCGGCCCCCGGCCGCTTTCTGATGGAGCGTCAGAATTACGGTGAACGGGTGTCGCGAAGCCCGGAGCGGAGCGCCGCCGGTTGCTGTTTCAGCAGGTCACGGGCGTTCGAGGGCGCGCGCAGGAATAACCGCGCAGGGTGTACGGCGGAGGGATGAACGGGTGGGGCGGGGCGGAGGCCGGCGCCCCGAGGGCACCGGCCTCCGCCGCGTTCGACGCCCGGGTCAGCTCACGCCCACCGCGCTCCAGGCCGCGGCCACCGCCGCGTACTCCGGGCTGCTCGCGCCGTAGAGGTCCTTCGCCGCGTTCAGGGTCGCCGTGCGGGCGCCCGCGTACTTCGTCGACGAGGTCATGTAGACCGTCAGCGCCCGGTACCAGATCGCGCCCAGCTTGTCGTGGCCGATGCCGGTGACCGTCGAGCCGTTGCAGGTGGGCGAGTTGTAGCTGACGCCGTTGACGGTCCTCGCGCCGCTGCCCTCCGCGAGGAGGTACGCGAAGTGGTTGGCGACGCCCGAGGAGTAGTGCACGTCGAGGTTGCCGACCGAGGAGCTCCAGCAGTCCGCGGAGCTGCCGTCCTTCGAGGGCTGGTCCATGAAGCGCAGGGCGGCCTTGCCGAAGCCGGGCCGGACGATCTCCTCGCCGATCAGGTAGTCGCCCGGGTCCGAGGCGTTGTTCGCGTACCACTCCACCAGGGTGCCGAGGATGTCGGAGGTCGCCTCGTTCAGGCCGCCCGGCTCGCCGGAGTAGGTCAGCGCGGCCGTCTTGGACGTGACGCCGTGCGACATCTCGTGGCCCGCCACGTCCAGTGCGACCAGCGGGCCGAACGTCGTCCCGTCACCGTCGCCGTACGTCATGCAGAAGCAACTGTCGTCCCAGAAGGCGTTGTTGTAGTTGCTGCCGTAGTGGACGCGGTTGTACGAGCCCTTGCCGTCACCGGCGATGCCGTTGCGGCCGTGGACGTTCTTGTAGTAGTCCCAGGTCGTGTTCGTGCCGTACTGGGCGTCCACCGCGGCCGAGGCGCGGTCGGAAGTCGCCCCCGTGCCCCAGTGGTTGTCGGCGTCCGTGAAGACCGTCGACGGGGCGCGGCTGATGCAGATGCCGAAGATGCACAGGTCGGTCTTGTTGGCGGCGTCGCCCGTGTACGTGTTGCCGCGGGTCGCGTCCTTGAGCTGGTACGCCGATCCCGACGACCCCGACGGCGTGGTCTCCAGCGGCACCGTGCCGCCGTACAGCGACTGCCCGTCGCCCGTCGCCGTCTCGATGCTGTCCCAGGCGTCGATCCGGGCGCCGGTGCGGGCGTCGGTCAGCACCGTGCGGGCCACCGGGTTGCCCTGCGGGTCGAGGGCGACCGCGTCGGTGCGCCAGGCGAGCCGCGGGCTGCCGTGCAGCGCGTCGACGACCAGTTGCGGCTTGGCCGTGACCTTGCGCAGCGTCTGGCCGGGGCGGGCGGCGCGCAGCGCGTTCGCCGCGGCGTCGGCGGCCTTCGGGGCGGACAGGGCGGGGGTGATCGAGGGCAGGTCGAGGGTGCCCCGGGTCGCCCGGTCCGTGCTGCGGTACGACCCGTCCGGGGTCAGGTGGACCACGAAGTCGCCTCCCAGGACCGGGAGTTCGCGGTAGGTGCGGTCGTAGCGGATGTGTTGCGCACCGTCCTTGTCGACGATCACGTCGCGGACCCGGGTGTGCTGGACGGAGGTCAGGCCGAGGGCGTCCGCCCGGTCGGCGACGACCGCCGCGGCGTTGCGGAGCGCGGTGGCCCTGGTCGGTCTGTCGGCCGCGTCGGCGGCGGGGGAGAGCGCGGCGGCCAGCAGGGTGGCGGTGGTGGCGACCACGCCTGCGGCGGCGAGACGGTGGGACCTGCGAACCGAGCTGACGTGCTGCCGTGTCCGACTCATCGGTCTCCTCGGAAAGGCGCCATCGGGCGCGTGGGGGGCGCTGGATGTGCTCCGCAAGATTTAAGGGGGCATGACATGTCATGTCCATAGCCCTATCGGGAGGAGATGTGAGGGCTGAGAATCGTTTCTGCAACGCTGCGACGGCGTGGCTGTACAGGCGGGAGACCGAGTGAGCGTGCGGGAGCGACTTCCCTTCTTCGTCTACGGGACGCTCCGGCCCGGTGGGCGATATCACGACGCCTACCTGCGCGGCCGGACCCGTTCCGCGCACCCGGCCCGGCTCGCGGGCGCGGTGCTGTACGACGGACCCGGCTACCCGTACGCCGTGGAGGAGCCCGGGGGCGGCGGGGTGCGCGGGGAACTGGTCACCGTGCCGGTGGACGCGTACGACGAACTGCTGGCCGAGCTGGACCGGCTGGAGGAGTACGTGCCCGGCGATCCGCGCAGCCTCTACCTGCGCGTCGAGCGCGAGGTGGGCCGGGACGCCGACGGCGCGGCCGTGCGCGCCTGGGTGTACGTCGCAGGGCCGGCGGTCGCCGAGCGGCTGCGGGCGGGCGGCAGGATCGTCGAGGGCGGCGACTGGCGGGCGCATCGCTGACCCGGCCGGCGGTGCCGGGTCACCGGCCGGCGCTCCGGGTCACCGGGCGGCGGTCAGTGCCCGTCGTACCCCCGGTTCCTTGGGGCCGAGGAAGTGCGGGTCCGGCTCGAACAGTGCGTCCAGCGCGGCCTTGCCCGCCGCGAAGACCTCCCGGGTGCCGCCGTAGTACCAGGTCGCGTCGTGCTTGGCGTCGACACCGATGCCGTACGAGCGCACCCCCGCCGCCTCGCACAGCGCGACCGCACGCCGGATGTGGAAGCCCTGGCTGATCAGCACCGCCCGGTCCACGCCGAAGATCTTCCTGGCGCGGACGCAGGAGTCCCAGGTGTCGAAGCCCGCGTAGTCGCTGACGATCCGCGCGTCGGGCACGCCGTGCTTCGTCAGGTAGGCGCGCATCGCGTCCGGCTCGTCGTAGTCCTCGCGGCTGTTGTCGCCGGTGACCAGGACGACCTCGATCCGGCCGGCGCGGTAGAGGGTGGCCGCCGCGTCGAGGCGGTGCGCGAGGTACGGCGACGGCTCGCCGTCCCACAGGCCCGCGCCGAAGACGACCGCGACCTCCGTGCGGGGCACGTCGGCCGTGGTGCGCAGCCGGTCGCCGGTCGAGACGTACAGCCAGGTCATCGGGGTCAGCGCGAGGACGCACCCGGCCATCACGGCCTGCACCGCGCGCCGCCGGCCCGCGCGGGTGCGCGGCAGACGAGGTCGGCCCAGCTTCGGTCGGCGCATCGGACGGTCCCTCCCCAGGTGGCCGCGGCGGGGCGCCGTGGCCGCTCTCGACCATGAAGGACGCGGACCGCGGGGTCCGGGTTCGCCGCCCACGGTGTGAGCGGACTCACGTTCGATGCCGTCGCCGCAGGTCACGGTACCTCACACACCCCGGGCGCCTCGCCGTGAACCCATGGAAAAAACCCGTCACCCCCATGCAACGGGAAGGCAACGTCCTGCCGTCACGATCGGTGCATGACGGTGTCGCTCTCTCCCCCCGACGGGTCCGGCCACCGCCGCCCCGGCAGCCCGCTGCCGGGCGGCGCCCACCCGGTGTCGCACCAGGCGGCGTTCGCGCCGCCGCTCGGCGCGACACTGGACAGCACGGCGCACCTGATGAACCGGATCGGCGCCCAGCTCGTCGGCCGGCTCAGCCTCGTAGCCCTCGACGGCAGGCGGCGCCCCGCCCCGCCCCCGCTCGTCCTGGTGGCCCACGGCAGCCGCGACCCGCGCGCCCTGGCCACGATCCGCACGCTCCTCGACCGGGTCCGCGAGCTGCGGCCCGGACTGGCCGTCCACCTCGGCCACATCGAGCTGAACGAGCCCCTGCTCGCCGACACGCTCGCCGCCCTCGACGCGCGCGACGTGCCCGAGGCCGTGCTCGTGCCGCTGCTCCTCGGTCGCGGCCACCACGTCAAGCACGACATCCCGCGGACGGCGGCGGGCGCCCGGGTGCGCACGCGCGTGGCGGCCCCGCTCGGCCCGCACCCGCTGCTCGTCGAGACCCTGTACGAACGTCTGATCGAGGCCGGCTGGCGGACCCGGATGAGCGACGCGCAGCGCCGGGCGAGCGGTGTGGTGCTGGCCGCGGCAGGATCCCGCGACCCGCAGTCGGCGCTCGACACCCGTGCCACGGCCCGGCAGCTCGCCGAACGGCTCGGTGTCCCGGTGCTCCCCGCGTACGCCTCCGCCGCCGTGCCCGACGTCCGCACCGCCGTGCGCGCGCTGGCCGGGCGCGGCCGTCACCGGGTCGCGGTGGCCGGGTACTTCACCGCGCCCGGCCGGTTCGCCGCCCAGAGCGCCGAGGCCGCCCCCTGGCTCGCCTCCGCCCCCCTCGGCGCCCACCCGGCGATGGCCCGCCTGGTCCTGCACCGCTACGACCAGGCACGGGCGGCCGGGGAGACGGTCGCGGCCGACGCGGCCGCACCCGCACCCACGACCGAGGGCACCACCCCTGCCGCGCCCGCGAACCCGGCCACGCCTCCGGCACGGATCTCGGCCTGAAGCCGGGGCACGGCTCGACGGCGGTGCGCGGCCTGACCGGCCTGCGGGCCAGAGCCGAGCGCAACACCGGGAGGCCGCGGCCCGTTGTCGATCGCCGTGGCCGGCTGCTCGGCGCGAGATCCCCGGGCGTGGTCTACAGCGACCACGGCCTGGTCGTCTTCCTCGCGAAGGCCTGCGTCACCGACGCGCGTACAGAATCTCTCGCTGAGTTCACCGCAAGCTCCCGGCCTGCGGCGGTCGGTGAGACTCGGTGCGTATGCGCGCACGCACCTCTTGCAGGCCGAACAGGACGGGAAGCTCGACCACGCCGCCGTCGGCGCTGCCCGGCCGGTGAGGCAGGGACGTGTCGAACTCGGCTGCCTCACCGGGCGGCAGTGTCAGGTCGCGCTCGCCGACCAGGAGCCGCGGCCGTGCCCTTCCCCTCGTGGCGTAGAGACCGTGATTGCAGGGGAAGTCGAGGGTGGTTCTCGCCCTCTCGGATCAACGTGTGCCTGGCCGACCGCTACCGCGTCCACCGGGTCTTTTCGGCCGGGGACGCAGCCCGCATCCACTCACAGGAGCCCTCTACCGTGCACACATACGACGTCACAGTGACCACCGGCGCCTCGCCGGACATCGTCTGGAAGCTGCTGGTCGACGCCGCAAGCTGGCCGCTGTGGTCCAAGGTGGACAGTCTGGACACGACACGGTCGGTCGGCCTCGACCCCGGCGGCGACGACGGCGTCGGCGCCGTCCGGGCTTTCCGCACGGGACGCACCGTGACCGGGGAGCGGCTGACCGAGAAGGTCGAGCGACGCCTCCTGGGCTACGAAGACGCCTTCAACTCGTCGATGCACAACTATCACGCGCGCATCGAGCTGAAGCCGGCAGCGGGCTCAGGCACGGTCATCCACTGGTACGGCGAGTACGAGACGAGCCGGCTGCTGCGCTGGGTCATGCCGCGCTACCTCCAGAAGTTCATGCAGGGCATGGCGGAAGGGCTGGCCCGCTACGCCGAGGAGTGCGGGCCGGCTCGGTGATGCCCACGCCGCAGCGCGCGTTCGGCCAGGGTCCGCCCGGGCATCGCGGCGGATCACCCGGGAGTCCCGTACACAGCCTGGACCGGGTCAGGCACCTCGGTGCGCACACCGGATCGATCCCCGGCCAGGTTCCGGGGACGGTCAGGGCCCGAGGAGGCCTGTCGGCTGCGAGGGAGAGCCTGGGCAGGTGTGGGCCTGTTCGGCTGATCGGGCCCGGTGAGCGGTGGGCGGGCGGCTTCCGACCTGCCCGGCGACGGGTGCGGACGTCCCGATTGTCACTGCCTGCGCTTACTGTCGTGGCATGGAAGGCACCGCACCGCCCCAGGCGTACGAGGACAGCGCACTGCCCGCCGGATACGACGGGCAGGCCGTCGAGCGCTGGTCCGTCGAGCCCGACAAACGCGCGGGCCGCACCGCCTTCCAGCGCGACCGCGCGCGCGTGCTGCACTCCGCGGCGCTGCGCCGTCTGGCCGGCAAGACCCAGGTCGTCACCCCGGGCACCCGCGGCCAGGTGTGGGACGCCAGCCCCCGCACCCGGCTCACCCACTCCCTGGAGTGCGCCCAGGTCGGCCGAGAGCTCGGTGCCGCCCTCGGCTGCGACCCCGACCTCGTCGAGGCGGCCTGTCTCTCCCACGACCTCGGCCACCCGCCCTTCGGGCACAACGGCGAACAGGCGCTGAACGAGTTCGCGGCCGACTGCGGCGGCTTCGAGGGCAACGCCCAGTCGCTCAGGCTCCTCACCCGCATCGAGCCCAAGCGCTTCGTCCGGGACCCGGCGGCACCGGGCGGCGCCGCCGCGGGCGGCGACCTCGGCGACCTCGTCAGCGTAGGCCTCAACCTCACCCGCGCCGTGCTCGACGCGGCCACCAAGTACCCCTGGCCGCGCGGCGCCCATCCGACCGCCCCCGCCTCCCCGAAGTTCGGCGTCTACGAGGACGACCGGCCGGTCTTCGACTGGGTCCGCAAGGACGCCCCCGCCGGCCGTGCCTGCTTCGAGGCCCAGGTCATGGACTGGTCGGACGACGTGGCCTACTCGGTGCACGACGTGGAGGACGGTCTGCACGCCGGCCACATCGACCCGGCCCGGCTGCGGTCCGAACCCGAGCGCCGGGAGGTCTTCGCGGTCGCCGTAGGGCGGTACGTGCCCGCGGACACCGACCCCGCCGAGCTCGCCGAGGCCCTGGACCGGCTCCAGGGCCAGGAGTGGTGGCCGCACGGGTACGACGGCTCGGCGGTCGCCCAGGCCCGCCTGAAGGACGCCACCAGCCAGCTCATCGGCCGCTTCTGCCTGGCCGCCGAGGGCGCCACCCGCAGCGCGTACGGCGGCGGACGCCTCACCCGCTACGGTGCCGAGCTCGTCGTCCCCCGCGAGGTGCGGATGGAGTGCGCCGTCCTCAAGGCGGTCGCCGACCGCTATGTGATGCAGCGCGCCGAGCAGGAACTGCTCAGGGCCGACCAGCGGATCGTGGTCGCCGAACTGGCCGAGGCGCTCACCGCCCGCGCCCCGGACGGACTGGACCCCCGGTTCCGGGCGCTGTTCGACCAGGCGGGCGACGACCGCGCGCGCAAACGGGTGATCGTCGACCAGATCGCGTCCCTGACCGACGCCTCGGCCCGCTCGCTGCACGCCTGGCTGACGGCCCGGCCCGGGGCGTGAGCACAGTTCACTCCTGAGGCGGAAGAACACCCGAAGGTGATCCTGCGTGGCCTGATCGGGTCACCCCCTCTTCCCGCCCCACGCCGCGTGCGGGAGGCTCGCCTGTGGCGGCACCCGCAGTGTTTTCCGGGGAGACACCCCCGAGACCCCCTGTAGGAGGCAACAAGTGGTCGACGCGGATCAGACATTCGTCATCGTCGGAGGCGGCCTGGCCGGGGCCAAGGCAGCCGAGACGCTCCGGACGGAGGGCTTCACCGGCCGCGTGATACTGATCTGCGACGAACGGGACCACCCCTACGAGCGGCCGCCCCTGTCCAAGGGCTATCTGCTGGGCAAGGAGGAACGCGACAGCGTCTTCGTGCACGAACCCGCCTGGTACGCGCGCAACGACATCGAGCTGCACCTGGGGCACACCGTCACCGCCCTCGACCGGGCCGCGAAGACGGTCCGCTCCGGCGAGGACGGCACCCTCGCCCACTACGACAAGCTGCTGATCGCCACCGGCGCCGAACCCCGCCGCCTGGACGTCCCCGGCACGGACCTGACCGGGGTCCACCATCTGCGCCGTCTCTCCCACGCCGAACGCCTCAGGAGCGTCCTCGCCTCCCTCGGCCGCGACAACGGCCACCTGGTGATCGCGGGCGCCGGCTGGATCGGCCTGGAGGTCGCGGCCGCGGCCCGCGAGTACGGTGCCGAGGTCACCGTCGTCGAGCCCGAGCCGACCCCGCTGCACGGCGTCCTCGGGCCCGAGCTGGGCGGCGTCTTCGCCGAACTGCACCAGGAGCACGGCGTCCGCTTCCGCTTCGGGGTCCGCCTCACCGAGATCGTCGGCCAGGACGGCATGGTGCTGGCCGCCCGCACCGACGACGGGGAGGAACACCCCGCGCACATCGTCCTCGCGGCCATCGGCGCGGCCCCCCGGGTCGCCCTGGCGGAGGCGGCGGGCCTGGAGCTCGCCGACCGCGCGCACGGCGGCGGCATCGCGGTCGACGCCCGGCTGCGCACCTCCGACCCGGACATCTTCGCCGCCGGTGACGTCGCCTCCTTCCCGCACCCCCTCTTCGGCACCCGGCTGCGCGTCGAGCACTGGGCCAACGCGCTCAACGGCGGACCGGCCGCCGCCCGCGCGATGCTCGGCAAGGACGTCGCCTACGACCGCGTGCCCTACTTCTTCTCCGACCAGTACGACCTGGGGATGGAGTACAGCGGGTGGGCGCCCCCGGGCTCGTACGACCAGGTCGTGATCCGCGGCGACGCCGGCAAGCGCGAGTTCATCGCCTTCTGGGTCAAGGAGGGCAGGGTGCTGGCCGGCATGAACGTGAACGTGTGGGACGTCACAGAGCTGATCCAGCAGCTCATCCGGTCCGGTGCCACGGTGGACGGCGAGGCGCTGGCGGACCCGCACACGCCGCTGAGCGACCTCGTCCCCTGACATCGCGAACCACGCCGTCCCCGGGAGTGTCGGTCCGGCCCCGTAGAATCGCCTCGTGGCAGGACGGATCAACGACGAGGACGTGAAGGCGGTACGGGACGCGGTCCCGATCGACGCCGTCGTGTCCGAGTACCTGCAACTGCGCAACGCGGGCGGCGGCAACCTCAAGGGCCTGTGCCCCTTCCACGACGAGAAGTCGCCGTCCTTCCAGGTCAGCCCGAGCAAGGGACTCTTCCACTGCTTCGGCTGCCAGGAGGGCGGCGACACCATCACGTTCGTGATGAAGGTCGACCACCTCACCTTCTCCGAGTCGGTCGAGCGGCTGGCCGCCCAGGCCGGCATCACCCTGCGCTACGAGGAGGGCGGCTACAACCCCGCCCACCAGCGCGGCGAGCGCATCCGTCTGGTCGAGGCCCACAAGGTCGCCGCCCAGTGGTACGCCGAACAGCTCGCCACCAGCCCCGAGGCCGACACCGGCCGGATCTTCCTCGCCGAGCGCGGCTTCGACCAGGCCGCCGCCGTCCACTTCGGCGTCGGCTACAGCCCCCAGGGCTGGGACCACCTCACCCGCTATCTGCGCGGCAAGGGCTTCACCGACAAGGAACTGACCCTTTCCGGCCTCGCCCAGGAAGGCCGCCGCGGCCCCATCGACCGCTTCCGCGGCCGGCTGATGTGGCCGATCCGCGACATCGGCGGCGAGGTCGTCGGCTTCGGCGCCCGCAAGCTGTACGAGGCGGACAACGGCCCCAAGTACCTCAACACCCCCGACACCCCGATCTACCGCAAGTCCCAGGTCCTCTACGGCATCGACCTGGCGAAGAAGGACATCGCCAAGTCCAGCCGCGCCGTGGTCGTCGAGGGCTACACCGACGTCATGGCCTGCCACCTCGCCGGCGTGACCACCGCGATCGCCACCTGCGGCACCGCCTTCGGCGGCGACCACATCAAGATCCTCAGACGGCTGCTGATGGACAACGGCAGCGCCCGGGTGATCTTCACGTTCGACGGTGACGCGGCCGGCCAGAAGGCCGCCCTGCGCGCCTTCGAGGACGACCAGAAGTTCGCCGCCGAGACGTACATCGCGATCGCGCCGGACGGCATGGACCCCTGCGACCTGCGCCTCGCCAAGGGCGACGAGGCGGTCGCCGACCTGGTCGAACCACGCACCCCGCTCTTCGAGTTCGCGCTGCGCCAGATCGTCGTGCGCTACGACCTGGACACCCCCGCGGGCCGCGCCGCCGCCCTCGACGAGGCGGCCCCGATCGTCGCCCGCATCAAGAACAGCGGCGCCCAGCACGAGGTCGCCGTCCAGCTCGCGGGCATGCTCGGCATCCTGGACACCCAGTTCGTGGTCAAGCGGGTGGCGCAGCTGGCCCGTTGGGCCCGCGACCGCGGCGGCAAGGGCCCGGCCCCGGCCCGCGGCGGCGCCGGGCCCTACGAGGCGGCCCCGCGCCCCGCCGCGGGCGGCCCGGCCCTCAACCTGCGCAACCCCGTCTACGCCACCGAGCGCGAGCTCCTCAAACTCGCCCTCCAGCGCCCGGAACTGGTCTCTCCGGCCTTCGACGCGTACGGCGTCGACGAGTTCACCGCCGCGCCCTACGCCGCCGTGCGCCTGGCCGTCATGGAGGCGGGCGGCGCCGAGTACGGGATCAAGGACGGCCAGGAGTACCTGGTCCGGGTCCGCGAGGCCGCCCCCGACGACAGCGTCCGCGCGATGGTGACGGAACTCGCGGTCGAGGCGATCATGCGCCGCACGGTGGACGAGAACTACGCGGGCGAGCAGCTGGTGACCGTGCGCAGACGGGCCGTCGAGCGCCGGATCCGGGACATCCAGTCCACCCTCGCCCGCCTGGGCTCCCAGGGCGACCCGGTCCGACTGGCCGCCGTGCAGAACGAACTGTGGATCCTCCAGCAGTACGACCAGACCCTCCGCGAGCAGGGCGCCGCCGCCCTCTGAGGCCCGGCCGGCCACGGCGGCCCGCGGCGGTTTGAGTTCCGCGCGACTGCGTACCCGTACCGGCGGGATCTGCGTGCGGTCACGGACCGGACGCAAAAAGTCACCGCACGCCCCTCGTGGCAGCGATGTGTCGTACTCCACACTGGGTTCCGGTGCCTGAGTCCTCGGAGCGCGGCCGGCCCGTCATTCACGGGTCCACACCCCCCGCGGTTCCGCTCATCGCGTACGGGACGGACGGCGGCAAGGCCGCCTGCCCCGTTGTCGAAGTACCGCTGCGCACACCTCAGCAGCGATCATCCTGGAGGTCGCCCCCGTGCAGACCCAGACCCTCACCCAGACCGACGCAAGCACGCACCGCGGCAAGAACGGCAGCGCGAACGGCCGTGAGAAGGCCCGCGAGAGCGGCGCCGCGGCCGGCCCCGCGAGGAACGGCCCGAACGGCGGCGGGCCCGCCGCGGACGGCGACGAGCCGGACGCGCCGGCCGACGTGCTGGTCGCCGTGCCCCCGCAGGACCGCGCCGCGCACCACCCCGACACGGACGCCGGGGCGGACCCGGAAAGCCCGCCCGAAGCGGCGGAGCCCTCCGCCGCGGAGGTCGAGCGCGACGACGCCCCCGAGCCCGTCGAACCGCCGCCCGCCCGTACCGAGAGCGCCAGCCCGTCCTCGGACCTGTTCCGCCAGTACCTGCGTGAGATCGGCCGCATCCCGCTGCTCACCGCGGCCGAGGAGGTCGAGCTAGCCCGCCGGGTCGAGGCCGGGCTGTTCGCCGAGGAACGCCTGCTCAACACCCCTGATCTGGACAGCCAGTTGGCGCTGGACCTGGACCGTCTGGTGGTCCTCGGCCGGATGGCCAAGCGCCGTCTGATCGAGGCCAACCTGCGGCTCGTCGTCTCCGTCGCCAAACGGTACGTCGGCCGCGGCCTGACCATGCTCGACCTGGTCCAGGAAGGAAACCTGGGCCTGATCAGGGCGGTGGAGAAGTTCGACTACGCCCGCGGCTACAAGTTCTCCACCTACGCCACCTGGTGGATACGCCAGGCCATGTCCCGCGCCCTCGCCGACCAGGCCCGCACCATCCGGGTGCCGGTGCACGTCGTCGAACTCATCAACCGGGTCGTGCGCGTCCAGCGCCGCATGCTCCAGGAACGCGGCTACGAGCCCACCCCGGAAGAGGTCGCCGGTCAGCTCGACCTGCCGCCCGAGCGGGTCAGCGAGGTGCTGCGCCTGGCCCAGGAACCGGTCTCGCTGCACGCGCCCGTCGGCGAGGAGGACGACGTCGCCCTCGGCGACCTCATCGAGGACGGCGACGCCGCCTCACCGGTGGAGTCGGCGGCGTTCCTGCTGCTCAGGCAGCACCTGGAAGCGGTCCTGTCGACCCTCGGCGAACGTGAGCGGAAGGTCGTCCAGCTGCGCTACGGACTGGCCGACGGCCGCCCGCGCACCCTGGAGGAGATCGGCCGCATCTTCGGGGTGACCCGCGAACGCATCCGCCAGATCGAGTCCAAGACGCTGAACAAGCTGCGCGACCACACCTTCGCCGACCAGCTCAGGGGCTACCTGGACTGAGGAGGGCCGCTCACCTCGTACGAGTGCGAGCGGCCCCCCGGGCTGTCGGTGATCGTCAGTCGACCTCGGCCACGGCCTGCGCGAACTGCGCCTGGTACAGCCGCGCGTAGGCCCCGCCCGCCGCGAGCAGCTCGGCGTGCGCGCCCTGCTCCACGATCGAGCCGTCCTCCATCACCAGGATCGTGTCGGCGTCCCGGATCGTCGACAGCCGGTGCGCGATGACGAACGACGTACGCCCGTGCGCCAGCTTCGCCATCGCCTTCTGGATCAGCACCTCGGTACGGGTGTCGACGGAGCTCGTCGCCTCGTCCAGCACCAGGATCACCGGGTCGGACAGGAACGCCCGCGCGATGGTGATGAGCTGCTTCTCACCGGCGCTGACCCCGCTGCCCTCGTCGTCGATCACGGTGTCGTAGCCCTCGGGCAGCGTGCGCACGAACCGGTCGGCGTGCGCGGCGCGCGCCGCCTCCTCGATCTCCCCGCGGGTGACCTCCCGCGAGGCGCCGTACGCGATGTTCTCGGCGATCGTGCCGCCGAACAGCCAGGTGTCCTGGAGCACCATGCCGATGCCGGCGCGCAGTTCGTCCCGGCTCATCGCCGCGATGTCCACGCCGTCGAGGGTGATCCGGCCGCCGGTGACGTCGTAGAACCGCATGAGCAGGTTGACCAGCGTGGTCTTGCCCGCGCCGGTCGGGCCCACGATGGCGACCGTGTGCCCGGGTTCCACCTTCAGCGACAGGTCCTCGATGAGCGGCTTGTCGGGGTCGTAGCGGAACGAGACGTGCTCCAGCGCGACCCGCCCGCGCAGCTCCTCGGGCCTGGCGCCCGGCACCGGATCGGCCTGCTGCTCCTCGGCGTCGAGGAGTTCGAAGATCCGCTCGGCCGACGCGACACCCGACTGCACCAGGTTCGCCATCGACGCGACCTGCGTCAGCGGCATCGAGAACTGGCGCGAGTACTGGATGAACGCCTGCACGTCACCGATCGACAGCGAGCCGGAGGCGACCCGCAGACCGCCGACGACGGCCACCAGCACATAGTTGATGTTCGACACGAACATCATCAGCGGCTGCATGATCCCGCTGTTGAACTGGGCCTTGAAACCGGCCTCGTACAACGCGTCGTTCTGCTCGGCGAACAGCTTCGCCGACTCCTCCTGACGCCCGAACACCTTCACCAGGGTGTGCCCGGTGTACATCTCCTCGATGTGCGCGTTCAGCTTGCCGGTGGTGCGCCACTGCTGCACGAAGTGCGGCTGCGACCGCTTGCCCACCCGGGTGGCCACGACGAACGACAGCGGCACGGTCACCAGCGCGACCAGCGCCAGCAGCCACGACACCCAGAACATCATCACCAGCACACCGATGATCGTCAGCAGCGAGTTGATGAGCTGCCCCATCGACTGCTGGAGCGTCTGCCCGATGTTGTCGATGTCGTTGGTGGCCCGGCTGAGCACCTCGCCGCGCTGCCGCTTGTCGAAGTACGACAGCGGCAGCCGCGACAGCTTCGTCTGCACGTCCTCGCGCACCCGGAACATGGTCCGGTTGACCGCCCGGTTGACCAGCCGCGTCGCGAACGCCATCAGCAGGCCCGCGAAGAGGAAGGTGCCCAGCGCGAGCAGCAGCACCTGGCCGACCGCGTCGAAGTCGATGCCCTGGCCGGGGGTGAAGTCGGTGCCGCGCAGCATGTCGGCGACGGCGCCGTTGCCCCGCGCCCGCATGGAGTCGAGCACCTGCTCCTTGGTGGCCCCGGCCGGCATCTGCCGCCCGACGATCCCCGCGAAGACCAGGTCGGTGGCCCGGCCGAGGATCTTCGGCCCGACCACGCTGAGGCCCACGCTCACCACCACGCACGTCAGCAGCGCGTAGATGGTGAACCGTTCGGGCTTGAACTGCGCGACGAGCCGGCGGCCCGACACCTTGAAGTCCAGCGAGCGGTTCTCCGGACCGCCCCCGGCCATCATCCGCCCCATGGGCCCGGCCATCAGGCAGCCTCCGCTTCCGTCAGCTGGGAGAGCACGATCTCCCGGTAGGTCTCGTTGTCCGCCATCAGCTCGTGATGGCGGCCGGATCCCACGACCCGGCCCTCGTCGAGCACGACGATCCGGTCGGCGTCGCGGATGGTCGACACCCGCTGGGCGACGATCACGACGGTCGCCTCGGAGGTCTCGGCGGCCAGCGCCGCGCGCAGCGCCGCGTCGGTGGCGTAGTCGAGGGCCGAGAAGGAGTCGTCGAACAGGTAGATCTCCGGGCGCTGCACCAGGGTGCGCGCGATGGCGAGCCGCTGGCGCTGGCCGCCCGACACGTTCGTGCCGCCCTGGGCGATCGGCGAGTCCAGGCCGTTCTCCAGCCGCTCGACGAACTCCTTGGCCTGCGCGACCTCCAGCGCGTGCCACAGCTCCTCGTCCGTGGCGTCCGGATTGCCGTAGCGCAGATTGGTCGCCACCGTGCCCGCGAACAGGTACGGCTTCTGCGGGACCAGCCCGACCGTCCGGGCCAGCAGCTGCGGATCGAGGTCGCGGACCTCGATCCCGTCGACGAGCACCTCGCCGTCGGTGGCGTCGAACAGCCTGGGCACCAGACCCAGCAGGCTCGACTTGCCGCTGCCGGTCGAGCCGATCACGGCCGTCGTCTCACCGGGCCGGGCCACCAGGTCGATCGCCTTGAGCACGGGCTCCTCGGCACCCGGGTAGCGGAAGCCCGCCCCGCGGATCTCCAGGTGTCCGTGCCGCTTCAGCTCACGCACCGGCGCGACCGGCGGCACCACGCTGGAGGAGGTGTCCAGGACCTCCTGGATCCGCTCCGCGCACACCTCCGCGCGCGGCACCATCATGAACATGAACGTCGCCATCATCACGGACATGACGATCTGCATCAGATAGGCGAGGAACGCGGTCAGATCACCGATCTCCATCCCGCCGCTGTCGATGCGGTGCGCCCCGAACCACACCACGGCGATCGACGACACGTTCACCGTCGTCATGACCACCGGGAACATCAGTGCCAGCAGGTTGCCGGTGCCCAGGGCCATCTCGGTGAGGTCGGTGTTGGCCTTCCGGAAGCGCTGCTGCTCGTACTCGTCGCGCACGAACGCGCGGATGACCCGGTTGCCGGTGATCTGCTCGCGCAGCACCCGGTTCACGGTGTCCAGGCGCACCTGCATGGCCCGGAACAGCGGACGCAGCCGGCGCACGATCAGCGTCACACAGATGCCCAGCACCGGTACGACCGCGACCAGCACCGCGGACAGCGGCACGTCCAGACCCAGGGCCAGGACGATGCCGCCCACACACATGATCGGCGCCGACACCATCAGGGTGAACGTCATCAGGGCCAGCATCTGGACCTGCTGCACGTCGTTGGTCGTCCGGGTGATCAGCGAGGGCGCGCCGAAGCGGCCCACCTCACGCGCGGAGAACGACTGCACCCGGTCGAAGACGGCCCCGCGCACGTCCCGGCCGAGCGCGGAGGCGGTGCGCGCGCCGTAGTACACGGCGCCGATGTTGCAGACGACCTGGGCCAGCGAGATGCCGACCATCAGACCGCCGCGGCTGAGGATGTAGCCCGTGTCGCCGGCGACGACACCCTGGTCGATGATGTCCGCGTTGAGGGTGGGCAGGTAGAGGGTGGCGCAGGTCTGCAACAGCTGCAGCAGCACCAGCACGGTGATGGGTTTCCTGTAGGGCCTGAGATAGGTCCGCAGAAGTCGTATGAGCACGCTACGTCTCTCGGAGTCGGCGACAGGGGCGAAACGGTTGCCCCTGGCCCCTATCGTCGAACACTCCACCGGTGTTACCTCAACCCAATTAACCGGCCGATCGACCGGCCGATCCGCCCGGCGGCGGTGTGCTCAGCCGCGGAACGCCGTCGGATGTGTCTGCTCGCGCACCGATATGTACTGCTGGCGCACCGCCTGTCCCACCGCCAGCTGGTCGCCGGGCTCCAGTACCTGTGCGGCCGCGCCCTGCCAGGCGGGCGGGGTGCGCGGGTCGAGGGTGCCCTGGGAGGCGCCGAGCGCCCAGGCGGCCTGCCGGGCGGCGCCGATCGCGGCGTAGTCGGCGGGCTGCGGCACCACGACCTGCGCGCCGAACAGCCCGGGCGCCGCCGCCTGCACGGCCGGCAGCTCCGCGGCCGCCCCCAGCAGGAACACCCGCCGCACCTCCGCACCCCGGCCGCGCAGCACGTCCAGCGCGTCGGCGAGCCCGCACAGCATTCCCTCGAACGAGGCCCGGGCCAGGTGCTCGGGCCGCATCGACTCGCGTCTGAGGCCCGCCAGGGTCCCGGCGGTGTGCGGCAGGTTCGGCGTCCGCTCGCCCTCCAGGTAGGGCAGGAACACCAGGCCGTGCGATCCCGGGGTCGACTTCATCGCCAGTTCCGACAGGGCCTCCAGGTCGGCCAGACCCAGCAGTTCCGCGGTGCCGCGCAGGGTGCGTACGGCGTTCAGCGTGGTGACGACCGGCAGGTGCATGCCGGTGGCGTCGGCCAGGGAGGTGATCATCCCGCTCTGGTCGACCAGCGCCTCGGGATGGATCGCCATCACCGAACCCGACGCGCCCAGCGACACGACCGCGTCGCCGAAGCCGAGGCCGAGCCCGAAGGCGGCGGCCATGGTCTCGCCGGTGCCGGCGGAGATCAGCAACCCCTCCGGGGTCGTACCGGCCGCCTCGGACGGTCCGATCACGTCCGGCAGCATCACCTGGTGGCCGAGCGCCAGTTCGACCAGATCGGGCCGGTAGGCGCCGGTGGCGGCCGACCAGTACCCGGTGCCCGAGGCGCCGCCCCGGTCGGTCGTACGGCGTGCCGGGCGCCCCAGGAGCTGCCACACCAGCCAGTCGTGGGCCTGGAGCAGCGCGGCGGTGCGCCGGGCGTTGTCGGGTTCGTTACGGGCCAGCCAGCGCAGCTTGGTCACCGGCTGCGCGGCCTGCGGGACACAGCCCACCGCCTGCGCCCACGCCTCGCGCCCGCCGAGCCCGTCCACCAGGTCGGCCGCGGAGACCTGGGTGCGCTTGTCGCCGCCCACCAGCGCGGGCCGCACCGTGTTGCCCTGCGCGTCCAGCGGCACGATCGCGTTCTGCTGCGCGGACACGCCGATGGCCTGCACGCCCTCCAGCAGTCCGCCGCCCGCGGCCTCGCCCAGGGACAGCAGCCAGGCCTGCGGGTCGACGTCGGCGGGGCGCCCGTTCTCGCCGGCTTCCAGCGGATGCGGCGCGTAGCCCTGCCTGAGCACGGCTCCCGTGTCCGAGTCGCAGACGACGATACGAGTGAAATCGGGCGCACTGTCCAACCCGGCGACTATCCCCATGACCGAATTCTGCCGCACCGGGAGAGGTCTCCGTGCCCGGCGGGGCCTCAGGGAGGTTGCAGCTTGGCACGCCGCACGACAGCCACCCCGTGACGTGCGTCACGTGTTGCTGGTGCCCCAGTCGTCGTCGAGCGAGCCGTCGGCGTTGCGGGTCCGCAGCGAGCGCACCCGGTCCGAGACCGAGTCGGGCATCCGCTCGCCCACCTTCACGCTCACCGCGTGGTACGCCTTGCCCGCGAACTGGCGGCCCTGCTGGGCCGCCGTCTCCGCGGTGTTGCGCACGGCGGGGTTGTGGGCGACCTGGAGCGCGGACTTCTTCAGCTGTTCGTAACGTCCGCGCCCGGCCCGTGAGCCCAGCACGTAACCCATGACGAGTCCGGCGACGAACGTGAGCCGGTAGCGCATGGCGACCGCCCTTCCCTTGCGTAGGTCTGTGGCGCGGCAACGGGGCCGAGCAGTACCGATTGGCGGAGCACCCCCCTGCTTGCGCTAATGTATGTGTCGCAGCGAGCAACCGCCCCCTGGCGAATACCCAGGGAGGTACGTTCGATGCAACGAGGCATTCCTCCGTAGCTCAATTGGCAGAGCAGCCGGCTGTTAACCGGCAGGTTACTGGTTCGAGTCCAGTCGGGGGAGCTCGGTCCTCCGTAGCTCAATTGGCAGAGCAGCCGGCTGTTAACCGGCAGGTTACTGGTTCGAGTCCAGTCGGGGGAGCATGGTGAACGAGGACCCCTCAGGGGTCCTTTTTCATGTCCGGGGGAACCGCGCAGGCGGCAGCACGGTCCCCCTGGCCGTGCGAAGTCGACCATACGAGGCAGGAGATCGTATGAGCGGCTATGCTGCGGCAGACGGCGCGCACACGTGTACGCGACACGCCGTATGGGGCGGTAGCTCAGCCGGTTAGAGCAGCGGACTCATAATCCGTCGGCCGTGGGTTCGAGTCCCACCCGCCCCACCACGCACTACGTCCGCACGGTCCAGGTGACCGGGGACGGTCCGGCAGCCCCCGCCGGGAAAAGGGGGCCCTCGTGCCCCTCGGGCGCCATCGGCGGGCTCCCTGAGCCTCCGGCCTTTCCGAGACCCCGCCCGCATGATCCCCGTCCGCGTGCCCCCGCCCGCGTGGACTCCGGTACGCCCGGAGGGGCGACGGGCGGGGGTCCGTGGTCCGTCAGGGGTCCGCGGCCCGCTTCCCGGCGAGGAACGCCGTCGGCTCTCTCGGCACCAGGTGCCCCGCTTCCGGCTTCGCCCACCATCTCGAGGCATCGTCGCTCTGCCGGTTGATCCCAGGTCGGTGGGTCTTTCGGCGGGTTGCCGCACCCCTTGCGCGCTCCGACAGCGGGACGAAAGACCGCGTGGCTAGTTTCGTTCTCGTCAGCCGCGGCCGCGTCGGTCCGCGGTGCACGATCACGGGATTCCGACGTATTCGCGACCGCCCGACGGCGGAAGGAGAGCAGGAAGTGCGCCTGAGGAGTCTGGGCAACACGGGAATCAAGATCGGCAGCGTCGGTCTCGGGTGCATGGGGATGAGCTGGCTCTACCAGGAGTCCGCCCGGGACGACGAACGCTCCGTACGGGTCATCAACGAGGCGCTGGACCTCGGCGGGAACCTGCTGGACACCGCCGATCTCTACGGGGCCGGCCACAACGAGACGCTGCTGGGCAGGGCCGTCGCGGGCCGCCGCGACGAGGTCGTCATCGCGACGAAGTTCGGCATCGTCCTAGACGATCTCCGGCAGCGGACGGCCCACCGCGACAACTCGCCGTCCTATGTGCGTACGGCGGTCGAGGCCAGCCTGCGCCGACTGGACGTCGACGTCATCGACCTCTACTACGTCCACCGCATCGACCCCGCCGTCCCGCTGGAGGAGACCTGGGGCGTGATGGCCGAACTGGTCGCGGAGGGCAAGGTGCGCTGGCTCGGGCTGTCCGAGGCCACCGTCGCGCAGGCCCGCGTCGCGCACGAGATCCACCCGGTGACCGCCGTCCAGTCCGAGCTGTCGCTGTGGACGCGCGACGCGCTGGAGGGACCGGAGGGAGAGGCGGGCGGGATCGTCGGCTGGTGCGAGAGCGTGGGGGCGAGCTTCGTCCCGTTCGCGCCGCTGGGCCGCGGCTTCCTCACCGGCACCCTGCACGCCGGCCGGTTCGAGGACAACGACTTCCGCACCGCCAACCCGCGTTTCCACCGCGCCGCGATGGAGGCTAACCAGCGCATCGTCGACGTGATCAGGGAGGTCGCCGACCGCCGTTCGGTCACGCCCGCCCAGATCGCGATCGCGTGGACGCTGGCGCAGGGCGAGCGGGTGGTGCCGATCCCCGGCACCAAGAACTCGCGCTACCTGCGGGAGAACCTGGCCGCGGCGGAGGTCCACCTCGCCGCGGAGGACCTGGCCGACCTGGCCGCCCTGCCCACCGCCGTCGGAAGCAGGTACTGAGCCCCATGGGCGACGAACCGCGCCCCGCCGGCGTCGCACCCGGCGGCACCGGGCGCGTGGGCGGCCGAGGCGGCGAGCACGACGGCGGGTCCCGACGGCCGGTGCGGACCGCTCACCGCCCCGCGGGGCGAACGACGAACAGTGAGGGAACACACGGTATGAGTCTCATTCCGGACAGCCACCGGGATCTGCTGGAGAGGCCGCTCTTCGGCCATCTGGCCACGATCCGGGCGGCGGGCGACGGCCCCCAGGTGAACCCGATGTGGTTCTCCTGGGACGGCGAGTACGTCCGCTTCACCAACACCACGGTCCGCTACAAGTACAGGAACATCACGGCCGACCCGCATGTCGCGGTCTCGGTCAACGACCCGGACCAGCCGTACCGCTACCTGGAGATCCGGGGCGAGGTGGTCCGCATCGACGACGACTCCTCCGGTGAGTTCTTCGCGCAGCTCGCGCAGCGGTACGGCATGAAGCTGGACGGCCCGCCGCCGGACGTCGCCCACCGCATCGTGTACGTGGTCAGGCCCACGGCGGTCAGCCACCAGTGAACCGGCGGCACCGCGAGGTCAGTCGGCGTCGGCCCCCGCGGGCACGAAGTCCGAGACCTGACCGGTGCGCGCGCCGAGCGCGGTGAGCCGGTCGAGCGCCTCGCGGTGCTGCGCCTCGTCCACGCCGGCCGTGGCGTCGGAGACGACGACGACCCCGTAGCCGAGGCGCACCGCCGTCGCGGCGGTGGCCGCGACGCCGTGCGCGGTGGCCAGACCGGCGATCACCACGTCCGTGACGCCCTCACCGCGCAGGCGGTCGTGGAGATCGGTGCCCTCGAAGGCGTCGAGGCCGTGCTTGGTCACCAACTGCTCGCCGTCGCGCGGTTCGAGACCGGGGACCAACCGGTTGGCGGCGGCGCCGACACCGCCGTCGGCACCGTCGGCCCGCACGTGACGGACGAGGACGACGGTCGAGGAGCCGGTGTCCGCGAACCGCTCGCGGAGCCTTGCGCAGGCCTCGGTAACGGCCTCGCCGCCGATCGGCCGCCACGGCATGTCGACGATCCACCGTTGCAGATCGATCAGGACAAGTGCCCTGCGTGCGCGGGTCATTCGGTTCCCCCAGGACGGATGATCAGCGGTCCGCCGCCACCCTAACAAGGGGAAGAACAGAGCCGATGGAAAGGCGGATCGCGACGCAGGGAACCAGCGGTGTCCTATCGGCCAGGACGGGCGTGCCGGCCCCCGCGTCGGCATGATCCGCCGGACAGGCCCTAAGGTGGCGATCGCATGGCCGAGGGTCCCCTTGTCCGCGCTCCGGCAATGGCGCGCCGCGCGGCACCGGGAAGCCGTGCACACGTCTACGGGGGATGGCAAGAACCGCATGGTGCGAACAGGACTCGTTCCATCGCCGAGCCCCGGTGCGCCCGGTGCCGGGAACAGCTTCGCAATACTGGGAACGCTCGCCGTCCGGGTCGCGGGCGAAGAAGTGGTGGTCGATTCCGGGAAACTCCGGGTACTGCTGGCCGCGCTGCTGCTGCGGGCGGGCTCGGTGGTCGACAACGACCGTCTCGCCGCATGGCTGTGGGACGAGCGCAAGCCGTCCAACCCGCGCGGGACGCTGCACACCTACGTACGACGGCTGCGGATGCTGCTCGGCGACGACCTGGTGGGGACGGCGGCCGGCGGCTACCGGATCGACGTGGCCGACGAGGAACTCGACCTGACGCGGTTCCGCCGGCTGGTCCGGCTGGCGCGGCGGACGGAGACGCCGGAGGAACGGGCGCGGCTGCTGGCCGAGGCGCTGAGCGCCTGGCGGGGCGCGCCGCTCGCGGACATCCCGTCGGACGCGTTACGCCGTGACGCGTCGCCGGCGCTGGAGGACGAACGGCTCGGCGCCCTGGAGGTGTACTTCGAGACCGAGCTCCACCTCGGCCGGCACGCGCAGCTCGTGAAGGAGCTGCGTACCGCCGCGATGGACAACCCGCTGCGGGAGAACTTCCGGAGCCTGCTGATGCTGGCCCTGTACCGCTCGGGCCGGCAGGCGGAGGCGCTGGACGTCTATCAGCAGGCCCGCCGTGAACTCGTCGAGCAGCTCGGCGTCGAGCCGGGCGAACGGCTGCGCACGCTGCACGCGGGCATCCTCGAATCGGACCCCGCCCTCGTGGCGCCGCACGGACCGCGTTTCGGAGCCGTCCCGGTGCCCGCCCAACTCCCGCCCCTGGCAATGGGGTTCGTGGGCCGGGGCGATGTCGTCGGCCGGATCGAGGCGATGCTTCCGCCGGTCCCGGACCGTACCGGGGTCCCCGTCGTGGTCCTGTCCGGGCCGCCCGGGGTGGGCAAGACGGCGCTCGCGGTGTGGCTCGGCAGCCGGATGAGGGGAGCCTTCCCCGACGGGCAGCTCTACGTGAACCTGCGCGGCTACGAACAGGGCGGGGCGCACCCCCCGCTCCCGCCGGACCAGGTGCTCTCGCAGTTCCTGCGCAGCCTGGGCGTGCCCGCGCAGCAGATCCCGGTCGACCCGGTCGAACAGGCCAACCTCTTCCGGTCGAAGCTGACCGGGAAGAACGTGCTGGTGGTGCTGGACAACGCGTCCGGCGTCGAACAGGTGCTGCCGCTCATCCCCGGCGACCCGGGGTGCTCCGTACTGATCACCGGCAGACGGCAGTTGCGCTCCCTCGCGGTCACGCACGGCGCCCAGCTGGTGCGGGTCGGCACGCTCGGCGAGCAGGAGTCCGCCGACCTGGTCACCGGCATGATGCGGCAGGCCGCGGTGGCGATCGGGCCGGACGTCGTGCGCGAGGTGGCCGCCCTGTGCTCGTATCTGCCGCTCGCGCTCAGGATCGCCGCAGCCAACCTCATCGGCGCGCCCGGCGGGCAGACCGAGGACTACCTGGAGAGACTGCGGCGCGGCAACCGCCTCGCCGCCCTCTCCGTCGACGGTGACACGACGTCCGCCGTCGCCACGGCCATCGCCCTGTCGTACGACGCGCTGACCCCGGACGACCGCGCGGTCTTCCGGCTGGCCGGGCTCTTCCCCGGCTCCGACTTCACACCGGCCGCCGTCTCGGTGCTCGCCGACATCAGCGAGGCGCAGGCGCGCACCGGCCTGAGCCGTCTGGAGACGGCCAGCCTGCTGCAGCAACCCGCCCCGGGCCGCTACCAGTTCCACGACCTGCTGCGCGAGTACGCCCAGGACCGCGCGCTCGCCGAGCACGGCGCCCGGGAGCGGGCCGAGGCACTGGAGCGGCTCGGCCAGTGGTACCTGGCGGGCGCCTGCGCCGCGGCGGACGTCCTGTACTCGGAGTTCGTGCGGCTCGCCCAGCCGGAGCGCCCCAGGGCGATCTTCGAGGTGCCGCGGTTCCCGAACGAGAGCCACGCGACGGCCTGGCTGCTGGCCGAGCGGCGCAACCTGATGGCCTGTGTGCGCCACTTCGGCACGCACGGCCCGTACCACCTGTCCTGGCATCTGGCCGACGCGCTGCGCGGCTTCTTCTGGACGGGCAGGTACCGCACCGAGTGGCGGGAGACGACCGGCGTCGGCCTGAGCGCCGCCGAGGCCCTGCACGACGAGCGCGGCATCGCGTCCATGCACCGCAGCCTCGCCAACCTCCACAACACGCTGGGCGACTACGAGCGGGCCATCGCCCACCAGGAGAAGAGTCTCGCGCTGCACGACCGGCTCGGCATGGCCGAGGAGGTCGCGGCCACGCTCAACAACATGAGCCTCGCCCACCTCAGCCTCGGCCGGGGCGAGCAGGCGCTCCGGGCGGCGCGGCGGGCCCTCGCCGCCGCCCACACCCTGCGGTCCCCGCGCCTGGAGGCCACCACCCAGGGCCTGCTGGGGTTCATCCACTGGACGCGCGGTGACATGGCGCGCGCCACCGAGTGCCTCACGGCGTCACTGGCCACCGCGAGCGACCTCGGCCTGCACCACATCAGCTCGTACAGCCTGCGCAACCTCGGCCTGGTGCGCCAGGCCACCGGGGAACCGGCCGAGGCACGGTCCTGCTTCACCCGGGCGCTGAAGGTGTCCGAGTCCATCGACTCCTCGTACGACAGAAGCATCTCGCTGTACGGGCTGGCCCTCGTCGACCTGGACCTCGGCCGGTACGAGAGCGCGCTCGACTCGGCGCGGCGGGCCCTGAACTCCTTCCAGGAGTGCGGCGACCGCACCTACGAGGTGGAGACACTGTGCCTGCTGTCGGCCATCACGGCGGGCCTAGGCTCACCGGCCGAGTCGGCCCGGCACGCGGCCGCCGCGCTCGACGCCGCCCGGCAGATCGGCTACGTCGACGGCGAGGCGTACGCGCTGGCCCGCACGGCCGTCACCGACGGCCTGCTCGGCGGCCGGAACGCCGCCCGGTACGCCGAGGAGGCCCGGCTGCTCGCCGAGGGCAGCGTCAACCACATCGCCCGCAGCAAGATCCTCCTGGAACTGGCCCCGCTCCACCTGGGTCTGGACGACCCGCGCCGCGCCGAGGAGTGCGCGCGAGGAGCGATCGCCCTGTCCCGGCCGACCGCGCAGCGCCTGAACATCGCCAGGGCCAAGCACGTCCTGGGCGCCGTCGCCGCGGCCGACGGCGACCACCCGCGGGCGCGCGCGTACTGGACCGAGGCACTGGAGGCCTTCACCGAGATCGGCGTCGCCGAGGCCGACGACGTCCGCGCACGGCTCGGCACCGGGGAGCGGTAGCCACCCGGGCCGCGGTCGGGGTCCGCCCGGCGCCCGGCACGGCGACCGGGCAACCACGGATGGGTCTCGCGGGTCTAGGGAGCGTGAACTCCAGCAGGTTCCGCCGTGAGAGGCCGGCGGGGCCCAGGCTCCCTGAGGGGGATTCCATGCGCGTACGCCCCGCCGCCACCGTCCTGTCTCTTGCGACCGTCCTGTCCGCATCGGTGATTCCGGTGGCCGCCCAGGCGGCGGGCCGGGCCGCCGCCGACGGCACGACGTTCTCGAACGTCGTCGTCGACGGCGGCAAGGACATCGTGCTCGGCCTGACCACCCGGACGACCGTCACGCTCACCTGGACAGCCACGGACCCGGACGGCGTCGCCGCCTCCTGGGCCTACCTGTGGCACGGATCCAACACCGACGACGCCGACGGCCGCCTGCCGCTCTACCCGCCGGCGGGCACCTGCGCCGTCTCGCCCGCCGACCCCACCGTCTCCACCTGCAAGGTGAGCTTCGCCGTGAACGCGCGGGACCTCCACCACAACGCCCTCGCCGGCACCTGGAAGGTGCTCGCCGAAGCGCAGGACACCGGCGACGACTGGACGGCCGTCGACGTCGCGGGCACGGCCTCGCTCAAGCGGTACGCCAAGGTGACGGTCAACGCCTCGCCCGAGCCGGTGAAGAAGGGCCGGACCGTCACGGTCACCGGCCGGCTGACGCGGGCCAATTGGGAGAGCGGCACCTACACCGGCTACGTGGGCCGGCCGGTCGCGTTGCAGTTCCGCAAGAAGGGCAGCACCACCTACACCACCCTCAAGACCGTCACCAGCGGCAGCGGCGGCACGCTGCGGACCACCGTCAAGGCCGGAGCCGACGGCTACTACCGCTTCCGCTTCGCCGGTACGACCACCACAGGAGTGGCCACGGCGGCCGGGGACTTCGTCGACGTCAGGTGAGAGCGCGCAGAGGCGCCTCGCGGAGCGAAACCCCGCGAGGCGCTGAACTGATCTGAACGGTCAACCCTGGGTTCCGCCTTGGGTGTTGCCGCCGCCGCCACCCTGGGTTCCGCCTTGGGTGTTGCCGCCGCCGCCACCCTGGGTTCCGCCTTGGGTGTTGCCGCCGCCGCCACCTTGCGTGCCGCCTTGGGTGTTGCCGCCGCCACCCTGGGTTCCGCCTTGGGTGTTGCCGTTGCCACCGCCCTGGGTTCCGCCCTGGGTGTTGCCGTTGCCACCGCCCTGGGTTCCGCCCTGGGTGTTGCCGTTGCCACCGCCCTGGGTGCCGCCCTGGGTGTTACCCCGGCCGCCACCTTGCGTGCCGCCTTGGGTGTTGCCGTTGCCACCGCCCTGGGTGCCGCCTTGGGTGTTGCCGTTGCCACCGCCCTGGGTGCCGCCTTGGGTGTTGCCGTTGCCA
>NZ_JBSFIA010000001.1:551165-551734 GCF_053597355.1 Streptomyces sp. NPDC001443
TGGGTGTTGCCGTTGCCACCGCCCTGGGTGCCGCCTTGGGTGTTGCCGTTGCCACCGCCCTGGGTGCCGCCTTGGGTGTTGCCGTTGCCACCGCCTTGCGTGCCGCCCTGGGTGTTACCCCGGCCGCCACCCTGGGTGCCGCCCTGGGTGTTGCCGGTCCCGCCGCCCTGGGTTCCGCCTTGGGTGTTGCCGGCAACGAGTCTGCAGACCCGCTTCGTGTGCTGCTGATTCCACTTGCAGACCGTCTTCTCGACCTGCGTCTGAGCGCTGCTCGGCGCAGGCGCCGCTGTGGCAGGGGACCCGACCGTGACGAGTCCTCCCGCGATCACCACCGACACGATTGCTGTGGCTGTCTGCTGCTTCCGACTGAGCCGCACGACGTGCTCCTTTTCTATTTCTCATTGCGTGAAGTGATGCTTGCTTCGGCGTTCAGTGCTGTGTGACGCGGATTGCCGGGCGCCTGGGGAGGCGCAGCGAATGAACCGCGGATTGCGTCGGTCTTCGCGCACCTCAAGGCGTTGTAGTCATGGGGGTCTCGGTGGTGCCCGTGGTCCCGGCGCCGCCCTGGG
>NZ_JBSFIA010000001.1:551832-637675 GCF_053597355.1 Streptomyces sp. NPDC001443
GGTGCCGCCTTGGGTGTTGCCGGTGCCGCCGCCTTGCGTGCCGCCTTGGGTGTTGCCCGTGCCGCCGCCCTGGGTGCCGCCTTGGGTGTTGCCGGTGCCGCCGCCTTGCGTGCCGCCTTGGGTGTTGCCCGTGCCGCCGCCCTGGGTGCCGCCTTGGGTGTTGCCGGTTCCGCCGCCTTGCGTGCCGCCTTGGGTGTTACCCGTGCCGCCGCCCTGGGTGCCGCCTTGGGTGTTGCCGGTGCCGCCGCCTTGCGTGCCGCCTTGGGTGTTGCCGCCGCCGCCACCCTGGGTGCCGCCTTGGGTGTTGCCGGTCCCGCCGCCTTGCGTGCCGCCTTGGGTGTTGCCGCCGCCGCCACCCTGGGTGCCGCCCTGGGTGTTGCCGGTCCCGCCGCCTTGCGTGCCGCCTTGGGTGTTGCCGCCGCCGCCACCCTGGGTGCCGCCCTGGGTGTTGCCGGTCCCGCCACCTTGCGTGCCGCCTTGGGTGTTACCCGTGCCGCCACCCTGGGTGCCGCCTTGGGTGTTGCCGGTGCCGCCCTGGGTGCCGCCCTGGGTGTTGCCGGTTCCGCCGCCTTGCGTTCCGCCTTGGGTGTTGCCAGTGCCGCCCTGGGTCCCGCCCTGGGTGTTGCCGGTCCCGCCCTGCGTGCCGCCCTGGGTGTTGCCCTGGCCGCCGATCTGAGTCCCGCCGATGGTGTTGCCGGTGCCGCCGTTGATCGTGTTGTTGACGATGTTCGTCACGTTGTTCGTGACGTTGTTCGTCACCTGGTTCACCACGGAAGGCGGCAGGCCGAGCTGCTGCGCCGCTGCCTGCGCCGCCTGCCGCCCGATCACGGCGGCCTGCGCCGCTGACGCGCCACCGCGCACCGCCTGCTGTACGGCGGCGTTGCCCTTCGCGGTGGCCGCTGCGGCGCCACCGGCCGTTGCCGTGCCCGATCCGGTCCCCGACGACGTGCACTTGACCGTGCCCAGGGAAACCGGGCCGCTGCCGGAAACCGTGGCCTTGATGTTTCCGGTCGCCCCGGCGGAGGTCCTCGAAACGGACTTTCCGTTGCTCATGACGTTGTACATCTGATTGGGAGTGAATCCGTTTCCGGTCACCGTCCCGCCCTGCACCCTGCATGTCGCCGCCGGGGTTGCCGTCGGACCGGTGGCGGCCTGGGCGGCTGGAATGGAGCAGACGACCGATCCCGCGGATATCACCGCGGTTACCGCCGCTGCCAGAATTCCCTTTGCCATGGAATTCCCTCCTCCAGGGAGTCTGAAAGTATTTCGTCTGCTCCGCACGGTCGACGACGCGACCCATTCCGATGCTCGCCTTGCGTGTCGGCTGAGTCAACTGGAATCCCAGGTCGGAGAATATTCGATCACCTCGGCTGTCACCGGAAATGCCCACACGTGAAGCGAGAGGTCGACGTATTCAATAGGCGAACCGGTGCCGGTCCTGTGGGTGGAATTAACCACATGCCGAGCGCGGAATTGACCACACGTGGTGCGGCGGTGCCGGGCGGTGCGTCCCGGCGGCACGGGCCCGCTCGCCGTGGAACCGCCCGTACACCCGCCCGTATGGGCCGCCGGGAGTGCTGCGCCCCGCGCGAGGGCCGACGCTGGGATCGGACGGCGTAGAGTCGCCGGCCGGTCCGCCCCGCCGCGTCATGCGGCCGGTGGCCCCCGCCTACGCTGGAGCTTGCGATGAGCCCGTCGGTGACGTCCTTGGCCGTTGTCTGCGACTGGCCGTTGCTCCGGTCCGGTCTGGCGCAGGCGATCAACACTCAGCCGGACCTCGAGATCACGGCCTTCGTGAAAAGCGTCGACGACCTGTCCCACAAGGAGAACGTCGCGGACATCGCCATGCTGATCAACCTGCAGATGTCCGATCAAGTGGCGTCCGGACAGGTCGCCAGGCTGCACCGGCACGGGTACGCGGTCATCGTGCTGTCGATCTCGGAGACCCAGTCCGACGCCGTCCTGTGCATCCAGGCCGGCACGCGCGGGTATCTGAGCCGGCACACCGACGACACGGAGCTGGTGACGGCTGTCCGCGCCGTCGCCGCGGGCAGCAGCTACTTCGGCGCCAGCCTGGCGGGGCACAGCCTGCCCGCGCCGCCCCCGCGCATCACCCTCCGGGAGAAGCAGATCCTGGAACTGGTCGCGAGCGGTGCGACGGATCGAGAGATCGCCGCCGAACTGAACATCACCGAGAACACCGTTCATACTCACTTGGAGCGACTGCGGAGAAAGAGCGGCTCCCGACGCAGGGCCGATCTCACCCGGCTGGCACTCAAATACGGCGTATTGGGAGACCCGTCCGCCGAGTGACCATCAGGTCGGATGGATGTCGTTCAGGCTTTCGACAGTTATCGTGGCCGGCGGATCAGAGGGCCTGGGCACCTGGACAAGAAACGGAATATAAACCATTTCGCCGTGCCGGAATTCGGCCTTCGCCGATATTCGATAACACACGACATCCGCTGGATCACTGCGCGTGGCGTAGCATCGGAGCGCCGATTCCGCGGCAGGGCTTCGCGAACTGTGTGCCGTTGCCGGGGACGCGGCCGACACCGCGATGACGCTCGCCGCCGCGGATGCCGCTGCCAGGACTGCGACTGCCTGGATTCTTCCTCGCATGGACCTGCCTCCTCCTGCGAGGGCGGGTCCGGATCGCCCGCTCATGTGTCGAGAGTCGGTCCGCTTCCGATCCTTGGCCCGCGTGCCGGTCGAGTCAACTCGAGTCGCGCCCCGGGGCGCCGGGTCAGTGGTGGTGGCCCGGCGGGGGCGGGGGAGGCAGTGTCGTGCGCGGGGCCTCGCCGGGCCAGACCAGCAGCACGGGGCACGGGGCGTGGTCGACGACGAAGCGGGTGGCGGGGCCGAGGCTGTGCGGACCGAGCCGGGTGCGGTCGCCGTCCCGGGCCAGGATCAGCAGATCGGCGCCCTGGGCAGCGAGGACGACCTCGCGCTCGACGCGTCCGGCGCGCTCCATGCGGACGCAGTCGCGCCCGAGACGATCGGCGGCGTCCTGGAGCAACCGGTGGGCCGAGGCGGCGGCGAGGTGTTCCAGCCGGGTGCCCGGGTCGCGTTCCCGGTGGCCTCGTCCCAGCAGGCCGGCGAAGGCGCCGTGGGCGGTCTCGGCGAGCGCGTCGTCGTTCACGTACAGCAGCACGATCTCCTCGTCGGGGACCGTGCGGGCGAGGGCGGCCTCGACGCAGGCGGGCCAGGTGCCCTCGGTGATCCAGACGATGACGCTCATGGGGCGGCTCCGGGAGCGTAAGGGGCGGTTTCAGGTGCCGATGGTGTGCAGCATCCCCCACAGGGCCAGGGTGGAGGCAAGAAGCGTGGCCGGTACGGTCAGCAGACCGAGCCGGGTGAACGGGCCGAGCTCCGCCCGGGTGCCGTGGGTGTGCAGGATGCGCCGCCACAACAGCGTGGCGAGGGAACCGACGTAGGTCAGGTTGGGGCCGAGGTTCACGCCGATCAGGACCGCGAGGACCGGTCCGGGACCGTGGGGTGCCACCAGGGGCAGCAGGGCCAGGACGGCGGGCAGGTTGTTGATCAGGTTGGCGAGGACCGCGGCCACCACGGCCACCACGAGCAGTTCGGTCAGGGAGTCCCCGCCGGGCAGCAGCCTGCCGAGCCCGGTGTCCAGGCCGTTGTCGACGACCGCCTGCACCACGACGCCCAGGGCCAGTACGAACAGGCAGAACAGCGGGGCGGCCGCGCCGACCAGTTCCCGGGGCGTGGTGCGGCGCCGCAGCAGCGCGCGGCCGCCGAGGACGAGCACGCCGGCGAGCGCCGCCCACGCCGGGTCGAGTCCGGCGAAGGACGCCAGCACGAAGCCGGCCAGGGTCAGGGCCAGCACCACGAGGGTGAGGACCGGGAGTTCGGGGCTCGGCTGCGGGGCGCCGGGCGTGGTGCCGGCGGCCAGGTCGGTGCGGAAGAAGACGCGGAAGACGGCGTACTCCACGACGATCGCGGCCAGCCACGGCAGCGCCATCAGCGACGCGAACCGGGTGAAGGTCAGTCCGCTCGCGGAGAACGCCAGCAGGTTGGTCAGGTTGGACACCGGCAGCAGCAGGGACGCGGAGTTCGCGAGATGGGCGGTCGCGAACACATGGGGACGCGCGCGGGCGCCGGTCCGGGCCGCGGTCGCGAAGACGACCGGGGTGAGCAGGACCACCGTCGCGTCCAGGCTGAGGACCGCCGTGGTCACGGAGGCGACCGCGAACACCCCGGTCAGCAGCCGGCCCGCGCCGCTGCCGCACCAGCGGGCGACCGCCGCCCCGGCCGCCTCGAACAGCCCCTCGTCCGCGCACAGTTGCGCCAGTACGAGGATCAGGGCGAGGAAACCGACGACCGGCAGCAGGCTGCGCGTCTGCGCCCAGGCGGCGTGCGGCGACACGGCCCCGACCAGCATGACCAGTACGGCCGCGGGTACGGCGGCCGCCGCCTCCGGCCAGCCGCGCGGGCGCACGACGGCGAACGCCAGCACGGCCAGCAGCAGCACGACCGAGACGGCCTCGTAGACGACGGTGGTACTCAGTGCGGTCCTCCAGCGAGCAGGAGCGCCTGTCGGCAACCCTCTGAACAGCGACGTTCAAGGGTCGCACCTTGGTGGGCGTCTGCCGGTGCGCGACGGTGCCGGAGGTCGGGACGGCGACCGCCGCCCCGGTGCCGTCGGTCACCCCGGGGCCGGTCCGGTCGGCCCGTCGCCCACCACCGCGGCCGCCATCAGTTCCGCCCGGTCCTGGGGCATCCCGCCGTGGCGCATCAGGGTGCGGGTCACGATCCGCCGTACCTCCCGCCACTGCTCCTCGTCGATCCGGGCCCCGGGCGGATCGTCCGCGGCCGGGGCGGCGGCCGGCGGTCCGTCCTCGCCGGGGGTCCGGTGGAGCATCCGGCGGACCAGCTCCCGCGAGGCGGTGGCCGCCCTGTCCGCCAGATGCGTCAGCACCGCGGCGGCGGCCGCCACCAGGACCGGCGTGAGCAGCTCGTGCGTGCCGGGCAGGCCGGGACCCGGTGGCCCGGCGCCGTTCGCCGCCGGGCGCGGTGCCGGTGCCCGCCGGGGATCCGCGAAGTAGGCCATGCACATCATGGCGAACGCCCGGCGTTCGGCGGCGACCTGTTCCGGTGCCACGAGGGCGGCCCGTTCGAGCATCCCCCGTGCCAGTTCCGCCACTTCGGCGTCGTACGCGTGTCGTGAGGTCTTCACGGCATCCCCCTGACCAGAGCGTCTGTGCGAGCGCGCGGGTCCGTTCCGGAGGGAGCGGCCCGCCCGGCTGTCTCGGGGGTCCAAGCTAGGAATCGACGCGACGGGCGGGGACGGGTACCGGTGAATCCGTGATCGTCGCCGTCGTCATACGGTATTGCGGCATTGCGGTATTGCGGCATTGCGGTACGCGGTCGTGCGCACACGCCCGAGCCCCCCGTCCAGCGGTGGGGCGCGGACGGAGGGCTCGGGAGGAAGAGGCGGTCGGGACCTACTTGTGCGTGCCCGGCTTGGGCTCGTAGGCCTTGCTGCCGCACTTGTTCACGTCGATCCGGACCACCTGGGGGTCGTGGTCGCTCGCCTGGTCGGCGAACTCGGAGTTGATGTGGACGACGTCGTAGTCGTAGTGCGTGACCGAGGGGCTGGTCAGGATGTGGTCGAGGGTCTGGCTGTTGCCGTCGTAGACGTAGCTGTAACGCTGGTCGGCGGGCAGGGTGTTGATGAGGTCCGTGAGGACGTCCCCGTTGTCCGTCAGGGTCTTGACCGCGTCGGAGAACTCGTAGTCGTTGAGGTCGCCGAGGGCCACGATCCGCGCCCTGGGGTCGGCGGCGAGGAGGGAGTCGACGAAGGCGTTCTCCTCCTGCGCCTGGAGCCCCCGCTGCGTCTCCGAGGAGCGGCTGGGCTCCTGGAAACGGCCGTGCATCGGGTCGTCGCCGCCCTTGGAGTTGAAGTGGTTGGCGATCACGAAGACCGTCCGGCCCTGGAACCTGAACTCGCCCACCAGCGGCTTGCGGCTGCTGTTCCACGCCGTGCTGGCGGGGTTGATGCGGCCGGGCGAGGCGGAGAGGTGGGCCTCGTGCGTCCACCGGTCCTTCACCACGGAGACGGCGGTGGTGGAGACGTCGGTGGCGGAGGCGCGGTCCACGAAGGAGACCCGCTTGGGGTTGAAGAGGAACACCTGGCGGATGTTGCCGCCGGGCTCGCCGCCGTCCTTGTCGTTGACGGGGTTGACGTAGCGCCAGGAGTACTTCGGGCCGCCGGCCGCCCGGATCGCCGCGGTGAACTTGGTCAGCGTCGCCTCGGCGGAGACGGTGCCGTCGTCGGTGGCGCCGTTGTCGTCCTGGATCTCCTCCAGGGTGACGATGTCGGGCGAGGAGAGGTTGGTGACGACGCCCTTGGCGAGACGGGTGAACTTGTCGTCGCCGTCGGTCGGGTCGAGGTTCTCCACGTTGTAGGTGGCCAGGGCGAGTTCGTTGCCCTTCTGGCGGCGCGTGACCTCCGGCTTGAGGCCGTTGTCGACGGCCGTGCCGGTGGTGGCGGCGGTCGGGGCGAGCAGGTAGCCGCCGAAGGAGGCGTAGTCGACCGGCCCCGTGGTGGTGCCGGCCAGCTCGTCGCCGACGTTGAGGGTCGGGGTGGAGCCGTCGGCCGCGGCTATCTCGATCCGGCCGGTGTTCTGCTGGTCGTAGGCGCCGTAGACGGTGCCGCCGCGCGGGGTGGGGCGCTCGTCGGGCTTGGCGGTGACGAACATCTCGCCGTAGCTGTTGGTCGCGCCGACCACGCGGGCGTCGCTGACCGAGGCGCGCATGCCCTCGATCGACTCGTAGAAGTCCTGCGAGTAGACGGCCGGCCGGAGGGGCAGGGCCTCGATGCTGCCGCCGCCCGCGGTGGGCGTGTACGTGTCCGGGACGGTCGAGTCGTCGAGGACGACCGCGTCCGGCAGGGCGTTGCCGCCGGACAGGGTGGTGGAGACCGGGCTGCCGAGCTCGGTGACCGACTGCGTGCCGGTGCCCGGGTAGTACTCCGTGACCTTGCCGCTGACCAGCACCGAATCGCCGACCGAGACGGTCGGGGCGGCGGAGCCGGTGAAGACGAACAGGCCCTCGCTGGTGGCCGGGTCGGCGTCCGGGGTCGGGTCCTGGATCCAGTAGCCCTTGCTGCCGGTGGTGCGCACGGCGGTGACGACGCCGGGCACGCCCACCACGCTCTGGCCCTTGAGGGGCGAGACCCGGGTGGTGCCCTGGATGTCGTGGATGCGGAACGCGCCGGGCGCGGTCGGCCCGCCGGAGCCGCCGCTGCCGCCGTCGCCGCCCGCGGTCTGGCCCGCGCTGTTGGTCGGGGTGGGCGTACCGGCGGTGAAGTCCGCGGAGTTGTCGTCGGTGTCGGCCAGCGAGGCGGACCGGGACACGGAGGCGGTGTTGGTCGCGGCGGGCGCGGCGGAGCCCTCGCGGACGACGGCGGTGCCGTAGCCGAGGAGGTCGACGACATCGGGGTTGCCGGTGCAGTCGGCGGCCGTCTTGCAGGTCAGCGCCGTGGTGCCCTTGACCAGGGCCACGGTGCCGCTGCCCGCGGCCATGGCGATGCTGCCGGTCGCGTCGGGGGCCGGCAGCGCGGCGGTGCCGCCGGTGCCCGCGCCCTCGCCGACCAGGTAGCTGCCGCCGGGGGCGAGCGAGCCGGTGAGGGGTGTGACCTGCCAGAGCGAGCTCGCGGACGCGGAGCCCGGCAGGTACTGGACGCTGTATCCGTCGAGCGGGTACGCGGTCGTCGAGCGGTTGGCCAACTCCACGAAGTCGTTCGTCAGCGTGGCCCCGGAGTTGCCGCCGCCGCCGTACGCCTCCGATATCACCGCAGTCGTCGACGGCGTGGCGTAGGCGGCGGGCAGCGGTGCCACGACGACGGCCGCGGTGGCGGTCGCGGCCACGAATGCGGCGCCGGCTACGCGCGTTGCGCTGGGTCTGTGAATCGGCACGAGGGTGACTCTCCTTCAACGTCCGCTGCACTAGCGGCACATGAGCTGCGATACGGCTGTCTGGGGCCATGCGTCGGCTGAGGTTACGCGCGTAGAAAGGGCGTATCAAGGGGTACGTCGTTAAATCTGCGGGTCCAGCCGCTGACATTCAGTGTCGAGTCGCCTCACCTGCGGTGATGTTGAGGCCCGATCAGCGCGCGACGCGGTAGGGCTCCGGGCTGCGGGCGCGGGCCGCCGCCGAGGATTCCCGTTCTCCGTGCATGAGCGGTGTCCGTGTGGGCACGATGTGCTTCACCGTCGAGGTCGCGAGGGTGGAGGAGCCGGGTACGGGGCATGGGTTCCGTACCGGATGCGCAGCACGAGGAGGCGTCATGAATCGTCAGGCCCGGGTTCGTGTCCGTGTCAGCCGTCGGCCCGCCTCCCCGCGGGACGAACAGATCGACCGCAGGACGCCCTCGGGCCGGATCCTGCCCTACTGACGGCCGGTCGACTGCCGGCAGCCCGTCCGCGCTCGCCGACGGGCTGTGCTCACAACGGCGACTGCCAGATCACCGTCGTACCGCCACCGCCACCGCCACCGCCACCGCCACCGTCGCTGCCGCCACCGCCACCGTCGCTGCCCCCGTCGCCACCGCCGTGGCCGTCGGTGTCGCCGTCCGGCGCCGGGGTGCCGTCGTCCGGGGTGCCGTCGTCGTGGACCGTCAGGCGTACGCCCTCGCGGCCGTCCGGCAGCGTTGCCGTGACGTCGACGGTGATCTCGACGCGGGAGACCGCGGTACGGCGTGCGGTGGCGGCCAGGGCGCGGCGCAGGGCGGCCAGCAGATGACCGGCGGCCCGGTCCGGGACCCGGCTGTCGACGGCCCCGGTGAAGCGGACGGACGGCGGTCGGCCGAGTACGGCGGCGAGGCCCGCCACCTCCCGCAGCACCCTGCCGCGGACCGTGGCGGGAGCCTCGGCGGGCGGCTGCTGCAGGGTGAGGATGGCCGTGCGCACCTCCTCGATCGTCGACTCCAGTTCGTCCTCGGCCCGGCCCAGGGCCTCCCCGACCTCCCCGGTGTCGCTGCGGCGCCGGGCGGCCTGGACCATCATGCCGGTGGCGAACAGCCGTTGGACGACGAGGTCGTGCAGGTCCCGGGCGATCCGGTCGCGGTCCTCGTAGACCGCGAGGCGCTCCCGGCCGCGCCGGGCGTCGGCGAGGACCAGGGCGAGGGCCGCCTGGGAGGCGAACTGCGTCGCCAGCAGCCGTTCCTCGGGGGTGTACGGCTGCTCGCCGCGCCGCCGGGGCAGGGCGAGGGTGCCGATCAGCCGCCCGCCGGCCTGGAGCGGCAGCATCATGCTCGGGCCGAAGCCGCGCCCGACGGGTGTCGCCGTCCGCGGGTCGCCCGCCGGGTCGTCGACGAACACCGGTTCCCCGCCCAGGAGCCGGGCGAGCACCGGATGGCCCGGCTCGATCGTGGTCCCGACCAGCGCGCCCGGGTCGTCGGGCGTCGAGGCGGTCACGACCTCCATGCCGCCCGGCGCGGTGGGCTGGAGGACGACACCGGCGGCGGCGTCGGCGAGGACCCGGGCCCGGTCGGCGACCGTCAGCAGCGCGTCGGCGGCCGGATCGCCGGTGAGCAGGGCGTTCGTCACAGCCGCCGCGCCCTCGATCCAGCGTTCGCGCCGGCGGGCCGTCTCGTACAGGCGTGCGTTGCCGATCGCGATGCCCGCCTGGGCGGCGAGGGTCCGCAGCAGCAACTCGTCCTCGGTGGTGAACGGGCCCCCGGTGCGCTTCTCGGCCACGTACAGCCGTCCGAACACCTCCTCGCCGACCCGGATGGGTACCTCCAGGGTGCCGGGCCGGGCGCCGGGTCCGTCCGGCCGTGCGGGTCGATCCGCGCCGGGTGGTCCGGGCAGGTCGGTCTCCGGCTGTCCGGGCCGGTCCGCGCCACGGACCTCCACGAGCCGTTCCGGACCCGGCCCCGTGGTGCCGACGGCCGCGCGGCGGGCGCCGGTCAGCCCGGCGGCGGCGTCCACGATGTGCTGGAGCGTGGTGCGCAGTTCGAGGTCGGCGCCGACGCCGAGGACGGCGTCGAGCAGGGGCGGCAGGTCCGGTACGCGCGCGTCGGCCATGGCGCTGCCGCCCCTCGGGTCAGGCGGCCAGCGGGTTCAGGGTCAGCGGTTCGATCCGGCCCTCCAGCATGGCGCCGAGCCCCTGCACGGCACACACGTCGGGCCGCTCGGCGATGTTCACCGGCATCCCGGTGGCCTGCCGCAGCATCCGGTCGAGTCCGGGGAGCTGGGCGGAGCCGCCGACCATCGTGATCCCGCGCTCGGCCAGGTCGGCCACCAGATCGGGCGGGCACTCCCGCAGGACCCGCCCGATACCGTCGAGCACGGCGGTCAGCGGGGTCTCGATCGCGTCGCGGACGGCGGCGGTGTCGACCCGTACGGAGCGGGGGAGCCCGGTGGCCACGTCCCGGCCGTGGATCTCGGTGGACATGAGCGCGGGCGCGTCGAGGCCGTCCACGGACAGGGCGAGCTGGAGCGGCCGCACGGACTGGCTGGGCAGCATCAACTCGTGCGCGTGCCGCAGGTGCTGGACGATCGCGTGGTCCACCGCCTCGCCGCCCACCGGGATCCGTTCGGCGGTCACGATCGAGCCGAGGGAGAGGACCGCGACCTGGGTGGCGGCGGCACCGCACACCATGATCATGGTGGCTTCCGGCCGCTCGACGGGCAGCCCGCAGCCGACGGCGGCGGCGATGAGCGTGTCGACGAGCTCGACGCGGCGCGCGCCGAGGCCGACCAGCGTCTCGATCGTCGCGCGCTGCGCCAGCGGGTCGGCGTCGTGCGGGGTGCAGGCGGCGGCGCGCAGCCGGGGCTTGCGGCGCAGACTGCGGCGGATCTTGTCGCCGAGCAGGTGACGCAGCATGCGCTGCGCCATGTCGATGTCGACGACCGTGCCGCCGGACACCGGGCGCACGACGCGGATGTAGTGCGGGGTGCGGCCCGTCATCTTCTCGGCGAACTCACCGACCGCTATGAGTGCGCCGGTGCGGGTGTTCACGGCGGCGGTGGACGGCTGGTCGACGACGAGCCCCGCCCCCTTCACGTACACCCGCGTCCTCGCCGCGCCCAGGTCGACGGCGAAGTGGCAGCGGCGCAACTGCTCCAGACTGGCGGTCATGGCAGATCCTCCCGTGAGCGCGGGGCCGGGGGGCCGGCCGGGCGGCGGGCCTTCTCTCGCATCGTTTCCGGGCCGGGCGGGGGTCGCCTGCTGGAGGGGGCCGGGCGGGGTGCCGCCGAACGGGGGGTTCTCGGTACGCCTACCGCGCGTCGGCGGGCTTCGGGAGGGTTCAGGGGTGCGGGGAGGTGTCGGGCGGGGCGTCCGTGCGGGCGGGGAGGTGCCGGGCGGGGCGTTTGTGCGGGCGGGGTGCCCGTGCGGGCGGGCCGCGGCCTACTCGCGCGTCACCACGCCCCGGATCACGCCCAGCTCCACCAGGTCCTGGGGGCGGATGCGGAGCTGGTTCGCGGTCGCCTCGGCGTCCTGGGGCGGCCGTTTGAGGATGGCGGCCGCCGGTTCGGGCGCGATGACCGAGAAGTAGCTGTCCGGCACCGCCCAGGTGTTGCCGGGCGCGGCCAGCGCCAACGCGCCGCCGGAGCCGCCCTCGCCGATCACCAGCGTGGTGACCGGCGTACGGGCGGCGGCCACCGCGCCGAACAGGTCGGCGATCGCGGCGCCCGCCCCCTGCGCCTCGGCCTCGGCGTCGTTGGCCGCGCCCGGGGTGTCCACCAGGGTCAGCACCGGTATGCCGAGCCGGTCCGCGAGCCGGACCAGCCGGGCGGCGGTGCGGTAACCGGCCGGACGGGTCGCCGTGCCTGCCTGGGCGGCGTAGGCGACGGTCCGCCCCCGGTGCTCGCCGAAGCCGCACAGCATGCCCGCGTCCCGGCCGCCGCAGCGGTCCCCGCCGAGCGCGACCCGCTGCGTGAAGTAGGCGTCCAGATAGCTCGCGGCCCGCGGACGCCCGGCCGCGCGGGCCCGCCGCACCGCCTCCCAGCCGGTCGCCGGGAGGTCCGCCGAGCCCAGCGCCCGCGGCACGGGTGCCGCCCCGGCCGACGGCGCCGTCAGCAGCCGCAGCCACCGTCCGAGCACCCCGCGCAGCTCCTCGGGCGCCACCACCGCGTCGGCGGCGCCCGCCGCCACCTGCGCCTCCGCCGTGTACGCGGCCGGGTCGGCGTCCGGCGGCCGCACCCGGGACCCCGCGAAGCCGACCTGCGCGCCGGGCAGCGCGAGGACCACGTCCGCGCCCGCGCCCAGCGTGGCCCAGCCGCCGCCCGTGGTCGGGTCCCGCAATACGGCGACCTGCGCGAGACCGGCCGCCCGGGTGAGCGCGGACTGCCGGGCCACCCGCTGGAGCTGGGTCAGCGCGAACATGCCCTCCTGCATCCGGCTGCCGCCCGTGGCGACCAACGGCACCACGGGCAGGCGGTGTTCGCGCGCATACGTGTACGCCGCCGCCAGCCGGTCCCCGGTGCGCACGCCCAACGAGCCGCCGAGGAAGCCGAACTCGAACGCGATCAGCACGGCCCGGGTGCCCTCGACGTGCGCGGTGCCGCAGACGACGGACTCGCTCTCGCCGGTGCGCGCCTGCGCGCGGGCCCGGGAGGCGTCGTAGCCCGGCCAGTCGAGCGGGCCGTCGACCGGCTCGGACTCCCTTTCCGGGTAGGGGAGTTCGGTGAAGTCGTCGGCGACGAGCGCGAGGGTGGCGCGAGCCGTGCGGCCGTCGGTCATGACGGCAGCGCCCGCTTCATGATCTTCCCCATGTCGTTGCGGGGCAGGGCGTCCAGGTAGCGGACCACGCGCGGCCGCTTGTGCGGGGCCAGCCGGGCCGCCACATGACCCGCCAACTCCTCGGACCCGGGCGGCTCCTGGGGATCGGCCGGGACGATCCAGGCGACGACCCGCTCGCCCAGGTCGGCGTCCGGCTCCCCGGTGACGGCGGCCTCGCGCACCCCCGGATGCTCCAGCAGAGCGTTCTCGATCTCGCCCGCCCCGATCTTGTAACCGCCGCTCTTGATCAGGTCGGTGGCCTTGCGGCCGACGATCCGGACGTAGCCGTCGGCCTCGCGCACCGCCATGTCGCCGGTGCGGAACCAGCCGTCGGCGGTGAAGGCGGCAGCGGTGGCGTCGGGCCGGTTGAGGTACGCGGTGAACAGGTTCGGGCCGCGTACCTGGATCTCGCCCACGCTCTCGCCGTCGTACGCGCCGAGCGGGGTGCCGTCCTCCTCGACGAGCCGCAGTTCGACCCCGGGCAGCGGCACACCGACGGTCCCGGCCCGTGCCTCGCCGTCCGCCCGCACGCTGGTGTTCATCAGCGTCTCGGTCATGCCGTACCGCTCGATCACCCGCCGGCCGGTCGCCGCCGTGATCCGTTCGTGGTCGTGCACCGGCAGCGCGGCGGAACCCGAGACGAGCAGCCGGGCCCCGGCCAGCGCCTCGGCCAGGGCGGGATCGTCGGGCAGGGCCTCGGCGATGCGGTGGTACATCGTCGGTACCCCGAACAGCATGGTCGCGCCGTCGGTCAGCTCGCGCGCCACACCGTCGGTGTCGAACCTGCCGAGATGCCGGAGCGAGCCGCCGCGCCGCAGCGGGCCCAGGACGCCCAGCACCAGGCCGTGCACATGGAACAGGGGCAGCCCGTGCACCAGTACGTCGGCGCCGGTCCACCGCCAGGCGTCGGCGAGCGCGTCCAGGGTCGCGGCGATCGCGCGGCGCGGGATGACGGCGCCCTTGGGCGGGCCGGTGGTGCCGGAGGTGTAGACGATCAGGGCGGGGTCGCCGCCGTCCGCGTCGTCGGCGTCGTCGGCGACCACAGGTTCACCGGTCGCGCGCACATCGACGTCGATCCGTGCCAGGGCGCCCACGGAGGGCGGGAGTTCGTCGCCGGGGGCGGCCAGCACCAGGGCCGGCGCGCTGTCGGACAGGATGTGGTCGAGTTCCTTCTCGCCGGATCTGGGGTTCAGCGGCACGGCGGCCGCACCGGCCAGCAGCACGCCCACGGTCGCGACGGCCGTCTCCAGCGAGGGGGTCGCCCACACGGCCACCCGGGCCGCCCCGCGGATCCGCCCGCCGACGGCCCCGGCGGCCGAGGCGAGTTGCGCGTACGTCAGGGAGCGGTCGCCGAACCGGAGGGCGGCCCGCCCGTCCGGATCGTCCGTCAGGGCCGGGAAGAGGGAGGTCACGCGGTGCACTCCTGGTGGTGAGGGAACACGTCCGGGAACAACACCTCCGTTCCTACACCAGCGGCCCCCCGGATCAGGCCCGCCCACGACTTGACGTCGGTCACTCGCGGGCGCCCGGCGCCGGACACCCGGGCGCGGCCGGCAGCGCCCGGGTGCCCACCACCGTGCTCAGGTCGGGCGCGAGCCGCAGTTCCACCGACCGCAGCGCCGGATGCTCCAGCCAGAAGCGGCGCGGCAGGTCGGGGCGGTCCTCGTGCAGCGGCGGCCAGGTCGTCGCGGGGGTGAAGTCGTCGACGACCACCGTGCCGCCCGGTGTCAGCAGCCGCTCGACGTCCGCCGCGGGACCGTCCCCCTTCCCCTGCCCGCCGCCGTCCAGCACGAGCAGGTCGTACGGCCCCCGCTCGCCGATCCGCTCCCAGTCGCCGGTGAGCACCTCCACCCCGGGCAGGTGGGCGAACAGCCCGGCGGAGACCCGGGCCCGCCCGGGGTCCCGCTCCACGCCGACCAGCCGTACGCCGTCGCCCGCGCCCGAGGCGAGCCAGGCCAGTCCGACCCCGAACCCCGTGCCGGTCTCCCCGATGACCCCCCGGGCACCCCCGGCCAACGCGTGGAGCAGGCGCCCCTGTTCGGGCCGGCAGGAGTACGGGAAGCCGTGCGCGCGGGCGGCGGCGACGGCCCGCTCGACGAGCGGGGGGAGGTGACCGTGGGAGTCGTAGGCGCTCGTTCCGGCGATCGACATGCGGCCGATCCTGCCGCGGTTCAGGCCTCGGCCGCCACCAGATCGGCGACCACGCAGCTGACGTTGTCCGGGCCGCCCGCGTCGTTCGCGGCGTCCACCAGGGTCCGTACGGCGTCGTCGGGATCGGTGCCGTCGGACAGCAACTGCCGTATCCGGTCGTCGGGGACCACCCCGGACAGGCCGTCGGAGCACAGCAGATAGCGGTCGCCGGGCAGCGCGTCCTTCAGGTGCAGGTCCGGCACCGCCGGCGCGCCGCTCGACAGGGCCTTCAGGAGCAGGGAGCGCTGGGGGTGGGCGGCGGCCTCCTCCGGCGTCAGCCGGCCCTCGTCGAGCATCGACTGGACCAGGGTGTGGTCGTGGGTGATCCGGAACAGCTCACCCGCGCGCAGCAGATAGGCGCGTGAGTCCCCGATGTGCACCAGGGCCAGCTTGGAGCCGGTCCACAGCAGGGCGGTGAGGGTCGTACCGGTCGCACCAGCCGCACCGGTCGCACCGGTCGAGGAAACCTCCTGTACGGCGCGGGTCGCGCTCTGCACGGCGTCCTCCAGCAGGTTGAGCACGCTCCCGGCGGGCACCTCCGCGGTGTCCAGGGCCGTCAGCGCCGTGACGGCGGCGCGGCCCGCCGGTCCGCCCGCCGGACCGTAGCCGTCGGCCACGGCCAGCAGCCGGGTGCCCGCGTAGGCGGTGTCCTGGTTGGCGGGGCGGACGCGGCCGCGGTCGGAGTGGGCGCAGTAACGCAGTTCCAGCATGACGGTGTCCTTCCTGGGCGGCGGCGCGGGCGCCGTCGCGGCGAGATGGTCGGCGAGGAACACGGCGAGGTCCCGCCGGGCCGCCGTCTCCGCCTCGACCCGCGCCCAGTAGGCGCGGATCTCGGCGGCGGCCGCCGCCGGGTCGAGGGCGCACACCCGGCGGATGCCGGCCAGCGGCATCCCCAGCCGCCGCAGCCACGCCACCAGTCGCGCCTGCTCCAACTGCGCGTGGGCGTAGTAGCGGTAGCCGGTCACCGGGTCGACCCGCGCGGGCCGCAGCAGCTCCAGTTCGTCGTAGAGCCGCAGCGCCTTCGGAGACAGCCGGGACGCCTTCGCGAAGGCGCCGATCGTCAGCAGGTCCATGTACATCCCGTCCGGTTTCCCTCGGTCTTCCTGCCATCGATGCTGGGGGCTGCCCCAGGGTGAAGGTCAAACACCTTGGTCCGCGGCCGCGGCCGCCGGTTAGCCTGCGTGGGTTCGTCCGCCCCCGCAGGAGGGAATCCGCCGTGCCCCGCATCGCACTCGCCACCTACGACCCCGGCCCGGAGCCGGGCAAGGACAGCGACCTCCCGGTCCTGGTGGAGGCGCTGCGGGCGGCCGGGGCGCAGGCCGTCGCCGTGCCCTGGGACGACCCCGGGGTCGACTGGAGCGGCTTCGACCTGGTCGTCATCCGCTCGACCTGGGACTACAGCTGGCGCGCGGCCGAGTTCGCGGCGTGGGTGCGCCGGTGCGACGCGGTCACCCGGCTGCTGAACCCCGCCGACGTCGTCCGCTGGAACGCCGACAAGCGCTACCTGGGGGAGCTCGCGGCGGCCGGCGTGCCCGTCGTCCCCACCCGCTACCTCGCGCCCGGCGATCCGGCGGACCTCCCGGACGGCCACGAGTACGTCGTCAAGCCCACCTCGGGCGCCGGTGCCCGCTTCGCCGCCCGTTACAGGCCCGAGGAGCGCGAGAGCGCCCTGCGGCACCTGGCCCGGATGCACGACGAGGGGCACACCGCCATGGTGCAGCCCTACGTCACCGGCATAGACGTCGGCGGCGAACGGGCCCTGCTGTACGTCGGCGGCCGCTTCCTGCACGCCAGCCGCAAGCGGGCGGTCCTGTCGCCCGGCACGGCCTACGACGCGGACAAGGTGGCGCACCCCGGCCTGGAGCCGTGGACCGCGACCCCCGCGGAACTCGCGGTCGCCGAACGGGCGCTGGCCGCCGTGCCGGGCGCGCCCGAGCTGCTGTACGCGCGGGTGGACCTGGTGGACGGGGACGACGGGCGGCCCAGGGTGATGGAACTGGAACTCGTCGAGCCGAACCTGTTCCTGTTCCTGCACCCGGGGTCCGTGGGCCCGGTGGTGGACGCGGTGCTGGCATCGGCCTGAGCGCTCCACCGAAGCGGGGCGACGGATCCGCGGGCCGTCGTGGGCCGGGCGCGCGGTGGCCCGCGCCGTTTCAGGGCGCCGCCGGAGCGGGCCGGGCCGTCGCGGTCCGCTGGAGCAGTCCCCAGGTGAACTCGGCGACGACCTCGTGCGCCGCCCCGTCCCGGTCGGGCGCCGTGAACGCCAGTCCCCACCGGGTGGGAGCCGTGCCCTGGAGCGGGCGGGCCGGGGCGAAGGCACGGGCCGCCTCGTCGACCGTGCAGGACCAGGGGACGAGGTCCTCGACGGTGCGCGGTACGGCGGCGGGCGCGCCCGGCGCCCGTACCAGCCACTCGTTCCACACCACCCCGTCGGGCGCGACGAGGACCTCGAAGCGCAGGTCGGGCCAGAGCGGCAGCGGCCACAGCCGGGCCTCGCAGTCGAGGTCGCCGATCCGGCGGGCGACGGCGGACTCGGGCGGGCCGAGGACCGAGCGGTAGCGGGCGGCCGCGGAACGGGCCCGGGGCGAGTGCAGCATGGCCTGCCAGCGCCTGTTCGCCTCCCGCATGTCGGTGAGCGAGGCGCCCAGCAGCCGGCGCGCGTCGTCCACCAGAACGGGGTTGTGGTCGGCCATGCGACGCAACAGGACCAGCTGGAGGTCCGCGGCGGTGAAGGGACCGGCGGGGGGCTTCGGGGACGGCATGGCACCCATCGTCGCGCACCGCCCGCACTCCCGGGAGCCCCGGCCATTGCCCGCGGAACCCCACTATGACTAGCCTATGTTCGCAATCCCGATCGACTGTTGAAATATCGAACGTCGATCGTGAACACTGGCAGAGCACTGTCGTGAACACCGTTGTGAACACCGTGAACACCGTGAATACCGTGAACACCGTCACCTAGTGAATCAAGGGAGGGGGCCGGTCGTGGGACGACTCGTACCTGCCGTGACCCGGGCTCTCGACATTCTGGAGCTCTTCCTCGACGGGGACGGGACGCTCTCCGCCCCCGACGTCGTGCGCAGGCTCCAGCTGCCCCGTACCACCGTGCACGAGCTGGTCACCACGCTCGCCGCCCGCCAGTACATCGTGCCGGTGCCCGGTCAGCCCGGACGCTACCGGCTCGGGGTGCGTCCGTACCAGCTCGGCAGCCGGTACGCCGAGCAGCTCGACCTCGCCGCCGAGGGGCAGCAGGTCGCGCGGTCGGTCGCCGAGACGTGCGACGAGACCGTGCACGTGGCGATCCTGGAGGGCACCGACGTCATCTACATCGCCAAGGTCGACTCCACGCACGCCGTGCGCATGGTGTCCGCCGCCGGCCGTCGGCTGCCCGCCCACTGCACCTCCGTCGGCAAGATGCTGCTGGCCTCGCTGCCCGACGCCGAGCTCGACTCGCGCGTGCCCGAGGACGCCGACCTCGTCGCGATGACCCCGAACAGCATCACCTCCCCGGCCGCGCTGCGCGAGGCCCTGGCGGAGATCCGCCGGCGCGGGGTCGCGGTGGAGAGCCGCGAGTCCAACCCGGACGTGAGCTGTGTGGCCGCGCCGGTGCGCGACCGGACCGGGCGGGTGGTGGCCGCGCTGTCCATCTCCGTGCCGATGATCCGCTGGAGCGACGAGCGCCTGGCGGAGCTGGAACAGCTCGCCGCCAAGGGTGCCGTGGAGCTGTCGGAGCGCCTGGGCCACCGGAGCGTGGCGTGACGGCGTACGAGGTGGCGGTCCGGGCGGAGGCGACGCTCGGCGAGGGCCCGACCTGGGACGCGGCGGCCGGCCGGCTGATCTGGCTGGACATCCTGGGCTCGCGGATCCACACCTACGACCCCGCCTCCGGCCGCCGCACGGTCCGTACGACCCCGCAGCACGTCGGCGCGGTCAAGCCCCGCGCGGCCGGCGGACTGGTGCTGAACCTCCGGGACGGCGTCGCCCTGCTCGACCCGGACGGCACCCTCGGCTGGCTGCACCACGACCCCGTGCCCGGCCGCCGCGCGAACGACGCCGCCGTCGCCCCCGACGGCTCGCTGTGGGTCGGCACGATGCGCTACGACGAGGCCGCGGGCGGCGGCACGCTGTCCCGGATAGCCGGCGACGGCACGGTCGAGACGGTCCTCGACGACGTGACGGTCAGCAACGGCACCGGCTGGAGCCCCGACGGCCGCCTGATGTACTACGTCGACAGCCCGACCCGCCGGATCGACGTCTTCGACCACGACGGCGGCCGGATCACGAACCGCCGCACGCTGGCGGAGATCGAGGCGGGCGCAGGCTTCCCGGACGGCCTCACGGTCGACGCCGACGGCTGTGTGTGGGTGGCCCTCTGGGACGGCGGCGCGGTCCGCCGCTACACCCCGTCCGGCACCCTCGACCGGGTGATCACCCTGCCGACCCCGCGCATCACGGCCTGCGCCTTCGGCGGCCCGGACCTCAGGGACCTCTACGTCACCACGGCCCGTACGGGCCTGTCGGCACCGTCGGCGCTCGCGGGCTGCCTGCTGGTGATCCCGGGAGCGGGCGAGGGCCGGCCACAGCCGACGTTCACGGGCTGACCCGGGACGGGCCGGGCCCCGGGCCCGCCCGTCCTCGGCCCGCAGCCGGTCGCGTGCGGACTTGGCCCTGCAGTCCGCAACCGGTCGCGGGTCGGCTCGGCCCGCAGTGCTCAGCCGGTCGTGGGCCGATCCGGCCCGGGGCCCGCAGCCGTTCGTGGGCCGGCTTGGCCCGCAGTGCTCAGCCGGTGGCGAGCCCACCCGGCCCGGGGCCCGCAGCCGTTCGTGGGCCGGCTTGGCCCGCAGTGCTCAGCCGGTCGTGGGCCGATCCGGCCCGGGGCCCGCAGCCGTTCGTGGGCCGGCTTGGCCCGCAGTGCTCAGCCGGTCGCGTGCCGACTTGGCCCGCAGTCCGCAGCCGGTGGCGAGCCCACCCGGCCCGGGGCCCGCAGCCGGTCGCGGACCGACCTGGCCCCGCAGTCCGCAGTCCGCAGTCTGTCGTGGGTCGGGGCGGGCCGGTTCGTCGTGCTCAGCCCGCCGCCTCCACCAGCCGTCGCTCCTCGTGGGTCAGCGGCGGGCCCGACAGCGGTGGCAGCAGGGGACCGTTGAGGATCGCCAGGAGGGCGGTCGGCCGGAGCAGGCGTTCGGGGCCCGTCAGCAGACTCGTCACGTCCCACAGGGCCGATGCCGCGCCGTGGGAGCCGGTCGCCGCCAGGGTCAGTCGGCGGGTGAAGCGGGTGAGCACGCGGTCGCCCGCGCCGGGCCGGGCGCCGCGGGTCTGCGGGTACCAGACGTCCTGGCCGACGGCCGCCGCCCAGGCCGCGTCGACCGGCCGGGCGGCCCCGCGCTGCACCCGGCGGGCCAGCCCGGCGCCGCCGATGCCACCGTCCGTCAGTTCCCGGCTCAGCACCCGGGCGCCGAGCGCCGCCACCGTCATGCCCTGCCCGTACGCCGGGTTGAAGGTGGCCAGCGCGTCGCCGAGCACGACCAGGCCCTCGGGCCAGTCGCGGACCTTCTCCAGGTACCGGCGGTCGTTGCGGGTACTGCGGCTGAGGTACACGTCGGTGAGGGGTTCGGCCCGGGAGATCAGCCTGCTGACCACGGGGTGGGGCAGGTCGAGGGCGTAACGCAGGAAGCCCTCCGGATCGGCGGGCGGTTCGCCGCCGCGTGTGCCGCCGAGGCTGACCATCCAGCGGCCGCCCTCGATCGGCAGGATCATCCCGCTGCGGCCCGGCCGGGACGCGTACGGGTCGGCCTGGAGGACCGTCATGGGGAAGCGTTCGGCGCCCTCGGGGGCGCGGTACACGCGGGTGGCGTTGACCAGGCCCGTGTCCACGGTCCGTTCCCGGACGCCGGTCACCCCCAGCCCGCCCAGCCAGTGCACCACCCGTGACCCGCGGCCGCTCGTGTCGACGACGAGGTCCGCGGCGAGGTCGTGCTCGCCGACGTCCTCGGCGCCCTCGGCGGCCACGCGTACGCCGCTCACCCGGCCCGCGTCGCCCAGCAGGCCGACGGCCCGGCCCCGGCGGATCACCACCCGCGGGTCCGCCGCCACGGCGACCCGCACCACCCAGTCCAGCAGCGCGCGGCTGCACGCGATCAGCCGGGGGCCCTCGTCCTGCCAGCGCCGGAACCAGCCCTCGGGGGTGAGCGCCAGCATGTCCCGGCCCAGGGACAGTTCGTGGGCGCCCGCGGCGAGGAGCTGCTTGCGTATGCTCACGCCCGGCACGACCTCCTCCATCGCCGCCAGGCCGCCGGCCATCAGCACGTGGGAGTGGCGGCCCTGCGGCAGACCCTTGCGGTGGGCGGGTCCTTCGGGCAGCTCGTCGCGCTCCAGCACGATCACTTCGTCCACGCCGGTGGACAGCGCGGCCGCGGCCAGCATGCCGGCCAGGCCGGCGCCGATGACGACAGCTCTGCGCGTCATGGGGCTCCTCAGGGTCGGTCGGGGGTCGCGGTCACCGTACCTTCACATACCGCGGTGACAGGTGTTGATCGGGTGAACTCCTGAGCCAGCTCCACCAGTTCGGCCAGCCCGCTGGTCCCGGAGGCCCTGGTGGCCCGCAGCCGGTACCCGCTCGGCGCGTCGAAGGGCCGCGACCGCGCGGCGGCATGGCGCGCGGCGGCGGCGAGCATGGCCGCCTCCGCCGCGGCCCGCGCCCGGTGCGGGGTGCGGCCCGCGCGCAGGGCGCCGTCGAGGGCCCGTTCCCGGACCCGGTCGTCGAAGTAGGGGGCCAGCGTCAGCAGCGCGTCGTGGATGGCGACCTCGCGCCATTGCAACCGCTCCCGCGGCAGCCGCCACCAGGAACCGGGCGGTGGCGGCGCGGTGGAGGCGAACCGCAGCGCCGACCACAGCGGCCCCAGCGCCCGCAGGTCGCGCAGGCTGTGCCAGTGCGCGGCGACCGAGGGCCCGAGCCGGGGCAGCACGAACCCCACGGAGCAGGTCAGCGCGCCGAGCGAGGCCATCGGCGGGGCGACGGCGGTGGACAGGAAGTCGAGGTCGTGGCCCGCCCAACGTGCCACGACAGCCGTGTACTTGGTGAGCTGGAAGCCCACCAGGTCGAGCATCGAACCGATCAGGATCAGCCGCAGTCCGGTCCGCAGCAGCCCGGTGACCTCGCGCCCCCACTTGACGCCCACCGCGCACAGCCCGACGGTGGCGACGCTGTGCCCGGCCAGATAGAGCACGATCATCTCGCGCATGTACGGCGTGTCGGCGTAGTAGGTGTCGAGGTCGGTGAGCCGCTCCACGGGCGCGTCCGCCAGCGTGAACAGCGTGACGAGGGTGACGATCAGCGCCGTGTAGGCGGCGACGGCCCGCAGCACCATGCGCCGGATCCGCTCGCGGGGCCCGCCGCGCCAGTTGATCAGCAGGACGAACAGCGAGCAGCTGTAGGCGGAGAGCATGCCGTAGGTGAGCGGGGCGCCGAAGTTGGGGACGCCGGTGAGGTCGTTGACGGCGGCCAGGGTCAGCGGGGCCGAGCAGACGAGGACGAGCGAGGCGAGGGCGAGGGTCGCGCACGTCGACACGGTCAGCGGGTTGCGCACGGCCCGTACTCCCGCGCGCGGTCGCCGGAACAGCACCGCGCCGGACAGCGCGAGGCCGACGGCGGCGACGTAGAGGACGACGTTCATGCGCTGCCCGAGGTGGTCGCGCCGCACACGCGGGCCGCCGCGACGAGCGGCGAGGAGGCGAGCGCGTCGGCGATCCGCACGAGCGCGTCCGGGCCGGGCGTGCGGTCCGCGATCCAGTCGGTCCCGGCGGCCTGCGCGAGCGGTCCGGCCCGGTGCTCCTCCTCCCGTACGGCGACCGTGATGACGGCGGCCCAGGCGACGGCCTCGGCCTGCTCGGGATCGCCACCGGTGTCCGCCAGCGCGGCCTCGCGGGTGCGGTCGTACAGACCCCGGTCGAAGAGCGCGTCCAGGTGACCGAGCGCGTTGTGGATGCTGGTCCGGCGCCAGATCAGCCGGGTGGTGGGGGAGGACCAGCGGGGCCGGGGCAGCCGCAGTGCGCGTCGGGTGAGGACGTCGTCGAGTTCCCGCTCCAGCGGTTCGAGCCGCGCGTACGCCCGCCGGGAGCTGTGCCACTGGGTCAGCCGGGGGCCGAGCAGCGGGATCAGGACGCCGGTGACCGTGGTCAGGGCGCCCAGGCCGGCGGCCGCCGGCGAGACGGTGGTGCTCAGCCCCGACCAGTCGCGCCCGCTCCAGCGGGCCGCCACCGCGGCGAGCTTGCTCACGCTGTAGCCGGCGTTGCACAGCGTGCCGAGGCCGAGCGTCACCAGGCCCGCGCGCAGCCAGCCGCGCACCTGGCGGGCCCAGCTCAGGGACGACACCGTGGTCACGACCGCGGCGACGAGGTGCCCGGCCAGGTAGAGCACGATCATCTCGGCGACGAACGGCGTCGTCGCGTAGTAGGTGTCCAGGTCGGTACGGCGTTCCACGGGCGCGTCGCCGAGCGCGAACGTCCCGGCGATGCCGACCAGGACGCAGGTGTACGCCACCACCCAGCGACGGGTGGTGCGGTGCACGTGCGGACCGCCCCGCCAGTACACGATCAGGATCAGCGCGGCGGCGCTGTACGCGGTGATCGACGCGTACGTCAGCGGGGCGGCGAGGTTCGGCACGCCGCTGATCCGGTTGACGGCGCCGACCGTCGGCGGGGCGCCCAGGAAGAAGCAGGCGCCGGCCAGGCCCAGCACCACACAGATGGCCCGCAGATAGGGGTCGCCGCGGTGCCGCATCAGGTCGGGGGCCTTGATCACCAGGCCCAGCCACAGCACCCCGCAGCTCACATAGTTGATCAGACCGCTCATCCTCGTGTCCCGCGGTAGTTGAGGGCGGCTCCGATGCGCCCGGACAGATCGTGGGTGCCGTTGCTGTCGGCGGCGTACACGGAGTCGGCCGGTGCTTCCAGCCAGGTGCGCAGCCGACGGCCCATCAGCATGCCGAACTGGTCGGCCTCCTGCTCGTCGGCGAGGCTGAAGTCGGTGCGTGCCGCGACGAGTCGGGGGCCCGCGCCGTCGACTCCCGCGTCCGTGCCGTCCGTTCCCTGCCGGTGCATGTGCCACACCTCGTGACAGAAGATCACTATCTGGTGCCAGGCGGCGGCCCGTTTGTCGATGACGACGTCGTCGTGGGTACGCCCGTCCAGCCACAGCCCGCTGGCGGTGTGCGGCGGGAACACCCGCCGGTGCACGACGACCTCCCGGCCCCGCCACTGGCTGACCGACTCCACGAGCGCGTCGAAGAGGTCCCCGGGGTCGGCCGGGATCGGGATCCGGATGGGATCGATGAGCGTGCCGGCGAGCCGGCGCATCTCCCGCTTCGTACGCACCGTCGAAATATGCCGGGAAAGACCCCGCTTCAGCTACCCCACCTCCGGTGCGGAAATCGGCGGCCCGCCCGCCCGCGCACCCGCCGGCGCCGCCGCGCGGGCGCGTACCGCGTCGATGTCGTCGGGTCTGCGCAGCTCCCGCGACACGGCCGCGATCCCCCGGAGCAGATCGGTGGCGTCCGCGTCGTCGGCGCTGCCGTCCCCGTCCGGCCGCCCCCGGGAGCCCTCGACGGCGTCCAGGATCGCCACCGCGGCGGCCAGCGCCTCGGCCCGCCGCGGCGGGAACCCGAGGGCGCGGGCGGCGTCGTAGGCCCGTCCGCGCAACTCCACGTCGATGTGCCGGGCCAGCGGCAGCAGCACGTCACGGATGAACGTCTCGCGGCGGGTCAGGCGCAGTTCGGCCGTGCCGCGCGGCAGCCGGGGCACGCCGCCGCCGGCGACGGAGCGGGTCAGCAGGTACAGCGGCCGCAGCTCGCGGTGGGCGAGCCGGAGCCGCCAGCGGTCGTGCAGGTACTGGCCGACGTGCGGCAGGATGAAGCCGACCGCGATCGCGATCGCCGACAGACAGGCCACCGGCGGTGCCACCCCGGTGCTCAGCACGTCGAGGTCGTGACCCGTCCAACGGGCCGCGACGGCAGCCGACTTGGACACGTCGAAGATGAGGTTCAGCCCGTAGCCCGCGCCGAGGAACGTCAGCCCCCAGCGCAGCCAGGCGTCCAGCCCGTCGGTGCGCACCCAGTTCCACAGCAGCCGGGACGTGATCAGCACCGCCACGGCGTGCGCGAGCAGATACAGCACGATCATCTCGCGCATGTACGGCGTGTTGGCGTAGTAGGTGTCGAGGTCGGTGATCCGTTCCACGGGCGCGTCCGCCAGCGCGAACAGCACCCACAGCAGCACGATCACGCCCGTGTACCCGAGGACCACCCACCGCATGGCGCGCCGGGTCCCGGCCGAGCGGTCGGACAGGCCGTTGCGCCAGGCGATGATCAGCAGCAGACAGGACCCGCAGAACGCGGTGAGCAGCGAGTACACCCAGGGCGCGGAGATGTTCGGCACGCCGGTGACCCGGTTGGTCCAGGCGATCGTCGACGGCGCCACGAACACGAACACCGAACAGGCGAGCAGCAGCAGCCCGCCCACGGCCCGCAGCAGCGGGTCCTTCCACAGCCGGATGATCGTGGGCAGCTTGATCAGCAGGGCGACCGTCAGCACCGCGGTGGGGATCCAGAAGGAGATGGAGAAGCCACTGCCGCCTGCCATCCCTCCCCCTTCCCCCGCCTTCCCCCGGCACCCTCCGCCCCACGGCGGGTCCGAGGTTACGCGCCCGGAAGTGTCCGCGTCATGTCTTCCTCCGGCCGTTGTCGGCCACCGAACGGCCCCTGTTCTGGCCGGAGTACGACGTAGGGGCCCGCCTCGGGCGGCCGCCGCGTGCTCGCGCCCGCAGGTACCGTGCCCGCCCCGACGCCCCACAATGGGGGCATGAGGATCTCGGCACGGGCGGACTACGCGGTACGGGCGGTTCTCGAACTCGCCGTACGCCAGGACGGGGACCCGGTGAAGGCGGAGACGATCGCCGGGGCGCAGGACATCCCGCACAAGTTCCTGGAGGGCATCCTCGGCGATCTGCGGCGCGCCGGGATCGTCGACAGCAGGCGCGGCGGGGGCGGCGGCTACCGGCTGGCCCGGGACGCCCGCGCCGTCACCGTCGCGGACGTGATCCGCGCGGTCGACGGTCCGATCGTGTCGGTACGCGGCGAACGCCCGACCGAACTCGCCTACACCGGCTCCGCACAGCCGCTGCTGCCCCTGTGGATCGCCCTGCGGGCCAATGTGCGCAGGATCCTGGAGGGCGTCACGATCGCCGACGTCGCGGCGGACGCGCTGCCGGACCCGGTACGCCGCCTCGCGGCGGAACCCGCGGCGTGGGAGAACCCGTAGACCCGTGACGGTGCGGTGGTGACGGGCCCTAGGGGGACTTCTCCCGGGCCGCCCGGGTGAGTGCCTGGGCCACGGCGTCCGTGCCCTGTCCCAGCAGGGCCTTCTCCAGGCTGTGGTCGTCATGGCGGGCCATGCGCTCGCCCTCGGCGAAGTCCGCGGGTCCCAGCACCCGGCCGCACCACTCCCCGTTGCCGACGGTGTGGCGGTCGAACGGTACGACCGCGCCCTCTCCGAGGGAGACCCAGCCGCCCTCCTCCCAGCGCAGGGCGAGGACGTAGGTGTGGCCGGGCACCACGCGGGGCGCGTCGCCGGTCAGGACGTCGACGCGGGTGGAGACGTCGGAGCGCGGGATCTTCCAGCCGGGGGCGACGTAGTCGACGGCGGGGCCGGGGGAGGGGTGGGTCCGGCGCCCGGAGGTGAACACGACCGATTCCCGGGTCAGTCGCACGGTGCGCTCCACCTGGTACCGGTACGCCCCGACGGCCAGTTCCTGCCGGTCGCTCTCCCACTCGCGTGTCGCGCGTCCGACGATCACGACATCGGCGTTGTCGACCCAGTCCCGCGCGCTTTCGGACGGATACCGATTGACCGGAAGACCGCACCCGTTGATGGTGTCCAGGCCATTCCAGCCGACCAGTACACCGGCGGCGACACCCGCGGCGGCGAGTGCCGCGACGACGGGACGGCCGGTCATTACCGGGGGTAAGGGGTTTCTGCGCATCTGTTGATCTTGAAGCGATCCGGCCTGCCCGGCTGTGGCGGAAGCCATACCTCCAGTCACAGTCGTGTCACAGAGAGGCATTCCGGATGGCCGGAGTTGGGGCTGACCGCCGTGCCCCCCGGGCGCCTACGATGCCACCGCCCCGGCCTTCACAACGTACTCATGGTTTCTCCACAGGCCGGGTGTGCGCGTGCCACCCCCCACTGAACGACCGAATCATTAGGAGAACCATGTCCGTTGGACTCCTGCTCAGCGGAGCGGCCGCCGCCGCGCTGCTGACCTCGGCGCTTCCCGCGCAGGCCTCCTCCCCCGTGTTCGACGACCCGCCCCCGGACAAGATCGTCATCACCGTCGCCACGGTGAACGGCTCCGGCTGTCCCCAGGGCACCACCGCCGTCGCCGTCTCCGAGGACAACACCGCGTTCACGGTGACCTACAGCAACTACCTCGCCCAGGCCGGCGGCAACTCCGACCCCACGGCGTTCCGCAAGAACTGCCAGCTCAACCTGGTCGTCCACGTCCCGCAGGGCTTCACGTACGCCATCGCCAGCGCCGACTACCGCGGCTTCGCCGCGCTGGAGTCCGGTGCGAGCGCCACCCAGCGGGCCTCGTACTACTTCCAGGGCTCCCCGGCCACGGCGTACCGCAGTCACCCGTTCAGCGGCCCCCTGAACGACAACTGGGAGGCCACCGACAGCACCGACTGGGCCCAACTGGTCTGGGCGCCCTGTGGAGTCCAGCGCAACTTCAACATCAACACCGAACTCCGGGTGAACGCCGGCACCTCGTCGCCCGGCAAGGTCAGCTTCATGACCATGGACTCGACCGACGGTGACATCAGCACGGTCTACCACCTGGCCTGGAAGGACTGCGCGGCGTCCTGAGCCGGATCGGGGGGCCGCACCGCCCCCCGACGGGTCGGACCCTGGGTGACCTCGGCCGGCCGGCCGAGGTCACCCAGGGTCTTTCGGGTGGGGGAGGGTCGGCTACTGCTCGACGCCCAGAGTGAGGGTGCCGGCGTAGCCGGAGGAGGCCGAGCTGCCCAGGGCGGTGAGGGTCAGAAGGCCGGACGCGGCGCCTCCGCCGTCGTAGATCGAGTCCTGGGTGAGGGTCGTGCGGGTGACCTTGTTGGTCGAGTAGGGCGAGACCTTCGCCATGGCGGTCGTCACCGTCTCGCTGAAGAAGAGCTGTCCGGTGTGCAGTTCCTGGCCGCCGGTGAACGAGCCGTCCGAGGTGAGCGTGACGCCGGTGTGCACCTTGACGTGGATGTGCACGCAGCGGCCGCGGTACCAGCCCGGGTAGATCGTGGTGATACCGGCGAGGCCGCTGGAGTCGGTGAGCACTCCGCCGCGCAGGAAGGTGCCGTCGTCGGGCTCGCTGTGGCCGTTGTTGCCGACGAACCCGGAGTACTCGCCGAGCGCGTCGCAGTGCCAGATCTCCACCAGGGCGTTGGAGAGCGGGGCGCAGGTGTCGTCGTCCACGACGGTGAGCGCCAGCTTGAGCGGGGCGCCGGCCTTGCCTTCCGTGACGTCGGCGCGGACGTACTGTCCGTCCAGGTAGTAGGGGCCTTCGGTCATCTCCTTGGTGAGAGTGCAGACAGCCGCGGCGGCCGCGGGGGCCAGGTCGGGGGCGGCTTCCGCAGTGGGGGACTCGGACGCGACGGCCGCACCCACGGCCAGCGTCGCGGCGGTGACGCCCGTGGCCATCAGCACGGTACGGCGTCCGATGCGGGTTCCTGTTTCCTCAGGGGTGTCTGTCATGAACACGGCACCGTAGAGAGGGATGCTGTCGGAAGCCTGTCGGACGGCTGTCAGTTGCGCAAAACGACGGCCCGTCAAGTCTCTTGTGAGCCGCGCGCGGATCCGGCCGTGCGGCCCCGCGGGCTCCCGGTGGCTGCGCGGACCATTGACGCGCAAGGGGTTCGATTCTACGGTCCCGTCCGATGACTCGACCCGCGTTCGACATGGCGAACGTGCCCGTGATCCCCGTGATTTCCGTGATCCCCGTGATGTCTGTGATTCCCCCCACCAAGGAGCGTCCGTATGAGCCGCACCTCCCGCAGGGCCCTGCTCCTCGCCGTCCCGGCCGCGATCCTGCTGGCGCTGGCCCCCTCGACCGCGTCCGCCTATCCCAATCCCGGCACGGTCACCGGCTCCACCGTCGTGCACGACCCGACGATGATCCGCACCTCCGCCGGCCGCTACCTGCTCTACGCCACCGGCGGCGGCCTCGCCTACCGCACCTCCACCGACCGCGTCGCGTTCGGCTCCGGCTCCGACGCGTTCACCACCAAACCGAGCTGGTGGTCGTCGTACGCCACCGAGGCCTGGGCGCCCGACATCTCCTACCGCGGCGGCAAGTACCTGCTGTACTACGCCGTCTCGACCTTCGGATCCAACAAGTCGGCGATAGGTCTGGCGGGTTCGAGCACCGGACTGCCCGGCTCCTGGAGCGACTACGGCATCGTCTACACCTCCACCACCTCCAGCGACTACAACGCCATCGATCCCAATCTGTTCGTCGACGACGACGGCAAGTGGTGGCTGTCCTTCGGCAGTTGGTGGACCGGCATCAAGATGATCCGGATCGACCCCTCGACCGGGAAGCAGTACTCCGGCGACACCACCCGCTACTCGCTCGCCTACCGGCCCACCGGCACCAAGGCCGTCGAGGCGCCGTACGTCGTCAAGCGCAACGGCTACTACTACCTGTTCGCCTCGTACGACACCTGCTGCGCCGGCACCTCCTCGACCTACAAGGTCAAGGTCGGCCGGGCCACCGGCGTCACCGGGCCGTACTACGACAAGAGCGGGGTCGCCATGACGAACAACGGTGGCACGGCGGTACTGGAGACCCACGGCAGCGTCATCGGCCCCGGCGGTCAGTCGATCATGAACGACAGCGACGGCGACCTGATCGTCTACCACTACTACGACGGCAACGACAGCGGCACCCCCAAGCTCGGCATCAACCTGCTGAACTGGAGCACCGGCTGGCCCGTCGCGTACTGAACGGGCCGCCGGCTCGCCGGTCCGGGCCGGACGGGCTCAGCCCGTCTGGCCCATGCCCGCCGCGTTCGGCCAGTTCTGCGCCTGGGGCCAGCCCGTCGCCGGGGCGGGGGAGAGGCCGTTGGTGCCTCTGACCTGGGCCGCGGTGAGGCCGCCGCGAGCGGGGACCCCGGGCGGGGTCGGGCCGGCCATCGGCGCGGGGGCCGGTTCCGGTGCCGGGGCGGCCATCTGGGCGGCGGCCGGGAGCTGCGCGGGGTACGGGGTGGGGGCCGGTGCCGCCATCGGCTGCGGGAACTGCTGCGGAGCCTGCTGCGGGAACGGGGCCGGGACCGGCTGCGGAACCGGCGCGGGGATCTGCTGGGGAACCTGCTGCGGTACCTGCTGCGGCGCCGCCTGGGCCGCCACCGGCATCGGTGTCCCCGCGCCCATGGACTGGCCCGCCATGGCCTGGGCGGCGAGCCCCGGCATGCCCCCGCCGTTCGTCGCGCCGACGAGCCGGTCCACCGCCGCCGTACCCGAGCTGTAGCCGGTCCCGGTGGCGAGCTCGGGCACGGCGGCTCCCCTCCTGGTCCCGTAGAGCACCTGCTCCAGGCCGGTCACCAGGCGACGCACGTCGACCTGGGGGCGCACCACGAGACGCAGGAAGCGGCTGGACGAGCCGACCTTGTTGCCGCACTCGCGCACCAGGATCCGGTGCTCGGTGAGCATCCGGTCGCGGACCACGGTGCCCTCGGCGCCGACGGGAAGGCGTACGAAGAGGAAGTTGCCCTGCGAGGGGTAGACCGTCAGGCCGGGCAGCGCGGCGAGCTGGGCGGCCATGTCCAGACGGTCGCGACGGACCTGCTGCAGGCTCTGCATGTACTCGGTGCCGTGCTCCTTGAGCATGAACACCACGTGCTCCGCGAAGGAGTTGAGGTTCCACTTGGGCAGCATGGAGCGGACCTTGCCGGCCAGCGAAGGGTTGGCGACCAGATAGCCGAAGCGGATGCCGTGCAGGCCGAAGTTCTTGCCCAGGCTGCGCAGGACGACGACGTTCGGACGCAGCATCGCCTCCTGCACGACGCTGGGTTCCGCCTCCGCGTCCGCGAACTCCAGGAACGACTCGTCGATGACGACCAGGTCCAGATCGGCCATCGCGTCCATGAACTGCACCAGCTGCTGCTTGTGCAGGAAGCCGCCGTCGGGGTTGTTCGGGTTGCAGATCACCGCGACCCGGGTGCCCCGCTTGCGGATGAACTCGGCGTACTGCGCGAGGTCCAGGACGAACCCGTTGGACTCCTGGAGCGGGAACATGTCGACGCGCTTGCCGGTCTCCATCGGCTGGTCGGTCCAGCGGCCGAAGGTGGGGACGGGGACGGCGAGGGACTCGCGGACCAGCAGGTGGTCGATCCAGGTGATGAGTTCGGTGGAGCCGTTGCCCATGGCCACGCACTGCGGCGGGAGCTGGAGCAGGTTGCACAGCTCGCCGGTGATCGTGTCGGCGCTGCTCGGGTAGTACGTGATGATGTCCCGCAGCCGGGCGGCCATCTCCTCGAACATCGCCGGGGTGGGGAAGTAGGGGTTGCACGGGATGCAGAAGTCCACGGGACCCGATCCGTCGCCCTCCCGCGTCAGCGCCGCCATCGACGGACTGTGCGCCGCTGTGCTGCGGAACAACGAGGTGACGTTGTCGGGCATGGATCCTCCATATGGGGCGGGCCCGGAGGGGACGTCCGGGCCCGTCGTCATTGGGTGGCCCGCGCGGGGGAGCACGGGCCGCCCTTGCATACGGATTCCTGGGAGGCGCTGTTCAACTCTGGTGAAAGAAGTGTGACTTCCCTCGGCCCGGTCTCACACGCCGAACGTATGGACCGTGGACGTCCGGTATGTCTGGCCCGGCCGCAGCACGGTCGACGGGAACGACGGCTTGTTCGGCGAGTCCGGGAAGTGCTGGGTCTCCAGGCAGAGGGCGTCGCCCTGGCGGTAGATGCGGCCGCCGGAGCCGACCAGGGTGCCGTCGAGGAAGTTGCCCGAGTAGAACTGGAGGCCCGGCTCGGTGGTCGCGATGCTCAGCGAGCGGCCCGAGGACGGGTCGCGCAGGGTCGCGACGTGCACGGGCTTCGCGGTGACGCCCTTGTCGAGGACCCAGTTGTGGTCGATGCCCTTGCCGTACAGGAGCTGCTGGTCGGCGACGCGGATGTCCGCGCCGACCGCCTTCGTCCTGCGGAAGTCGAACGGGGTGCCCGCGACCTTCGCCAGTTCGCCCGTGGGGATCAGCCCCGAGTCGACCGGCGTGTAGCGGGCGGCGGCGATGGACAGCTCGTGGTCGTAGACGGACCCGCTGCCCTCGCCGGCCAGGTTCCAGTACACATGGCTGGTGAGGTTGACGACGGTGGCCTTGCTGGTGGTGGCCTCGTAGTCGATGCGCCAGTCGCCGGACCGGGTGAGGGTGTAGGTGACCTTCGCCCGGAGCGTGCCCGGGTAGCCCATCTCGCCGTCGACGCTGGTGTAGTGCAGGTGCAGGCCGACGTCGGAGCCCTTCGTGAACGGCTCGACGTCCCAGACGCGCTTGTCGAAGCCCTGGGCGCCGCCGTGCAGGCTGTTCACGCCGTCGTTGACGCTGACCTGGTAGGCGGTGCCGTCGAGGGTGAACTGCCCCTTGCCGATGCGGTTGCCGTAGCGGCCTATCAGAGCGCCGAAGTACGGGCTCTTGGCGACGTAGTCCTCGATGTTGCCGAAGCCCAGCGAGACATTGCGGTGGCGGCCGTGCCGGTCGGGGATCTCCAGGGAGTTGACGATGCCGCCGTAGGACAGCACCTTGAGCCGGGTGCCGCCGTTCTCCAGCGACCAGCGGTGGACCCTGGTGCCGTCGGCGAGCGTGCCGAAGAGCTCCTTCACCGGCTTCCTGACCCCCGAGGCGTGTGCGGTGCCGATGGTGGCGGCGGTTAAGCCTGCTGCCGCCGCTCCTGCGATGACCGTGCGTCTGCTCATGTCCATGTGCGGCTCCTGCAAATGGAAGGGGCCCCACCTTTCGGGTGGGGCCCTGATGAGTTACGAACCGGACTTGCGCTTGTTCCACACGTCGAACCCGACCGCCGCCAACAGGGCCAGGCCCTTGATGACCTGTTGCCAGTCGGTGCCGACACTGAGGAGGTTCATGCCGTTGTTCAGCACGCCGAGGACCAGACCACCGATGATCGCGCCGAGGACGGTACCGACACCGCCGCTCATGGACGCGCCGCCGATGAACGACGAGGCGATGGCCTCCAGCTCGAAGTTCAGGCCGGCCTTCGGGGAGGCCGCGTTCAGGCGGGCGGCGACCACCAGACCCGCCAGGGCCGCGAGCATGCCCATGTTGAGGAAGACATAGAAGGTGACCTTCTTGTCCTTGACGCCGGACAGCTTCGCCGCCGGGAGGTTGCCGCCGATGGCGTAGATGTGACGGCCGAAGACGGCGTTGCGCATCACGTAGCCGTAGCCGACGACCAGCACGCCGAGGATCAGCAGCACGATCGGCGCGCCCTTGTAGCTGGCGAGCAGCATCGTGACGGTGAGCACCGCGGCGACCAGCGCCACCAGCTTCAGCGCGAACAGCTTGGCCGGCAGCACGTCCAGGGTGAACTCCTGCTGGCGCTTGCGGTCGCGGACCTCCTGGAGGACCACGAAGACGATCACGGCGAGGCCGAGCAGCAGGGTGATGTTGTGGTAGTTGGTGGTCGGGCCGACCTCCGGCAGGAAGCCGTTGCCGACCTTCTGCAGGCCGTCCGGGAACGGGCCGAGGGTCTGCCCCTTGAGCAGGATCTCGGTCAGACCGCGGAAGAGCAGCATCCCGGCGAGGGTGACGATGAAGGACGGTATGCCGAGATAGGCGATCAGGAAGCCCTGGACCGAGCCCGCCACGGCGCCCACCAGCAGGCACAGCAGCAGGGCGAGCGGCCACGCCATCCGGTGTTCCACCATCAGCACGGCCGCGAACGCGCCCACGAACGCGGTCAGCGAGCCGACCGACAGGTCGATGTGGCCCGCGATGATCACCAGCATCATGCCGATCGCGAGGATCAGGATGTAGCTGTTCTGCAGGACCAGGTTGGAGACGTTGCGCGGCAGCAGCAGGTCCCCGTCGGTCCACACGGCGAAGAGGACGACGATCAGGCCGAGCGCGATCAGCATGCCGTACTGGCGCATGTTGCGGCGCAGGCCGTCGAGCATCAGCCGCACCAGGTTCTCCCCGGTCTCGCCGCCGCCCTTGCCCGGTGGTGCCTCGGCCGGGCTGTTGGTCACATCGGTGCTCATCGCGTTACCTCTTTGTCCTTCGTCATCTGACGCATCAGCACTTCCTGCGTGGCCTCGGCCCGCGAGAACTCACCTGTCAGCCGCCCGGCGGCCATGGTGTAGATGCGGTCGCACATGCCGAGCAGTTCGGGCAGCTCGGAGGAGATGAAGATGATCGCCTTGCCCTCGGCGGCCAGCTTGTCGATGACCGTGTAGATCTCGAACTTGGCGCCCACGTCGATGCCGCGGGTCGGTTCGTCCAGGATCAGCACGTCCGGACCCGCGAAGATCCACTTGCTGAGGACGACCTTCTGCTGGTTGCCGCCGGACAGCTTGCCGACCGGCTCGAAGACGGTCGGCGCCTTGATGTTCATCGACTTGCGGTAGCGCTCGGCGACCTGGCGCTCCTCGTGCTCGTCGACCATGCCCCGGTTGGCGACCTTGTCCAGGGCGGTCAGCGAGATGTTGCGGTTGATCGTGTCGATCAGGTTGAGGCCGTAGTGCTTGCGGTCCTCGGTGACGTACGCGATGCCGTGCCCGACCGCCTCCGCGACGGTCTTGGTACGGATCTCCTTGCCGTCCTTGAGGACCGTGCCGCCCGCGTACCGGCCGTAGGTCCGGCCGAAGACGTTCATCGCGAGCTCGGTGCGGCCGGCGCCCATGAGGCCGGCGATGCCGACGATCTCCCCGCGCCGCACGTGGAGCGACACCTCGTCGGCCACCTTGCGCTGCTGGTCGATCGGGTGGTGCACGGTCCAGTCGCGGATCTCCAGCGCCGGGGCCGCATCCTCCTCGGGGTGGTGCGGGGTGCGCTCGGGGAAGCGGTGGTCGAGGTCACGGCCGACCATGCCGCTGATGATCCGGTCCTCGGTCGTCTCCGCCGCCGTCACGTCGAGCGTCTCGATGGACCGCCCGTCGCGCAGGATCGTCACCGAGTCGGCGACCCGGCGGATCTCGTTCAGCTTGTGGGAGATGATGATCGAGGTGATGCCCTGGTTCTTCAGCTCCAGGATCAGGTCCAGGAGCTTGCCGCTGTCCTCGTCGTTCAGTGCCGCGGTCGGCTCGTCGAGGATGAGCAGCTTCACCTCCTTGGACAGCGCCTTCGCGATCTCCACGAGCTGCTGCTTGCCCACGCCGATGTCGGCGACGCGGGTCTCGGGGTGCTCGTCGAGGCCGACGCGTCGCAGCAGTTCGCTGGCGTGCCGCAGGGTCTCGTTCCAGTTGATGAACCCACGCTTGGCGTGCTCGTTGCCGAGGAAGATGTTCTCCGCGATCGACAGGAACGGCACCAGCGCCAGTTCCTGATGGATGATCACGATGCCGTGCTGCTCGCTCGCCCGGATGTCCCGGAAGCGGCAGACGTCGCCCTCGAAGAGGATCTCGCCCTCGTAACTCCCGTGCGGGTGGACGCCGGAGAGGACCTTCATCAGGGTCGACTTGCCGGCGCCGTTCTCCCCGCAGATGGCATGGACCTCGCCCTGGCGGACGGTCAGCGTGACGTCCGACAGTGCTTTGACGCCGGGAAAGGTCTTGACGATCGAGCGCATTTCCAGGACGGGTCCCGCCATGGTCGTGCCTTCCAATCAGTAGAAGTCAGTGGGACCGGTGGCTACTTGAGCTCGTCCGCCGTGTAGTAGCCGCCGTCCACCAGGACCGACTGGTAGTTGGCCTTGTCGACGCTCACCGGCTGGAGCAGGTAGGCGGGGACGACCTTGGAGCCGTTGTCGTAGGTCTTGGTGTCGTTGGTCTCCGGCTTCTTGCCGTTGAGGACCGCGTCGACCATGTTCGAGGCGACCTTGGCCAGTTCGCGGGTGTCCTTGTAGACGGTCTGCGTCTGCTCGCCCGCGATGATCGACTTCACCGAGGCCAGCTCGGCGTCCTGGCCGGTGAGGACCGGCAGCGGCTTGGCCTTGGAGCCGTAGTCGTCCGACTTCAGCGCCGACAGGATGCCGATGGAGATGCCGTCGTACGGCGAGAGGACCGCGTCGACCTTCTTGCTGGAGTACGACTTGGTGAGGATGTCGTCCATGCGCTTCTGGGCGGTGGCGCCGTCCCAGCGCAGGGTGGTGACCTGGGTGAGACCGGTCTGGCCGGACTGGACGACGAGCTTCTTGCTGTCGATGTACGGCTGGAGCACGCTCATCGCGCCGCCGAAGAAGTACTTGGTGTTGTTGTCGTCGTTGGAGCCGGCGAACAGCTCGATGTTGAACGGGCCCTTGCCGCTCTTCAGACCCAGCTTGTCGACGATGTAGTTGGCCTGGAGCTCGCCGACCTTGGAGTTGTCGAAGGACGCGTAGTAGTCGACGTTCTTCGTGCCCAGGATCAGGCGGTCGTAGGCGATGACCGGGATGTGCGCGTCCGCGGCCTGCTGGAGCACGTTGTTCAGGGACTTGTTGTCGATGGCCGCGACGATCAGCGCCTTGACGCCCTGCGTGATCAGGTTCTCGATCTGCGAGACCTGCTGGTCCGGGTCGTCCTCGCCGTAGACCAGCTTGGTCTTGTAGCCCTTGGACTGAAGGTCCTTCTCGACGTTGGCACCGTCGGCGATCCAGCGCTCGGAGGACTTGGTCGGCATCGCGATGCCGATGGTCCCGCCCTTGCTGCTGCCCGTCTCCTCCTTGCTGCCGCCGTCGCTGTTCTGACCGCAGGCGGTGAGGGTGAGCGCGAGGGAGGCGGCTCCGGCTATGGCGGCGAGGGCGGCTCTGCGAGTACGCATGATCATCATCCTTGATGTGTGTGGAGCAGGGCTCGGTCTGGCGTGGTGCGGGTGCTCGAACGGTGCAGCAAGTCCGAGAAGCGGTTGTGGGATTGTGTTCGACTGCGTCGTCTTTTGTGAAGGGGGATTGGCCGGAACGTTATGCGGAAGTTTCGAACCGCTTCAGGGTGCCGGGCAGACGGGACCCGAGAGGGGCCATTTCGCCGTCGACCCCGTGCCGTGCGAGCAGGTCCAGGGCCAGCCGGCCGCGCCGCACGCGCTCCCGCGCGGTGGACAGGGTCAGATCCCTCAAGTGGTGCCCGTACGGGTAGATTCCGGGCGCCTTGGACAGGCCGAACTTGAGGTAGAGCGGTGCGCCGCGCCGGATCAGCTCGGCGACCTCGTACATCCGGACATACCCGCCGAGATCGTCGGGAGCCTCGATGTACATGTCCATGGGGGCGGCCGACACCCGCCGGATCTCCGTGAGGTGGTCGAGCGTCAGGTCGCTGGGCACGTTGACCGAGTCGGCGCCCAGCCCCTCGTAGACCGCGTACGCGGCCGGGTTGACCGGGCCGATGAGCGCGGACACCTTCAGGGTGGTGTCCGCCGGGATGATGCCGGCCAGGCGCGCCCGGTGCAGCGTCCACAGCACGCCCTCGTCGGCGACGAGGAGGCATTTGACGCCCAGTTCGGTGGCCCGGACGGCGTCCTCGACGCACCCGGCGACGGCGTCGTGGCCGCGGGCGCGGGTGCCGCCGCCGCGCGAGTCGGTGCGCGTCGAGCCGCCGATGTCCCAGGTGCCGCGCGGTCCGGTGAACAGGCAGAGCTCGATGTCCCGTTCGGCGGTCGCGTCGACCATCTCGGTGATCTCGGCGTCGGTCAGCATCCACACGCCGCTGCCCTGGCTGATCCGGTGGACCGGCACGTCCAGGCGCGAGGCCTCCTTCAGGACGACGGCCAGCGCCTCGGGGCCCTCGCAGGAGGGGATCTCGGTGCGCCAGCGGCCACCGCCCGGGAAGCTGTGGGGCGAGGCGTCGGCGGGGTCGAGGGCGGGTGCGCCCAGGCCCAGTGCGGCGAGCGCCGGCTCGCCGGGTCGACGGGCTGCCGTGGCGGAAGCGTCGGTCACAAGCTGTCCTTCTTGTTCGGTATTTCGGACGAGGTTCGCGGCTCTGGGTGCGGAACGGGCGGGGTGTACGCCGGCACGAGGGCCGTCAGGTTGCCTTCGTGCCGACGTACGGCCGGGGGGTGGAGCCGGGCGGGTGGTGCGGGGGCCTGCGTGCCGCCGTACGGCCACGGGAGGGGCGCGGAGCGGACTCCGGCCCTTCCGTGGCCCTAGGGGCGCAGCAGGACCTTGCCGACCTTCGGGTCGCCGGACCCCACCAGCTCGATCGCCGCGGAGAACTCGGTGAGCGGCAGCTCGTGCGTGACCAGCGGCAGCGGGTCCAGCAGCCCGGCCGCGAAGACCCGCACCGTGTGCGCCCAGGCGTCCGGCGGCGCACCGAAGACGGTGTGCACCTCCAGCTGCCGTACGACCAGATCGGTGGGGTCGAGACCGTCGGCGCCCGGCGCCGGGATCCCGGTCAGGACCAGCCGCCCGCCGCGCCGCAGCAGCGCCGCGGCGGTCCGGGCGGCCGAGGCCGACCCCGCCGTCTCGATCACCACGTCGAAGTCGGCGGGCAGCTCCTGGTCCTTCGTGCGGAAGTCGGTGGCCCCGAACTGCCGGGAGAGCGCCTCCCGGTCGTCGCGGGTGCCGACCACCAGCAGCTCGCCCGGCGAGCCCGCCCGCAGGAACTGCACGGCGAACATGCCCAGCGTCCCGGTGCCGACCACCGCGACCCGCTCGCCCGGCCGCGCGTTCGCCTTGATGGCGGCGGCCGCGATGCAGGCGGCCGGCTCCAGCAGCGCGGCGGCCGTCAGGTCCGCGTCGTCCGGCAGGGCGTGCAGCAGCCGGGCCGGCAGGGTGAGGGTGGCCGCCATGGCCCCCGGCTGGGTGAAGCCGGTCTCCTCGTACCCGTCGGTGCACAGCGTCGTCTCGCCCGCGTGGCAGCGGTCGCACACCTGGCAGTTGCGGAAGCCCTCGCCCACGACCTTGCGGCCGACCAGCGACCGCGGCACCCCGGCGCCGACCGCCTCCACGGTCCCCGACCACTCGTGACCGGGGGTGAGCGGATAGCGGACGTACCCCTCGGGCCGGTTGCCCTGGTACACCTCGCGGTCGCTGCCGCAGATCCCGGTGGCGTGGACGCGCACCAGCGCCTCCCCGGCCTCCGGCCGGCGCGGCTCGTGCGCGGTGATGCGGTGCTCGCCCGGCGCCTCCACGACCACGGCGGCGCTCTGCGCGGTGTTCCCCGTGGGATTCCCCGCGGTGCTCACTGCTGCGTGCCCTTCGGCTTGCGCTGCTCCCAGCCCTCGGCCCACAGGTCGAAGCGGGCCTGCTGCTGCGGGAACTCCGCGGCCGCGTCGACGTCCAGCTCGACGCCCAGGCCCGGCGCGTCGGAGAGGTGGAAGTAGCCGTCGACGACCTGCGGGGCGCCCTTGACGACCTTCTTGATCTCCGCGTCCGCGAAGTCGTTGAAGTGTTCGAGGATCTTGAAGTTCGGCGAGGTGAAGCCGACCTGGAGGGAGGCGGCGGTCAGCACCGGCCCGCCGACGTTGTGCGGGGCGACCAGCATGTAGTGGGTCTCCGCCGTCGCGGCCAGCTTCCGGGTCTCCCAGATGCCGCCGATGTGGCCGACGTCCGGCTGGATGATGTCGACGGCCTGGCTCTCGAACAGCTCCCGGAACTCGATCCGGTCGTGGATGCGCTCACCGGTGGCGACCGGGATGTCGACCTTGGCCGCGACCTTCTCCAGCGCCTTCAGGTTCTCCGGCGGGCAGGGCTCCTCCAGCCAGGCGGGCTTGAAGGGGGCCAGCTCGCGGGCGAGGCGTACGGCCGTCGCGGGGGAGAAGCGGCCGTGCATCTCCAGCATCAGCTCGGCGTCCGGCCCGATCGCGTCCCGGACCGCCTCGATCAGCGAGACGGCGTACAGGCTCTGCTCGTGGTCCAGCTCGAAGTGCCCGGTGCCGAAGGGGTCGATCTTCAGCGCCTTGTAGCCGCGCTCCACGACCGCCTGGGCGGCCTTGTGGTACGCCTCGGGCGTGCGCTCCGTGGTGTACCAGCCGTTGGCGTAGGCCTTGACCTTGTCGGTCACCTTGCCGCCGAGCAACTGCCACACCGGCACGCCCAGCGCCTTGCCCTTGATGTCCCAGCAGGCCATCTCGACGACCGCGATGCCCGACATCACGATCTCGCCCGCGCGCCCGTAGTCGCCGTACTTCATGCGGCGCACCAGGTCCTCGACAGCGAACGGGTCGGAGCCGAGAATGTGATTGGCCTCGGCCTCGCGCAGGTACCCGATCAGAGCGTCGGTGTGGCCCAGCATCCGGGTCTCGCCGACTCCGGTGATCCCCTCGTCGGTGTGCACCTGGACGTACGTCAGGTTGCGCCACGGCGTCCCGACCACGTGTGTGCTGATTCCGGTGATGCGCACGACAGTTGCCCCTTGCTGCTTCGTCGGCTCGGTTGGCTGGCGTTTCGACGTGTTCGATATTTCGTCACACGTTCGAAATGCTGGCGTGACAGTAAGGACGGGGCGGTCGGGGTGTCAATGGGTCGGACGCATAACGGTTTCGATAGTTTCGAAGTCCACTTTCGGGGCAATGCCGGATGCTTCACGCCGCCTCGGGCGCTTTGCGCGGCATCTCGCGCTGTTAAACCTGTTCTCCCACAAAAATTCCACAGCACCCCCTAGGAACGCCGCCCCCGGGAACTTAGTCTTCCCGCGTCATGAACTACTGCCACTCGTGCCGGCGGCATCTCAACGGCGCCTTCGCGTGCCCGGGGTGCGGCACCCCTGCCGACCAGCTCCGCGCGGACGCGGACGACGACGGCACCGGCGACGCCGGTGGGCCGTCCCGCGAGGGTGCGCGCGAGCGCGGCGGCGCCGGTTCGCACCCGGAACCGGGCGGCCGTGCCGCCCGGCGCCGGGAACAGGGCCGCGGGGGCCGCAGGCGCGGGCGGACCGAGGCCGTACGGCCCGAAGCCGGGCGCTCCGGCGGACCGGACCGCCGGGCCGACGCGGCGGAGCCGGCCGACGATCACGGCTTCGTGCCGGAGCCCGGCGAGCGGGAACACCGGGCGGGCGGCGCCGGACTGCCCGACGGTCCCGGGCACCCGGCGGACGACGCCGGGCGGACCGTAGGGCCTGAGTACTACGCAGAAGACGCAGAAGACGCAGAAGACGCTGCAGACGCCGAATACGCGGACGACGCGGACGGCGCGGAAGACGCGGACGACCCGGCGGAGCCGGACCGCGAGCCCGTCGTCAGCCGTCGCGATCGCAAGGCTGCCGCCCATCGCCGGCGCCGCCGTCGCACCCTGTTGATAGTCACCGGCTTCGCCCTCGCGGCCGGCGGGCTGAGCCTCGCCGAACTCGGTGTCGACGCGCCGGGCTTCTCCTCCGATCGGCCCGCGGCCGTGGTGGACCCCTCGACCGAGGACGGTGCGTCCGACGAGGCGTCCGCGTCCGCTTCGGCCAGCACCCTCGACAGCGCGCCGGCCACCCCCACGGTCTCGGCCTCGGCCTCCCGTACGGCCGCTCCGGTGGCGTCGAAGTCCCCGAAGGCCGTCGCGTCGAGGTCCACCGCCCCGGCCGACGAGGAGACCACCTCCCCGGCCTCGGCCGCGCCGACCGCCTCGGCGTCCTCGGCGGCGCCCCCCACGGCGGACCCGTCCGTGTCTGCGGTGCCGACGAGCGCGGAACCGACGCCCGACCCGACCCCTTCGGAGACGTGCAACCAGATCCTGTGGTGGTGCAGCTGAGGCTCCTGGGGGCCCGGGCGGCTCGCTAGGGCGCCCGCGGCGCGCCCGGGCCGCCCCGAGGCTTCCGCCGCGTCCGCCGTCGGCCAGAGGCCTAGGCGTCCCCCTGCGGAGCTCCCGGTTCCAGCATCCGGCGCAGCAGCCCCCGCAGCACCACCCGCTCCGCCTCGCTCAGCCCCGCCAGCGGTTCGCGGGCGAAGTGCAGGGACTCACGCAGGCTGCGGGCCACCTGGATGCCCTCGTCCGTGGCCGCCGCCAGCTTCACCCTGCGGTCGGCGGCGTCCGGGCGGCGCTCCACCAGTCCTCGGGACTCGAGGCGGTCGACTATTCCGGTGACGTTCGACGGCTCGCACTTCAGCTTCTGGGCCAGCTTGCGCATGGGCAGCGCCTCCAGCGAGAGCAGGCTCAGCAGCCGGGCCTGGGCGCCGGTCAGGGCGTGGTCACCGGCGGCGGCCTCGTAGTCCTCGTAGAACCGGGCCACGACCTCGCCGATCAGCTCGACTACGTCCATGGTCAGGGCGTCGGGGCGGGGCGTCCGCGGTGAGGTGGGCATGCCCCGAGGGTACCCCGTTACTTGACATCATGAAATATTCAGGCGCATGGTTGTTTCAGGTACTGAAGTATTTGACCGTGTGAAGCACCGAGGAAGGCCCGGGTCCCATGACCGACACCCCCACGCTCCCCGCCACCAGCCGTGAATGGCACCTGCTCAGCCGCCCGGTCGGCTGGCCGAAGCCCGAGGACTTCGCCCTGGTCGAGGCGGAGATCCGGCAGCCCGGCCCGGGCGAGGTGCTGGTGCGCAACGCCTACGTCTCCGTGGATCCCTACATGAGGGGAAGGATGAGCTCCGCCAAGTCGTACGTGGCCCCCTTCGAGCTGGGCAAGGCCATGCAGGGCGGTGCCGTCGGCGAGGTCGTCGCCTCCGGCGCCGAGGGCATCGCCCCGGGCGACCACGTGCTGCACTTCGGCGGCTGGCGCGAGTACGCCACGGTCTCCGCCGAGCAGGCCGTCAAGGTCGACCCCGAGGCCGCGCCCCTGTCGACGTACCTCGGCGTCCTCGGCATGACCGGCCTGACCGCCTACGCCGGACTGCTGCGCACCGCCTCCTTCAAGGAGGGCGACTCGGTGTTCGTGTCCGGGGCCGCGGGCGCCGTGGGCAGCCAGGTCGGGCAGATCGCCAGGCTCAAGGGCGCCTCCCGGGTCATCGGCTCGGCCGGGTCCGACGACAAGGTCAAGCTGCTCGTCGAGGAGTACGGCTTCGACGCGGCCTTCAACTACAAGAACGGCCCGGTCTCCGAGCAGCTGCGCGAGGCCGCCCCCGACGGCATCGACGTCTACTTCGACAACGTCGGCGGCGACCACCTGGAGGCGGCCATCGGCTCGCTGAACCAGGGCGGCCGGATCGCGATCTGCGGCATGATCTCCGTCTACAACAACACCGAGGCCGCCCCCGGCCCGCGGAACCTGGCCCGGCTGATCCAGACCCGCGGCCGCATCGAGGGCCTCCTCGTCGGCGACCACTACGACCTTCAGCCGCAGTTCGTCCAGGAGGTCGGCGCCTGGGTCCGCTCCGGCGAGCTCAAGTACGCCGAGACGGTCGTCGAGGGCATCGAGAACAACCTGGAGGCGTTCCTCGGGGTGCTGCGCGGCGACAACACCGGAAAGATGATCGTCAAGCTCTGACCGGCCGGACGGGCCGCGCCCCCATGGGGCGAGGCGGGCCGCGCCCCCATGGGGCGCGGCCTTCGCACGGGCCGACGGGTCGGACGGCCGGCGCCGCCTCATACGGCCAGCGCCGCCCGGTGCACCGCCGCCGCCAGCCCGGCGTTCTCCGGCGCGGCCCCGCCCGGGAAGGCGTTGCGCCGCCGGGTGTAGCCGTAGGCCAGGCCGCTGCGCGGGTCCGCGAAGGCCTGGCTGCCGCCCGCTCCGCTGTGCCCGAACGCCCCCGCGCCCAGGAACGGGTGCCAGGTGTCCGCGGTGGCCTGGAAGCCCAGCCCGTACGACTTGTGGGTACGGGCCACCAGGTCGTACCCCACGGAGTGGAACTGCCCGAACTCCGCCGCCGTGTCCTCCTTCAGCAGCGGGGCCTTCCCGTCGATCTCGCTGACGGCCGCCGCGTACAGCCCCGCCAGCCCGCGCGCCGACGCCACCCCGCCGACCGAGGCGGGACCCTTGGCGCGGATCTCCGGCCGGTTCGGCAGCAGCGCGAGGTCGGTCGGCTCGGCCGTGTGCGTGTTGAAGGCGATGGACGCCAGCGTGTGCGGCCCCTGCGGCAACGCGTCGAGCAGGGCCTGCTGTTCGGCGGTCGGGGCCATCGGCTGCGCGGTACGGAAGCGCGGCTCGTGCGCCGCGGGCAGGCCCAGGAAGAAGTCCAGCCCGTACGGGGCGCGGATCCGCTCCTCGTACACCTCCTGGAGCGTGCGGCCGGTGGCGCGGCGCACCACCTCGCCCGTCAACGCGCCGATGACCAGGGCGTGGTAGCCGAAGGCGGTGCCCGGCCGCCAGAACGGCCGCTGGTCGGCTAGCCGTTCGGCGACCAGCCGGTCGTCGGCGAGTTCGGCCGCGCTGAAGCCGGTGCCCGTGCCGACCAGCCCCGCCCGGTGCGCGAGCAGGTCCCGCAGCGTCAGCGAACCCTTGCCCTCGGAGCCGAACTCCGGCCAGTAGTAGGTGACTTTGCGGTCCAGTTCGAGGGTGCCCTCCTGCACGAGGAGCGCCACGACCAGATGGGCGGCCCCCTTGGTCGAGGAGTACACGCCGTAGAGGGAGTCGGCGTCGGCGCCCGCCCACAGGTCGACGACCCGCCGTCCGTGCACGTACGCGGTCAGCTGCCCCTCGTAGTCGGGCCGTTCCCCGGCGACGAGCGCCGCGAACTCCGCCCGCACCGCCTCGAAGCCGTCCGCGACGGTGCCGTGGATCTCCTGCGTCATGCGCTCTCCTCCAACTTCAGCCGCTGTGCGCGTGTGCCATGGTGATCAATGCCCGTCCGGGCTGGGGGGACTCCGCTCCCTTCAGGTCGTTCAGGTCGTTTCGGAAGTCGCGTCCGGGTGGTCCCGGAAGCCGTTCTCGGGCGGTCACGCAGGAGACGCCCGACGTGGACGCGCCTCCCGCGGGCTTCCCGAGATCGGTACGGCGAGACCCACCCGTTCGACTCAACAGCGACGAGCGGGTGTTGATGTCGGCCGTGCCCTGTACGGCGTACCCGCGCGGCCGTGCCGGGCTCGGTGCGGTCCGGTGCGGTCCGGTGCGGTCCGGTGAGGTCCGGGCGCCGGTACGGCCGCGCATTCGGTACCGGACGGTGACGCTCTGGCCGGAGGTCGATCGGGATTCACCCGATAGAGTTCGAGCATGCGCGATCTCGGGGTGGGTTTCAGCTATCTCCTGAAGGGCCAGCGCTGGGTGGCCCGGCACGGAAAGCAGTACGGCTTCGGCCTGCTGCCCGGTCTGATCACCCTCGTCCTCTACACGGCGGCGCTGGTGGCTCTGGCCCTGTGGGGCGAGGACCTCGTCTCCTGGTCGACGCCGTTCGCGGACGACTGGTCGAGCCCCTGGCAGGGTCTGTTCCGCGGCTTCCTCACGGCCGTGCTGTTCGCGCTCGGCCTGCTGCTGGCGGTCCTCACCTTCACCGCGGTCACGCTCCTCATAGGCCAGCCCTTCTACGAGAACCTCTCCGAGAAGGTCGACCGCGACGTCTCGCCCGACGGCACCGCCCCCGAGTCGGAGCTGCCGCTCTGGCGCGAGCTGTGGGTCTCGGCGCGCGACAGCCTGCGCATCGTGGTGCGCGCCCTGGTCTGGGGCGTCCTCCTCTTCGCCCTCGGCTTCCTGCCCGTGGTCGGCCAGACGGTCGTCCCGGTGCTCGGCTTCTTCGTCACCGGCTTCTTCCTCACCGAGGAACTCGCCGCCGTCGCCCTCCAGCGCCGGGGCGTCGAACTCCGTGACCGGCTCGCCCTGCTGCGCTCCCGCAAGACCCTGGTCTGGGGCTTCGGCACCCCGCTGGGCCTGGCCTTCCTGGTGCCGTTCGTCGCGGTGTTCCTGATGCCGGGCGCGGTCGCGGGCGCGACCCTCCTCGCACGCGACCTGCGGGGCGAGGAGATCATCGATGGCGCGGACGGCGCGGACGGCGCGGACGGCGCGGACGGCGAGGCCGAGGAGGCTCCCCGGGCGGAGAACGCCACCCGCTGACCGAGGCCGGACACCGCCACCGCCACCGCTATCGCCTTCACCCCGCCCCGTCGCCGCGTACACCGCGCGCGCCGGGGCGTCCTGCGTCCTGCACCCGAGCCGGGCGCGGCCCGTCCCGCCGTGCCGCGGTCACGACGGAGGTTCCGCAGCGTTTCCTTCGAGATTTGGGATAGAAGGCGAGCTCGTGGGTAGTTGTGAAGGGTTCGTACGAACTTCGCCTCGTCCGCTCGATCGCCGACCACGGAGCGAGTACGACGGTTAACGTCTGATCCGGGCGCTCGCGTCCCGGGCCCTCGGGCTCCGGCGTCCCCCGAAGCAGCCCCGGTCCGGTGACCTGACCTCCGGACCGGGGCTCATTCACTTCCCGGGGCCGGTCAGCGGGTCGAGAACGCGTACACCGTCGCCGAGCGGTACACCGAGCCCGGCCGCAGCTCGGTGCTCGGGAACTCCGGACGGTTCGGGGAGTCCGGGAAGTGCTGCGTCTCCAGCGCGACCCCGTCGCCGGGCGCGAACGGGGCCTGAAGGTGGTCCGCGGTGTACAGCTGCATCCCCGGCTCGGTCGTCGCCACCGTCAGCACCCGCCCGGACACCGGGTCGTGCAGCTCGGCCACCTCCTCGACGGCCGGCGTCACCCCCTTGTCCAGGACGAAGTTGTGGTCGTAGCCGGTGCCCACCTTGCGGACCGTGCGGAAGTCGAACCGGGTGCCCGTCACGTCCTCCAGCACACCGGTCGGGATCAGGTCCGCGTCGACCGGCGTGTAGCGCGAGGCGGCGATCCGCAGCTCGTGTCCGCCGGTGCTCCCGGCCCCGCCCAGGTCGAAATAGCTGTGGTTGGTGAGGTTGACCACGGTCGGCTCGTCCGTGGTGGCCTCGTAGGCGATCCGCAGCGCCCCGGACGCCTCCAGGGTGTACGTCGCCGAGACCTCCAGCCGGCCCGGGAAACCCTCCTCGCCGTGCGGGCTGACCCGGCTCAGCCGCACCCCGTGCTCGACCGGCGTCACGTCCCACACCCGCTTGTCGAAGCCGCGCTCACCGCCGTGCAGCGAGTTCGGCGGAGTATTGGGCTCCAGCGCGTACGTCAGCTCGCCCAGCGGGAAGCGGCCGCCCGCGATCCGGTTGGCGTACCGGCCGACCAGCGCGCCGAGGTACGGTCCCGGGTGCGTCACATAGCCGTCCAGGTCGGCGAACCCCAGCACCACGTCCCCGGGGCGACCGTCCCGGTCGGGGACCTCCAGGGACTGCACGATCCCGCCGTACGACAGGATCCGGACCCGGGTCCCGGCCCGTTCCAGGGTCCAGACATGGACCGGGGTGCCGTCGGGAAGTGTGCCGAAAAGTTCGCTCATGTGGGAAACCCTAGGTCACGGTTCCCGCGCGGTGACGGTGCGGTAGGCGATCTCCGCGAGCCGTGCCTGCCCGTCCGTGCTCGGGTGGAACCAGTCCCAGTGGCTGAGCTGGTCCGTGTCGAAGCGGTAGTCGTACACCGCGTTCCCGTCGAAGCGGCATCGGGTGTCCTTCGCGCAGACCTCCTCCAGGACCCTGTTGTACGCCTCCACCCGGCGCTGCACCCTGTCGCGCCGGGCCGTCGCCGCCGCGTCCAGCGCGTCCGCGTCGCCCAGCATGGACGGGCACAGGCCGAGCCGCCAGATCTGCTTGCCGAGCGGGTTGGAACGCCCCTGCGACCACAGTCGCTTCAGGTTCGGCACGCTCGCCACATACACCTGCGTCTTGGGCAGCTCCTCGCGCAGGGAGCGCAGCGCGTCCTCGAAGTCCGCCCGGAAGTCCGCGACCGGCGTCATGTCCGACACGGAGGACCGGCAGGCGTCATTGGCCCCCACCATCACCGTCACCAGTTGCGGCCGCCGGGCCGCCGCCCGCCCGACCTGCGCGGGCAGGTCCGCCATCCGGGACCCGGTCACCGCGTAGTTCCAGCTGTGCCCGGCCGCGCCCGCCGCCCCCAGCAGCCGCACGGCGAGGCTGTCGACCTTCGCCGAGCTGCCCGTCGCCCACGACACCTCCGGGCAGTCCGACAGGACCGCGCAGGCGTCGAAGCCGCGGGTGATGGAGTCACCGACCGCCGCCACCGAGTTCGGGCTGCGGTCCCACACCGGGGTGGGCGACGGCTTCGCCCGGGCCTGCGAACCGCCCGGACCCGGCGGGTCGCCGCCGACCGTGTCGCACCCCCCGGCACCCAGGACGGCCGCCGCCACGACGGCGACGACGGCTCGCACCTGGCTGCTCCGCTTCCGCATCCTCGGCCATCCCCTCGGTCGTCCTGTACGTCCCCCCTCCATCACAACGTGCGAGGGTTCCCGGTCGGCGCGGTGCAACGCCGTACCGCGTACAAGCGTCCCCCTGGGTGAATGGCAGACGATTGTGGGTACCGGGACCGACGGTACGTCACACTCCTTGCGCCGCCGCACGGTAGCCTCGCCATCAACGTGGCCGATGTGCCACTGAGCATGGCCCCAGTAGCAAGATGTCCCGCTCTGCCCGGAGGTCCCGGTGACGACACGTGGAGTTCTGTACGTGCACTCCGCGCCGCGCGCGCTGTGCCCGCATGTCGAGTGGGCCGTCGCCGGGGTGCTCGGTACGCGCGTCAACCTCGACTGGATCCGGCAGCCCGCCGCGCCGGGCACCTGGCGCTCGGAGTTCTCCTGGCAGGGCGAGGTCGGCACCGCGTCCAAGCTCGCCTCCGCCCTGCGCGGTTGGCAGATGCTGCGCTTCGAGGTCACCTCCGAGCCCTGCCCCACCGCCGAGGGCGAGCGCTACAGCTGCACCCCCGACCTCGGCATCTACCACGCGGTCACCGGGATGCACGGCGACATCCTGATCCCCGAGGACCGGCTGCGCGCCGCCCTCCAGCGCTCCCAGCGCGGCGAGACCGACCTGGAGGCCGAACTCGCCAAGCTGCTCGGCAAGCCCTGGGACGACGAGCTGGAGCCGTTCCGGTACGCGGGCGAGGGCGCGCCGGTGCGCTGGCTGCACCAGGTGGTCTGACCCCCCGGCCCGGCCCGGCTCGATCCGTCGGCGCGCCCGCCCCGCCGGCGCGGCACCCGACCGTACGCCCGCCGCGTACGCAGTCACGTGAGGCCGTACGGGTACGCCGTCCCGTACGTCCGTCGTACACGTCGTCGTCTGCGTCCGTCGTGCGCCCCGCACGCGAGGCCTGCCACGGACCTGCGGCGCGATGGGGCCGCAGCGCGCAGTACGCCCTTCCCGCGGCCTCCCGAGGCGCCACGCGCACGACGGACCGCCTCCGTGCCCCCGCTCCGGACCCGTCCCGGAGGGAACCGCCCGGCCCGGAACGCACCGCGGCCCGTCGCCCGCGCCGGAGCGCGGGGGACGGGCCGTCGGAAGTCCTCGAAGTCAGCCGCGAGGACGGTGGGTTCAGATGGTGCGGAACGCCAGCACCACGTTGTGGCCGCCGAAGCCGAACGAGTCGTTCAGCGCGGCGATCCGGCCGTCGACCGGGAGCTTGCGCGCCTCGCCGCGGACGATGTCGGCGTTGGCCTCCGCCTCCGGGTCGAGGTTCTCCACGTTGATGGTCGGCGGCGCCACCCGGTGGTACAGGGCGAGGATGGCCGCGACGGACTCGACACCGCCCGCGCCACCGAGCAGGTGACCGGTCATCGACTTGGTCGCCGAGACGGCCATGTGGTCCGTGTCGTCGCCGAAGACCTTGCGCAGCGCCTTCAGCTCGGCGATGTCACCGGCCGGCGTGGAGGTGGCGTGCGCGTTCACGTGCACGATCTCCGCCGGGTCCAGGTCCGTGCTGTCCAGCAGGTGCTGGAGGGCGTGCGAGATGCCGCGGCCCTCCGGCTCCGGCTGCACGATGTCGTGGCCGTCGGCGGAGATGCCCTGGCCGACCGCCTCCGCGTACACCCGGGCACCGCGCTTGGCGGCGTGCTCGGCGGACTCCAGGACGATCACGCCGGCACCCTCGCCGAGGACGAAGCCGTCCCGGGCGACGTCGTAGGGACGCGAGGCGCCCTGCGGGTCGTCGTTGTTCTTGGACATCGCCATCATGTTGCCGAACGCGGCGATGGGCAGCGGGTGGATCGCCGCCTCCGTGCCACCGGCGACGACGACGTCGGCACGGCCGGTACGGATCATCTCGATGGCGTAACCGATGGCCTCGGCGCCCGACGCACAGGCGGAGACCGGCGTGTGCACACCCGCGCGGGCGCCCACGAGCAGACCCACGTTGGCGGACGGACCGTTCGGCATGAGCATCGGCACGGTGTGCGGGGAGACGCGGCGGACGCCCTTCTCCTTGAGCACGTCGTACTGGTCGAGGAGGGTCGTCACACCGCCGATGCCGGAGGCGATGACGGTCCCGAGACGGTCGGGGTCGACCGAGCCGTCCTCACCCGCGCGAGCGGTGAAGCCGGCGTCGGCCCAGGCCTCCTGGGCCGCGATCAGCGCGAACTGCGCCGACCGGTCCAGGCGGCGGGCCTGCGGCCGCGGGATGACCTCGGTGGGCTCCACGGCGACCGGGGCCGCGATACGGACGGCCTGGTCGGCCGCCCACTCCTTCTCCAGGGGCTTGACGCCGGAACGACCGGCGATCAGGCCCTCCCAGGTAGAGGCTGCGTCGCCACCCAGCGGTGTGGTTGCGCCGATACCGGTGACGACCACGGTGCGATTGGTCGGGCTCACGGGAATTCTTTCTCCAACGGATACGAGGATTCAGCGGCGCCACCGCCGGGTGGCGGGGCCGGCAGCTCCGGCCTAAGGGGTTTCTCAGGCCTGGTGCTTGAGGATGTATTCGGTCGCGTCACCGACGGTCTTGAGGTTCTTGACGTCCTCGTCGGGGATCTTGACGTCGAAGCGCTCTTCGGCGGCGACGACGACCTCGACCATGGACAGCGAGTCGACGTCCAGGTCGTCGGTGAAGGACTTGTCCAGCTGGACGTCCTCAACCGGGATCCCGGCGATCTCGTTCACGATCTCCGCGAGACCGGCGACGATCTCTTCCTGAGTGGCGGCCATGTCGGCGCTCCTTCGTAGATGTTCCAGAGGGTGTGGCTCCCACCGCGTGCGCGGCGGGTGGTGCGTTTCCCGTACCGGATGCATGATCCGGCACGGAGTGCCTAGGGGAGGGTAACGACCGTCGCGGCGTACACGAGACCCGCCCCGAAGCCGATGACGAGCGCGGTGTCGCCGCTCTTCGCCTCGCCGGTCGCCAGGAGCCGCTCCATCGCGAGCGGGATCGAGGCGGCCGAGGTGTTGCCGGTGGTGCGCACGTCACGCGCGACCGTGACGGTCTCCGGCAGCTTGAGTGTCTTCACCATCGAGTCGATGATCCGCTCGTTGGCCTGGTGCGGGATGAAGACGTCCAGTTCGTCCGAGGTGATCCCGGCCGCCTCCAGCGCCTGCTGGGCGACCTTCGCCATCTCGAACACGGCCCAGCGGAACACCGCCTGGCCTTCCTGGGTGATCGCGGGGAACTTCTCGACCTCGCCGTTGCGGTAGTCCGTCCACGGCACGGTCTGCTTGATGGTCTCCGACTTGTCGCCCTCCGAGCCCCACACGGTCGGGCCGATGGCCGGCTCCTTGGAGGGGCCCACGACGACCGCGCCCGCGCCGTCACCGAACAGGAAGGCCGTGGCCCGGTCCTCCAGGTCGGTCAGGTCGGACAGCCGCTCGACCCCGATGACCAGGACGTACTCCGCCGAACCCTCGACGATCATGCCCTTGGCGAGGGTCAGGCCGTAGCCGAAGCCCGCGCAGCCGGCCGAGATGTCGAAGGCGGCGGCCTTGGCGGTGCCCAGCTTGTGGGCGATCTCGGTGGCGACGGCCGGGGTCTGCTTGAAGTGCGAGACGGTCGAGACGACGACGGCGCCGATCTGCTCGGCGGAGATCCCGGCGTCGGCGATCGCCTTGCCGGAGGCCTCGACGGACATCGCGGCGACGGTCTCCTCGTCGGAGGCCCAGTGCCGGGTCTCGATGCCGGAGCGCGAGCGGATCCACTCGTCGGACGAGTCGATCGTCTCGAGGATCACCTCGTTCGGCACGATCCGGGTGGGACGGTAGCCGCCCACGCCGAGGATGCGCGCGTACGGGGCGCCCTTGCTGGGCTTGATCTTCGACATGATCGGTCGGCTCCTCGGGTCGTCAGGCATGCTCGGCGATGAGTTCGCGAGCCGCGTCCAGGTCGTCGGGCGTCTTCAGGGCCAGCGTCGTGACGCCGGGCAGCGCGCGCTTGGCCAGACCGGTGAGCGTGCCGCCGGGGCACACCTCGATCAGCGCGGTCGCGCCGAGCTCCTTGAAGGTCTCCATGCACAGGTCCCATCGGACCGGGTTGGCGACCTGGCCGACCAGCCGGGCGACGACCTCGTCGCCGGTGGCGACGGTCCGCCCGTCCTTGTTGGACACGTACACGACCTTCGGGTCGGCCGGCACGAGCTCCTTCGCGGCCTCGGCCAGCTTCTCGACCGCGGGACCCATGTGGTGCGTGTGGAAGGCGCCGGCCACCTTCAGCGCGACGACCCGGCGCACGCCCTCGGGCTTGTCCGCCTCCAGCGCCGCGAGCTGCTCCAGCGTGCCCGCGGCCACGATCTGGCCCGCGCCGTTGACGTTGGCCGCGGTCAGGCCCAGCTTCTCCAGATGCGGGACGGTCACCTCGGGGTCGCCGCCGAGCAGCGCCGACATGCCGGTCTCGGTGATCGCGGCGGCCTCGGCCATGGCCAGGCCGCGCTTGCGCACGAGGCTCAGCGCGGCGGTGTCGTCGAGGACGCCCGCGAAGGCCGCGGCGGTGATCTCGCCGACGCTGTGGCCCGCGACCGCGCCCGGGGCGAGGTCCGTGACGGCACCGAGTGCCGAGGCGGACAGCAGTCCGGCGGCGACCAGGAGCGGCTGCGCGACAGCCGTGTCCCGGATCGCGTCCGCGTCGGCCTGCGTGCCGTAGTGGACGAGGTCCAGACCGATGGCCTCCGACCACGCGGCGAGGCGGTCGGAGGCACCGGGCAGTTCGAGCCAGGGGGTCAGGAAGCCGGGCGTCTGAGCGCCCTGGCCGGGAGCGACGAGTACGAGCACTCTCACACTCTCTCTTGGGGACGGCCGCGGCCGCCCGTGGGGACAGGGACGAAGAACAGCAGGGGGTTTTGTAGGCCTTCGACAAACTCAGGTCTGGGGATCTCCATCGACCAGACGCCCCAGGATCAGCGCGATCCTCAGTGTGAACGCGGATCGTACATCGGATGGCGACCAGCCGGTGACGTCCGTCACACGTCGGAGCCGGTAGCGCACGGTGTTGGGGTGCACGAACAGCATCCGGGCGGCACCCTCCAGGCTGCTCGCCTGCTCGAGGTAGACGCTGAGCGTCTCCAGCAGAGCGGAGCCGGCCTCCTCCAACGGTCTGTAGATCTCCTCCACCAACTGGTCGCGCGCGCCGGGATCGCCGGCGATCGCGCGCTCCGGGAGCAGATCGTCCGCCAGCACCGGACGCGGGGCGTCCTGCCAGGCGGAACACGCCTTCAGCCCCGCCGCGGCGGCCTGCGCGGACCGGGTGCCGGCCAACAGGTCGGGGACGACGGGACCGGCCACGACCGGCCCCTGCGCGAACGGCCCGATCAGCGACTTGGCCACCGCGAGGGGGTTGTCGCTGCCGCCGGCGATCACCACGAGCCGGCTGCCCAGCACCCCGGTGAGCACCTGGAGCTTGGCGTGCCGGGCGGCCCGCCGGATGGCCTCCACGGTCAGTTCGGAGTCGCCGTCCGGGGCGGTCCCCAGCACCACGCACACGTGTTCCGGCGCGTTCCAGCCCAGCGCGGCCGCCCTGCTCACCGCGCCCTCGTCGGCCTCCCCGCTGAGCACCGCGTTGACGACGAGCGACTCCAGACGCGCGTCCCAGGCACCGCGTGCCTCGGCGGCCTGGGCGTAGACCTGGGCGGTGGCGAAGGCGATCTCACGGGCGTAGACGAGCAGCGCCTCGCGCAGCACGCGCTCGTCCCCCGGGGCCGCGACCTCGTCGATCGCGCTCTCCATGACCTCGATGGTGGTGCGCACCATCTCGACGGTCTGGCGCAGGGTGATGGCCCGGGTCAGCTCGCGCGGCGCGGTCCCGAACACGTCGGTGGAGATGGCCTGGGGGGCGTCGGGATGCCGGAACCACTCGGTGAAGGCGGCGATACCGGCCTGCGCGACGAGCCCGATCCAGGAGCGGTTCTCCGGGGGCATGGCCCGGTACCACGGCAGCGTCTCGTCCATCCGGGCGATGGCCTGGACGGCGAGGGTCCCGGCGGACTTCTCCAGCCGCTTCAGGGTCGCGGCGTGCGTCTGGGCGTCGTGCGCTGCGGTGGGGGACTTGCTGGTTTCGGGTTCGGGCACGGGACAAGACTGCCTTATCGGGACGCCGACGTGTGCCGCCGGGTCGCGCGGGCGGTCCGCGGCGGGTCCTTCGCGGGGCTACCGTGGTGGTCGTGATGGACGTACGGCGCGCAGGCGAGCGCTACCGCGGAGGGGACCCGCGGGCCGGCATCGATTCCCGGCACGCCTTCTCCTTCGGCCCCCACTACGACCCCGGCAACCTCCGTTTCGGCGCGGTGATCGCCTGCAACGAGGAGCGCCTCGCCCCGGGCGCCGGCTTCGACGAGCACCCGCACAGTCACACGGAGATCGTGACGTGGGTGGTCGAGGGCGAGCTGACCCACCGCGACTCCCTCGGCCGCGAGACGGTGGTGCGCGCCGGGGACGTCCAGCGGCTGAGCGCGGCGTCCGGCGTCCGGCACGTGGAGCGCAACGACGCCGCCGCGCCGCTGACCTTCGTCCAGATGTGGCTGGCCCCGCGCGAGCCGGGCGGCGACCCGGTCTACGAGATCGTCCGGGGCATCGCCGACTCCACCCCGTACGCGGTCCCGGAGGCGGCCGCGATGCTGCACGTGCGGCGGCTGGCCGCGGGGGAGCGGACGGCGGTACCGGACGCGGCCCGGCTGTACGTCCATGTCGTACGCGGCACGGTCCGGCTGGACGGCGCGGACCTGACGCCGGGCGACGCGGCACGGATCACCGACGCGAAGGACCTGGAGGCGGTGGGGCTGACGGCGGCGGAGCTGCTGCTCTGGGAGATGACAGCGGTCTGACCGGGCCGCCGCCGTCTCCGGCCGGCCGGGTCAGCGGGCGTACTCGGCCAGCACCGCGTCGGTGAAGGGGGGCCACGCCTCGACGGCCCAGGGGCCGAAGGGCCGGTCGGTCAGGGCGGCGCACGCGATCCCCGCGTCCGGGTCGATCCACAGGAACGTACCCGACTGCCCGAAGTGCCCGAACGTCCGCGGCGAGGACGAAGCGCCCGTCCAGTGCGGCGACTTGCCGTCCCGGATCTCGAGGCCGAGGCCCCAGTCGTTGGGGTTCTGGTGGCCGTAGCCCGGCAGGACGCCCTTCGTGCCCGGGTACTGCACGGTCATCGCCTCGGCGACGGTACGCGGATCCAGCAGCCGCGGCGCCTGCACCTCGGCGGCGAACCGCAGCAGGTCCGTCACCGTCGACACCCCGTCCTTCGCCGGGGAGCCGTCGAGGCCGGTGTCCGTCATGCCGAGCGGCTCCAGCACCGCCTGCCGCAGGTACTCGGCGAACGGGATGTCCGTGGCCTTCGCGATGTGCTCCCCGAGCACCTCGAAGCCCGCGTTGGAGTACAGCCGCCGCTCTCCGGGCGCCGACATCACCCGGTGCTCGTCGAACGCCAGCCCCGAGGTGTGGGCGAGCAGATGACGGACCGTCGACCCCGCGGGGCCGGCCGGCTCGTCGAACTCGATCGCCCCCTCCTCGTACGCGACGAGCGCGGCGTAGGCGGCGAGCGGCTTGGTGACCGAGGCCAGCGGGAAGCGCTGTCCGACGGGACCGTGGGTCCCCAGGACCGTGCCGTCGGCCCGTACGACACCCGCCGCAGCGGTGGGAACCGGCCAGTTCTCGATCAACGCCAAGCTCTGTGCAGACATGACGTCGAGCCTAAGCGGCCCGGAGCCCGGGCTCGCGACACCCCCCGCCGGAGCGATCACCGTCCGCCGCGGGCCGTGCCGCGCCCGGGCGTCGGCTGACTTGATCACACCACACCCGCCGCCTTCTCGTCGGCGTGGCTTGCCTGGAGTGCGCTCGAAGGCCATAGCGTGGAGGTCATGACGGTGATGCAGACGACGCCCGCGGCCACCGAGCAAGCCCCCACCCCCGCAGACAGCTGCGCCGCCCCGCCGCCACCGCATCCGCGCCCCGACGGCCGGGACAGCTACACCATCAGTGAGGTCGTCGCGTTCACCGGGCTGAGCGCGCACACCCTGCGCTGGTACGAGCGGATCGGCCTGATGTCCCACATCGACCGGTCGCACACCGGCCAGCGCCGCTACAACAACCGGGACCTGGACTGGCTCGGCCTCGTCGGCAAGCTGCGGCTGACGGGCATGCCGGTCGCCGACATGGTCCGGTACGCGGAGTTGGTGCGCGAGGGCGAGAACACCTACGAGGAGCGCCGCGAGCTGCTGGTGGCGACCCGGCACGACGTCCTGGCCCGGATCGCCGAGCTCCACGACACGCTCGCGGTGCTCGACCGGAAGATCTCCTTCTACGCGGACGCCGGGCACGCCCACGCCTCGGAGCGGGCGGGCTGACCGCCCCGGCCGGGGTGGCCGGGGGACGTCAGAACTCCGCGAGCAGCTCCGCCTTCTTCACCGAGAACTCCTCGTCCGTCAGCAGCCCGGCCCGATGCAGCTCGCCGAGATGACGGATCCGTTCGGCGAGGTCGGCGGGATCGCGGCGCGGCGCCGGGACCGCGAGCGCGGCCGAGGGGACGGCGGGCGCGGCCGCCGTCCCGCCCGCGCGCACCGCGGCCAGCACGGCAGCGGCGAACGGCAGCGACTCGTGCACCGGTCCGTACCCCAGGCCGAACACCACCGCCGCCGGGTCCTGGTCGGCCTGCGCGGCCTGCTGCTCGGCGGGGTCCCGCAGCAGCAGTCGCAGATGCCCCTCGAGGATCTCGGGCGAGCGCCACTCGACCCCGGCCAGGCCGGTGACCGGGAAACTCTGGTCGCCTGCCTTCCACTTGGCCGAGGACGCGCCCGTCCAGAACCAGCGGAAGTTCACCGTCCGGCCGTCGAAGGACGCCTTCGCGTCGTACGCCTTGAACTGCCGGGGCGCCTCGGGCGCGGGCACCAGATGGCGCTCGGCCGGGCCGGACTCGGTCAGCAGGGCACGCAGTTCGTCGGCGTAGTACTCGGCGAGCGTCTCGCGCTCGGCCGGCAGCACCAGCCGGTAGGGGTCGGAGCCCTCCTTGAGCTGCCCGTCGGCCGCCTCCATCAGCGGGTCGGCGCCCGGCCGGGGCTCGGCCCGCAGCACGACCGTGCCGCGCTTGCCGGGGGTGAGGGTCACCGCCTCGATCGCCGCGAGCGGGACGCGCCGTTCACCCAGCGCCTGGAAGAGCTTCGGTGTGCGGATCCCCCGTTCGTAGCGGATGAGCACGGAGTCGGACTCGAACTCCCAGGCGGCATGAAATCCGGCCAGTACGTCACCCATGCGGCTCATCGTATGCGGCACGAGCTCCTCCGTCGCCTCCCCGGGCAGACCGCGATTTCTACGTCTCTACGCGCGTTCTGCCGCTGCCTTGCCGGGCAGGCCCGCCCGGCACCCCTTGTCCTGCTGGGCGCACCGGACCGCCCGGTACGCGCCCGTGCCGATGTCGGCGAGGTTGCGCAGGCTGTCCGTGCCCGGCTCGAAATAGCCGCTGTGCCCCTGCGCGTCGCGCGCCGACAGCACCCGGGCGCCGAACGCGGGGGAGACCGGGTCGGCGCCGTGGCCGAGGCCGCCGACCTCCAGGTGCGGTACGTCCTGCACCCAGTCGCTCGCGTCCCGCATCGCCCACACCCGGGCGGAGGTGCCCAGGTGGGCCACGCTCGGCACCCGCATCCCGGGGCTGGCGGCCACGGCTATGTCGACCACCCGGCGGGGCATGTCGCGCGCGGCGACGCCGCACAGCACGGAGCCGTAGCTGTGGCAGAACATGGCGACCGGCGCGTCGCCGGGCAGCGCGCGCAGCAGCGCGTTCAGCCGGACGGCGCCGTCCTCGGCGCGCATCGCGGTGGCCGAGTCGATGCCGAGTCCGGCGGGCGCGGTGTAGTCGGCCCAGGCGATCACCGCGGTACGGACCGCGGGACGCACGGCCCGCTCGGCGTGGTGGAGGGACTTGGCCATGCCGACGGGCGCCGAGTACCTGCGGTTGGTGCGCTGGAAGGTGAGCAGGTCGGTGTCGACGCCGGGGACGACGACCGAGATCCGCTCGGCCTCGGTGAGATCCCCGAACACCTCGGCGGCGCGGCCTGAGCTCTCCGGGTCGAAGGCGAGGATCTGGCGGCCGCCGCTCATCATCGACTCGAAGCGGTGCATCCTGCGTCCCGCCTCCTGCTGCCCCGCCGGGCTGAGCCGGCTGTCGTGCATGCGCGCCCGCTCGACCTCGCGGGCCTGTCCGAGCGCGACCCGGTTGGCTCGGTAGCGCAGCCGGACCGGGGCGCCGTTCATGTTGCCGACCGCGAGCGGGTAGCGGGTCGCGAGCCTGTTGCGCTCCCGCGGGGTGAGCGAGGCGAAGAACCGGGACAGCCTCGCGGGGGCCGCGTGCGGGTCGGGCAGCCGGTGTCCGCCGATGTGCCCGTGCTCCCAGGCCGTCAGGGAGGACTGGAGGGCGGTCGTCTCCCGCTGCTGGCGCAGAGCCGTCCAGCCGGTGGTCGCCAGCATCACGAACACGACGGCCAGAGCGAGCAGCGCGCGCCAGACGTTGAGTTGCGGGGAGGTGCCGAAGGAAGTCACTGGGAGGACACACTAGGAGAACGAGAGGGCCACGCGTTAACCGAGTGACAGGGATCACGTTTCGATGGGAGTGGCAATGGTCTCGGGTGAGTTCGGCGACACCTCGGGCACCACCTCGGGCACCGCTCGGGTGAGGTCCCGGCCCGTTCTCAGGCGAGACCGGCGGGCGCGCGCCAGTGTCCGGTGAGTGCCGCACCGACCTGGTCGAGGTAGCGGGCCGTCAGCTCCCGGATCGCCCGCGGGCTGAAGTCCTCGCCCGTGCTCCACTGGCGTTCCGTCACCCGGATCACCCCGCCGAAGACGGCCACCGCGAGGCGGGGCCGCGGATCGGTGTCCAGGTCGACCCCCTCGCGCTCGGCCAGCACGCGCGCGATGCGCTCCTCCGTCTCCGCCGAGCGGCGCAGATGGGCGGCGAGCAGGGCGGGCGTCGACTCGATCGTCCGGTACATCCGTACGTACAGCTCGACCGGTACGACGGCCTCGATCGCTTCGGCGAGCCGGTCCCAGTCGTCCAGCAGCGCGTTGCGCAGGGCCTCCATGGGAGCCTCCCCCGACGGCCGTGCCGCCACCGAGGCGACGAAGTGCGCCTCCGTCATCTCCTGGACGGCGAACGCCGCGTCCTCCTTGCCGGCGAAGTAGCGGAAGAAGGTGCGCTGCGAGACCTCGACGGCCTCGGTGATGTCGTCGACGGTGGTCTGTTCGTAGCCGTGGCCGGTGAACAGGTCGAGGGCGGCCCGCAGCAGCGCCTCCCGGGTGCGCTGCTTCTTGCGCTCGCGCAGTCCGGGCGGTGGCGCGGTGTCCATGGGGTCTCTCCTGCCTGTTCGGTACGCGGCGTGACAGTTACCGACTTGTGAACTGGTTTGTCAATTGTCAGTGGCTGTCACTAGCCTCGAAGGCATGACTAGTCAGACCACCATCGACACGACGGGGCCGGGGGACAAGGCGTCGGCCGCCACCCCGTCCGGTCCGGCCCCGGAGGCCACCGGACTGCGCGGGCACCCGTGGCTCACCCTCATAACCGTCGCCGTCGGCGTCATGATGGTGGCCCTCGACGGCACCATCGTGGCCATCGCCAACCCGGCGATCCAGAAGGACCTCGGCGCCACCTTCGCCCAGGTCCAGTGGATCACCAACGGTTACTTCCTCGCCCTCGCGGTCTCCCTGATCACCGCGGGCAAGCTCGGCGACCGCTTCGGCCACCGGCAGACCTTCCTCATCGGCGTCGTCGGCTTCGCCGCCGCCTCGGGCGCCATCGGCCTGTCCGACAGCATCGCGCTCGTCGTCACCTTCCGCGTCTTCCAGGGTCTGTTCGGCGCGCTGCTGATGCCGGCCGCGCTCGGCCTGCTGCGGGCCACCTTCCCGGCCGAGAAGCTCAACATGGCCATCGGCATCTGGGGCATGGTCATCGGCGCCTCCACCGCCGGCGGTCCGATCCTCGGCGGTGTGCTCGTCGAGCACGTCAGCTGGCAGTCGGTGTTCTTCATCAACGTGCCGGTCGGCGTCCTCGCCCTCGTCCTGGGCAGCCTGATCCTGCTCGACCACCGGGCCGAGAACGCCCCGCGCTCCTTCGACCTCCTGGGCATCGCGCTGCTCTCCGGCGCGATGTTCTGCCTGGTCTGGGCCCTGATCAAGGCTCCGGCCTGGGGCTGGGGCGACGGCAAGACCTGGGCCTTCGTCATCGGCTCGGCCGTGCTCTTCGCGGCGTTCGGCTTCTGGGAGACGAAGGTCTCCGAGCCGCTGATCCCGCTGGCGCTGTTCCGCTCGGTCCCGCTGTCGGCGGGCGTGGTCCTGATGGTCCTGATGGCCATCGCCTTCATGGGCGGCCTGTTCTTCGTGACGTTCTACCTCCAGAACGTGCACGGCATGAGCCCGATCGACGCCGGCCTGCACCTGCTGCCGCTGACCGGCATGATGATCGTCGGCTCGCCGCTGGCCGGTCTGGCGATCACCAAGCTGGGCCCGCGCGTCCCGCTGGCGGGCGGCATGGCGGCCACCGCGATCGCCATGTACGGCATGTCCACGCTGGAGACGGACACCGGCAGCGGTGTCATGTCGCTCTGGTTCGCCCTGCTGGGCTTCGGCCTCGCGCCGGTCATGGTCGGTGCCACCGAGGTCATCGTCGGCAACGCCCCGATGGAGCTCTCCGGTGTCGCCGGCGGCCTCCAGCAGGCGGCGATGCAGATCGGCGGCAGCCTCGGCACGGCCGTCCTCGGCGCGGTCATGGCGTCGAAGGTGGACAGCGACCTGCCCGGCAACTGGACGGCCGCGGGCCTGCCGCCGCTCACCTCCGCGCAGTTGGACCAGGCCTCCGAGGCGGTCCAGGTCGGCGTGGCGCCGGTGGCCCCGGGCACCCCGGCGGCGATCGTCGCGAAGATCACGGACGTCGCGCACGACACCTTCATCTCCGGCATGAGCCTGGCGTCGCTCGTCGCCGCCGGTGTCGCGGTGGTGGCGGTCTTCGTCGCCTTCCTCACCAAGCGCGGAGAGAACGCCGAAGCGGGCATGGGAGCAGCTCACATCTGACGGGAATCTGACGGCGTTTTCCCCGTAATTCCCCTATGAGGGTGACAACGCCAGAGAATCCTGACCACCGGCAGGCGCCGCACGTCACAGTGGGTCAAGTCCTCCGGTACGGCATGTTCCACAGGCATGTCCGTACGGCGAGGAGGGCGGCCGGGCTGCGGCGCGCTGTCGGAGGGGGGCAGCGCGCCGAGGCCCGCGGGCCGATGACTTGGCGGCCCGATCGGGGGTACCCGCACCTCCGAACCCCGATGCACATCCAACTGATCCCGGGGTTCTGGGAGTTGATGATGGCGGGCTTCGGACAGCGAACACGCGGATACCCCCGCTCGCGCGGCCGGATGGGGCTGCGGACCGGGACGGACCGCGCGACCCTGGCAATCATCGGAGTCGTCTGCGCGATCGCGGGCTTCTTCGCCCTGGGGATCGTCCTCGGTCCCGCGGCGGTCGTCTGCGGCTGGCTCGCCATGGGCCGGACCTGGTCCGGTGCCCGGCCTGTCCCGGCCCTGGTCGCCCTGGTGCTGGGTGCCATAGACACCCTCATGGCGATCATGTGGCTCGCGGGCGGCGGTCTGTAGCCGCACCGCGGCGACAGCCGGACACGCCGGAGGGCGGGCGGGGCGGCACCCCGCGCACACGGGTGCGCGCCCACCCCCTCCGGCGTGACACCGGCCGCCCACCCCCGGGTGCGTCCGTCCCTCCCCGAGAGGCTTGCGCGCGCCCCGCGTTCAGCGTGCCTGTTCCCCGCCCACGGACTCCCGTACGGCCGCCGCCCGGGACAGTGCCGCGACCTCCGCGCGCAGCGCCCGGACCTCCTCCGTCAGCCGCTCGATCGCCTCCGTCTGGCGCCGCTCCGTCACGTCGTCCTTCTCGAACCGGGCGATGAACCACGCGGCGATGTTCGCGGTGACCACGCCCAGCAGGGCGATCCCGGACAGCATCAGCCCGACGGCCAGCACCCGCCCCATCCCGGTGGTCGGCGCGTGGTCCCCGTACCCGACGGTCGTCATCGTCGTGAAGGACCACCACACGGCGTCACCCAGCGTGCGGATGTTCCCGTTGGGCGAGTCCCGCTCCACCGACAGCACGGCCAGCGAACCGAACATCAGCAGCCCGACGACCGCCCCGCCCACGTAGGTCGTCAGCCGGATCTGGGAAGCCATCCGCGCCCGCCGGCCCACCAGCGTCAGGGTCGCCACCAGCCGCAGCAGCCGCAGCGGCTGAAGGATCGGCAGCACCACCGCGCCCAGGTCCAGCCAGTGCGTACGGACGAACTCCCGGCGGTGCCCGGACATCGCCAGGCGCACCAGATAGTCCGCGGCGAACGCCCCCCACACCGTCCACTCGGTCACCGTGCACGCGACCGTCAGCGTGCGCCCGGCCGAACTGTCCACGATCGGCACGGCATAGGCGAGGGCGAACACCACGGCGAGGGCCAGCAGCGGCCGTTGGGTGCGCCGCTCCCAGCGGACCTGTCCCGATTGTTCCTCCATGAGCGCATCGTAAGGAACGCATAAGGGCGGCGGGACCGATCGGTTCCGCCGCCCCGACGTGCGCTCAGGCGCACGGAGTCACGCGTCGCCGCCGGCCGTGCCCGGATCCGCCGCCGCCACGTCGAGCAACTGGTACCGGTCGACGGCCTGCTTCAGGACCGAACGGTCGACCTTGCCCTCGCGCGCCAGCTCGGTCAGCACCGCGACCACGATCGACGGCGCGTCGATGTGGAAGAACCGGCGTGCCGCGCCACGGGTGTCGGCGAACCCGAACCCGTCCGCGCCCAGCGACTGGTAGGTCCCCGGCACCCAGCGGGAGATCTGGTCGGGGACCGAACGCATCCAGTCGGAGACCGCCACGAACGGCCCCTCGGCCGTGCTCAGTTTCCGCGTCACGTACGGCACCCGCTGTTCCTCCTCCGGGTGCAGCAGATTGTGCCGCTCGGCCTCGACGGCCTCGCGCCGCAGTTCGTTGAAGGAGGTCGCCGACCAGACGTCGGCGCGCACGTTCCACTCCTCGGCCAGCATCCGCTGTGCCTCCAGGGCCCAGGGCACCGCCACCCCGGAGGCGATGATCTGAGCCGGGACCGTGCCCGAGGTGCCGGCGGCGATCCGGTGGATGCCCTTGAGGATGCCGTCCACGTCGACGTCCGCGGGCTCCGCCGGATGCTGGATCGGCTCGTTGTAGACGGTGAGGTAGTAGAAGACGTTCTCGCTGTCGGGGCCGTACATCCGGCGCAGGCCGTCCTGCACGATGTGCGCGATCTCGTACCCGTAGGCCGGGTCGTAGGCGACACAGCCGGGGTTCGTCGAGGCCAGGAGCTGCGAGTGGCCGTCCGCGTGCTGGAGTCCCTCACCGGTCAGGGTCGTACGTCCGGCGGTCGCGCCCAGGACGAAACCGCGCGCCAGCTGGTCGGCCATCTGCCAGAACTGGTCGCCGGTGCGCTGGAAGCCGAACATCGAGTAGAAGACGTAGACCGGGATGAGCGGCTCGCCGTGGGTCGCGTAGGCCGAGCCGGCCGCGATCAGGGAGGCCGTGCAGCCCGCCTCGGAGATGCCGTCGTGCAGCATCTGCCCGGTGGGCGACTCCTTGTAGGCGAGCAGCAGGTCACGGTCGACGGACTCGTACTGCTGCCCGAGCGGGTTGTAGATCTTCGCGCTCGGGAAGAAGGAGTCCATGCCGAACGTGCGGTACTCGTCCGGCGCGATCAGCACGAATCGCCTGCCGATCTCCTTGTCCCGCATCAGGTCCTTCAGCAGTCGTACGAACGCCATGGTGGTGGCGATCGACTGCTGGCCGGAGCCCTTCTTCACGGTCGCGTACGTCTTGTCGTCCGGCAGGGCCAGCGGCTGGGCGCGCACCACCCGGGTCGGCACGTACCCGCCGAGTCCCTTGCGCCGGTCGTGCATGTACTGGATCTCCTCCGAGTCGCGGCCCGGGTGGTAGTACGGCGGCAGGCCGGACTCCAGCTCCTGGTCGGAGATCGGCAGGTGCAGCCGGTCGCGGAAGCCCTTGAGGTCGGCGACCGTCAGCTTCTTCATCTGGTGCGTGGCGTTGCGGCCCTCGAAGTTCGGGCCCAGCGTCCAGCCCTTGACGGTCTTGGCGAGGATGACCGTGGGCTGGTCCCGGTGCTCGACGGCGGCCTTGAACGCGGCGTAGATCTTCTTGTGGTCGTGACCGCCGCGGCCCAGGTGCAGGATCTGATCGTCGGTCATGTGCTCGACCATGGTGCGCAGCCGGTGGTCGTCGCCGAAGAAGTGGTCGCGGATGTACCCGCCCGACTCGGTGGCGTACGTCTGGAACTGGCCGTCCGGAGTCGTGTTCATCTTGTTGACCAGGATGCCGTCGCGGTCCTGGGCGAGCAGCGGGTCCCAGGTCCGGTCCCAGATCAGCTTGATCACGTTCCAGCCGGCGCCCCGGAAGACCGACTCCAGCTCCTGGATGACCTTGCCGTTGCCGCGCACCGGGCCGTCGAGCCGCTGGAGGTTGCAGTTGACCACGAAGGTCAGGTTGTCCAGGCCCTCGCGGGCGGCGATGGTGAGCTGGCCCAGCGACTCCGGCTCGTCCATCTCGCCGTCGCCGAGGAACGCCCACACGTGCGACCGGGAGGTGTCGGCGATCCCGCGCGCGTGCATGTAGCGGTTCATCCGGGCCTGGAAGATCGCGCCGATCGGGCCGAGGCCCATCGACACGGTCGGGAACTCCCAGAAGTCCGGCATCAGCCGCGGATGCGGGTACGAGGACAGCCCGTACGGCGCCCTCGACCTCTCCTGGCGGAACGCGTCCAGGTTGCGCTCGCTGAGGCGGTCCAGCAGGTACGCGCGCGCGTAGATGCCGGGGGAGGCGTGGCCCTGGAAGAAGACCTGGTCGCCGCCGTCCCCCTCGTCCTTGCCCCGGAAGAAGTGGTTGAAGCCGACGTCGTAGAGCGAGGCGGAGGAGGCGAAGGTGGCGATGTGGCCGCCGACGCCGATGCCCGGCCGCTGGGCGCGCGAGACCATCACGGCCGCGTTCCAGCGGGTGGCGTTGAGGATCCTGCGCTCGATCTCCTCGTTGCCCGGGAAGAACGGCTCGGCCCGGGTGGGGATGGTGTTGACGTAGTCGGAGCTGCGCATCTCCGGCACGGCCACGCGCTTCTCGCGGGCCCGCTCGATCAGCCGGAGCATGAGGTACCGGGCACGCTCCCGGCCGCGCTCGTCGATGGCCGCGTCCAGGGAGTCGAGCCACTCCTGGGTCTCTTCGGGATCGAAGTCAGGAACCTGACTCGGAAGGCCGCCAATGATGATCGGGTTTCGATCGGATCCGGAAGCCACGCTGGTCCTTACCTGTCAGAGGGCTGCTTTTGCTGTTCTTTCCCGGGTTCTCGGTCTGCCTGCGCCGCTCCCCATCGTGTACCTCGGTGCGACAAACGTCATCTCTACCGAGGGGTAACCCGGATCTGTGTCGCTTCCCCCTGATTCCCAAAGGGGCAAAGGGGGCACAAGGGTGTGGTGTGGGTCACTTACGGCCGCTGTGGCGTGCCTGGAGTTGGGGCGACACGGCCCGGATCGTCACCGTTTCGGCGGTCTGGACCGCCGGGTACTTGCGCGATCCGCCCCGCCCGTGTGGACTACGGCCAATGCTTCGCGCACGCGCGTGGCTGAGACATTCACCAAGACATGATCAGGAGGCAACCCGTGAGCGCGACCGCGGACCACGCGGAGGAGCGGACGAGCCCTGCCGTCAGGCTGGGGTTCCAGCCCGAGCAGGTGGTCCAGGAGATCGGCTACGACGACGACGTAGACCAGGAACTCCGCGAGGCCATTGAAGAAGTTGTCGGCAGCGACCTGGTGGACGAGGACTACGACGACGTAGCCGATGCCGTGGTGCTGTGGTTCCGCGACGAGGACGGCGACCTGACCGATGTGCTGGTGGACGCCACCACGTACATCGAAGAGGGCGGCGCGATCCTGCTTCTCACGCCGAAGACCGGACGTGATGGCTACGTGGAGCCGAGCGACATCTCGGAAGCCGCGACGACGGCGGGGCTGTCGGCCTCCAAGAGCGTCAGCGTGGGCAAGGACTGGATCGGCAGTCGGCTGCTGACCCCGAAGGCGGCCAAGACCAAGAAGTAGCTCCTGTCCCACCCCCGGACGGGCTGACGGTCAAGGTCAGCCCGTCCGCAGGTCCGTCGTGCCCGATGCGTAGGCTGGGCTCAGCGCTCTCAGTGCTTTCAGCGTTGTTCAGCGCTCTCACCCGAGCAGCCCACCGAAAGGGAAGCACGACGATGGCCATCCAGGTCGGCGACAAGGCCCCCGACTTCGAGCTCAAGGACAACCACGGCAGCGCCGTGAAGCTCTCCGACTTCCTCGGCAGCAAGAACGTGGTCCTGCTCTTCTACCCGTTCGCCTTCACCGGTGTCTGCACCGGTGAGCTGTGCGAGCTGCGTGACAACCTGCCGCAGTTCGCCGACCGCGACACCCAGCTGCTCGCGGTCTCCAACGACTCCATCCACACCCTGCGCGTCTTCGCCGAGCAGGAGGGCCTGGAGTACCCGCTGCTGTCCGACTTCTGGCCGCACGGCGAGGTCTCGCGTGCCTACGGCGTCTTCGCCGAGGACAAGGGCTGCGCCGTGCGCGGCACCTTCGTCATCGACAAGACGGGCGTCGTGCGCTGGACCGTCGTCAACGCCCTGCCGGACGCGCGGGACCTGAACGACTACGTCAAGGCGCTCGACACCCTGTGACGGTTCGGCTCCACGCACTGCGAGGTGCGGGAACCCGTCACTAGGATCGAGTCGTTGATCCGATGCCAGAGCACGCAGGGGCTCCCCGCCCCCGGACACCAATGGAGGACTCGTGGGAGTCAGCCTCAGCAAGGGCGGCAACGTTTCACTGACCAAGGAGGCCCCCGGCATGACCGCGGTCCTCGTCGGTCTCGGCTGGGACGCCCGCACCACGACCGGCACCGACTTCGACCTCGACGCCAGCGCCCTGCTGCTGAACTCGGCGGGCAAGGTCGGCAGCGACCAGAACTTCGTCTTCTTCAACAACCTCAAGAGCCCCGACGGCTCGGTCGAGCACACCGGCGACAACCTCACCGGTGAGGGCGAGGGCGACGACGAGGTCATCAAGGTCGACCTGGCGGGCGTCCCGGCCGACGTCGACAAGATCGTCTTCCCGGTGTCCATCTACGACGCCGAGAACCGCCAGCAGTCCTTCGGCCAGGTCCGCAACGCCTACATCCGCGTCGTCAACCAGGCCGGCGGCGCCGAGATCGCCCGTTACGACCTGTCCGAGGACGCCTCGACGGAGACCGCGATGGTCTTCGGCGAGCTGTACCGCAACGGCGCCGAGTGGAAGTTCCGTGCCATCGGCCAGGGGTACGCCTCGGGCCTGCGCGGCATCGCGCAGGACTTCGGCGTCAACGTCTGAGACCCGGCCGCAAGGCATGATGTTCCGTCCGGCGCCGTCCCGTTTACGGGCGGCGCCGGACGCGCAGGACAACCGAAGAAGCACGACCTAGGGGAGGACCAGCATCATGGGCGTCACGCTTGCCAAGGGGGGCAACGTCTCCCTGTCCAAGGCCGCACCGAACCTCACGCAGGTGATGGTCGGGCTCGGCTGGGACGCGCGTTCCACCACCGGAGCGCCTTTCGACCTCGACGCCAGCGCGCTGCTGTGCAAGGACGGAAGAGTTCTGGGCGACGAGTGGTTCGTCTTCTACAACCAGCTCACCAGTCCGGACGGCTCGGTGCAGCACACGGGCGACAATCTCACCGGTGAGGGCGAGGGCGACGACGAGTCGATCATCGTGGACCTCACGAAGGTGCCCGTCCACTGCGACAAGATCGTTTTTCCGGTGTCGATCCACATGGCCGACGAACGCGGTCAGACTTTCGGCCAGGTCAGCAATGCGTTCATCCGCGTCGCCAATCAGGCGGACGGCCAGGAACTCGCCCGTTACGACCTGTCCGAGGACGCCTCGACGGAAACCGCGATGATCTTCGGCGAGCTCTACCGCTACCAGGGCGAATGGAAGTTCCGGGCGGTGGGACAGGGGTACGCGTCGGGTCTGCGGGGCATCGCCCTGGACTTCGGGGTCAACGTCTCGTAAAGCGGTGACGGCGAGCGGACCGGACTCGTCACCGGGCGGACCGTGGATCTTCAGGCAAGGCACATGGGCCCGCCCGTGTTGTCCGGAGAGCTCTCCCTCTAGACTTCGGGGTCAACACTTCGTAAAGCCGAGTGTGGCGCGGGGGAGGCGCTTCCCCGGACTCCGTCCGGGACGTTCCCCTCACACAGGATTGGGTAGCCAGTGCTTCTGAAAACCTTCGGCTGGTCGTTCGCGGTCACCGCGCTCGGCTTGGTCGCAGCGGTCTTCTACGGGGGGTGGGAGGCTTTCGGCATCGTGGCGATCCTCTCCGTCCTGGAGATCTCGCTGTCGTTCGACAACGCGGTGGTCAACGCCGGAATCCTGAAGAAGATGAATGCCTTCTGGCAGAAGATCTTCCTCACGGTCGGTGTGCTGATCGCCGTCTTCGGGATGCGGCTGGTCTTTCCCGTCGTCATCGTCGCCATCAGCGCCAAGATCGGACCGGTCGACGCGGTCGACCTCGCGCTCAACAACAAGGACCAGTACCAGCAGCTGGTCACCGACGCCCACCCGGCGATCGCCGCCTTCGGCGGCATGTTCCTGCTCATGATCTTCCTCGACTTCATCTTCGAGGACCGTGACATCCAGTGGCTGCGCTGGATCGAGCGGCCGCTGGCCAAGCTCGGCAAGGTCGACATGCTGTCGGTCTGCATCGCCCTGGTCGTCCTGCTGATCACCTCCTTCACCTTCGCGGCCCACGCCCACCAGCACGGCGGCGCGCACGTCGACAAGGCGCAGACGGTGCTGATCGCGGGCATCGCCGGCCTGATCACGTACATGGTCGTCGGCGGGCTCTCCGGCTACTTCGAGGACAAGCTCGAGGAAGAGGAGGAGCGCGAGCACGAGGCGGAGGAGGAGGCCGAGCGGACCGGCAAGAAGAAGCCGGCCGTCGTGCTGGCCGGCCAGGCCGCGTTCTTCATGTTCCTCTACCTCGAGGTCCTGGACGCGTCGTTCTCCTTCGACGGTGTGATCGGCGCCTTCGCCATCACCAACGACATCGTCCTGATGGCCCTCGGCCTCGGTATCGGCGCGATGTACGTCCGCTCGCTCACGGTCTACCTGGTCCGCCAGGGCACCCTCGACGACTACGTCTACCTGGAGCACGGCGCGCACTACGCGATCGGCGCGCTGGCCGTGATCCTCATGGTCACCATCCAGCACCAGATCAACGAGGTCATCACCGGCCTCGTCGGCGTTGTCCTGATCGCCCTGTCCTTCTGGTCCTCCGTACGCCGCAACCGCGCGCTGGCGGCGGCCGAGGGCGAAGCGGGGTCGGACGAGAAGGCCGAGGTCCCGTCCGGGGTGTGACGACCGGCGGACCGGGGGAACGCTTCGAGCGGGGCGGCAGGCGACAGAGGTCCGCCGGCCGCCCCGCCGGCTTTTCGGGTGTGGGTGAAGGCAGGGGTGGGGGCAGGGCATGAGCTTCTTCGACGGGCTCTGGCGCGGGCGTGCGCTCGAATTCGACTCGGGCAGCGCGGCGAGCAACGCGATCGAGCTGACCAAACGGCATCACTACGTCTCCCTCACCAAACAGGGAGCGGCCACCGGCAACCTGCGCATCAACCTGACCTGGCGGATGCGGACCTCGGACTTCGGCGGCACCCAGCGCGAGAGCCTGCTGCGGCACCCCTTCAAGGCGCTCAAGCCCCCGGAGGTCGTCGGCCACAGCCAGAGCATGGTCAACGTCGACCTCGACCTGGGCTGCCTGTACGAGCTCGCGGACGGCACCAAGGGCGTGGTCCAGCCGCTCGGCGGCTACCTGGGCGACGTCAACGCGCCGCCGTACGTGAAACTCAGCGGCGACGACCGCTTCGGCTCGGCGTCCGGCGAGACCATCTACATCAACCTCGACCACCGCGACGACATCAAGCGTCTACTCGTGTTCGTCTACATATACGACCAGACACCCGCCTTCGACCGTACGCACGCCATCGTGACTCTGTACCCGAGCAACGGTCCGCGCATCGAGATCGGTCTGGACGAACGCCATCCGCAGGCCCGCTCCTGCGCGGTCGTGATGATCGAGAACGTCAAGGGCGAGCTGATCGTCCGGCGCGAGGTGAAGTTCGTCTACGGCTTCCAGGCCGAACTGGACCGGCTGTACGGCTGGGGACTGCAGTGGGGGCGGGGCTACAAGACGAAGGTCGAGGGCTGACGCCCGGCCGGGCTGCGTACGGCCCCCGGGCGGGTCCGGCGCGGCGGAGCGCCAGGCTTCCCGTGCGGGCCCGCACAGGGGCCGCACAGGGCCCGTACGAGCCCTGCGCAGGCGGCCCGCGGAACCCGGTGCGGTCAGCGGCCGATGAACTGCGGGCCCTGCGGCGGCAGCCGGAACTCCCCGAGGGCGGTCGGAGCGGCCGGGACGGGCTGGGGATAGCCGTACGCGGGCTGGCTGGTCGGGTGCGGGTAGCCGTAGGCCGGCTGGACCGTCGCGGGCGGCTGCGGATAGCCGTAGGCGGGCTGCACGGGGACGTTCGTGGGCTGCTCCGGAGGCAGCGGCTGGGAGGTGGTGGGCGGCGGGGGCTGGACGGCCTGCGACTCCTGCACGGCCGCCTCCGCCTCGTCCACGGAGATGCCGAAGTCGGTCGCGAGGCCCTTGAGCCCGTTCGAGTAGCCCTCGCCCAGGGCCCGGAACTTCCAGCCGTCCCCGCGCCGGTAGAGCTCTCCGCAGATCAGCGCGGTCTCCTCGCCGGTCTCCGGCTTGATGTCGAAATAGGCCAGCGGTTCGCCCTCGGTGACCGCGGCGTCGTACAGCACGATGCGCAGTGACCGTACGCGATCGAAGGTGACGCCGTCCGCCGAAGCGACGAGCAGAATCTGGCCGACGCTGGGCTCGACACCGACGAGATCTGTCTGGATCGTATCGGTGAGGCCCTCGGCCACCCGCTTCTTGCCGAGCCGCCAGACCTTCCCGGAGGGGTGCCGGGGCTGGTTGTAGAAGACGAAGTCCTCGTCGGAGCGCACCCGTCCGTCGGGGCCCAGGAGCAGCGCGGACACGTCCACGTCGGGGGCGCCCTGGCCGGGCGTCCAGCGCAGCACGGCGCGCACCGTCGTGACCTCGAGCGGGACGTTCGACCCCTTCAGCATCGCGTGCGTCATGCGGTCATCCTGCCCTCTCGGTCCTGATCACGACAATGTGGGGGTGAATCCGGGCATGGTGACCCACTGTGTTTGTCGGCGTTACCTGAACTTCACGCCCGGGGGGAACCTGCTCCTTGGATCCCTACGTACTATTACCGGCCACACGTAGACACTTCACAGGCCAGATCCATGCGCCGTTCCATCACCATGGGGGAGCTCAATGCGTCATTTCGGGCACATCGCCCCTGAGGTGCGGAAGCGCCTCTTCGTCCAGGAGCCGTGCGAGTTCACCACGGACTCCCCGTCCCGGCTGCTGTCCGCGGCCCTGGGGGCCACGCTCTACAGCCCGGCGATCCGCCCGCGGCTCGCCGACGACATCGTCAAGCAGGCCGAACGCGGTGTGGTCTCGATGGTGCTGTGCCTGGAGGACTCGATCGCCGACGCGGACGTCGAGCAGGGCGAGGAGAACCTCGTCCGCCAGTTCGCCGACCTCGACGCCCGTACCGGCACCGAGCTTCCGCTGCTGTTCATCCGGGTCCGCACCCCCGAGCAGATCCCCGACCTGGTCCGCCGCCTCGGCCCCACCGTCCGGCGGCTGTCCGGGTTCGTCATGCCGAAGTTCACCGAGCAGCGCGGTGTCCCCTTCCTGGAGGCGCTCTCCGCGGCGGAGTCGGCGAGCGGCCGGCGCCTGTTCGCGATGCCGGTGCTGGAGTCGCCCGAGCTGCTGTACCGCGAGTCGCGCGTCGACACGCTGGAGGGCATCGCCCGCGCCGTCGACAAGTTCCGCGACCGGGTGCTCGCGCTGCGCCTGGGCGTGACGGACTTCTGCTCCTCCTACGGTCTGCGCCGGGCCCCCGACATGACGGCGTACGACGTCCAGATCGTCGCCTCCGTGATCGCCGACGTGGTCAACATGCTGGGCCGCGCCGACGGCACCGGCTTCACGGTGACCGGGCCGGTGTGGGAGTACTTCCGCGTCCCGGAGCGCATGTTCAAGCCGATGCTGCGGCACAGCCCCTTCCTGGAGGGACAGGCCGTCGAGCTGCGCGAGATACTCATAGAGCACGCCATGGACGGGCTGCTGCGGGAGATCTCCCTGGACCAGGCCAACGGTCTGCTCGGCAAGACCTGCATCCATCCCTCCCACGTACCGGCCGTGCACGCGCTGTCCGTCGTCAGCCACGAGGAGTTCAGCGACGCGGCGGACATCCTGCGGCCCGAGCGCGGCGGCGGGGGTGTGCTGCGGTCGGCGTACACCAACAAGATGAACGAGGTGAAGCCGCACCGCGCCTGGGCCGAGCGGACCATGCTGCGCGCGGAGGTCTTCGGCGTGGCGCACGAGGACGTCAGCTTCGTGGACCTGCTCGCCGCGGTCATCTCCGGCTGAACCGGCCGGGCACCCGGCCAGGCATTCGACGAACCCGGCCGGCGGTCCGGCCGACGAACCCGACCGACGAACCGGCTATACACCCGGCTATACACAAGGGACGTATGAACAACGCAGTGAACGACGGGGTCTGGTCCGGAACCTGGGTCGCCGAACGGCTCGGGCTCGAACTGGTGGGCGACGATCAACTGGGCGACCTGCTGGGGCTGGCCCTGCGCCGCAACCCCAAGCGGGCCCATCTGCTGGTGTCGAACGTGCTCGGCAAACACGTGCCGCAGTCCCCGTCCGTCGTCTACGGCCACGGCTTCGACCTCGGCCGCCGGGTGCGCGACCTGCTCGGCGACGAGGAGGCGGCGCGGGCGGTCGTCCTCGGCTACGCGGAGACCGCCACCGGCCTCGGCCACTGCGTCGCCGACGGCGTGGGCCTCGCCCCCTACCTGCACTCCACCCGCCGCCCGGTCCCGGGCGTGGAGCAGGCGGGCGGCTTCGAGGAGTCCCACTCGCACGCCACCTCCCACCTGCTGCTGCCCGAGGACCCCGCGCTGCTGCGCGGCGACGGCCCGCTGATCCTGGTCGACGACGAGTTCTCCACCGGCAACACGGTCCTGAACACCATCCGCGAGCTGCACGGGCGCTACCCGCGCAGCCGCTACGTCGTGGTCGCGCTCGTCGACATGCGCTCGGCGGCCGACGCGGGCCGGCTGGCGGACTTCGCCGCGGAGATCGGCGCCCGGGTCGACCTGGTGGCGGCCGCCTCCGGGACCGTACGGCTGCCCGAGGGCGTGCTGGAGAAGGGGCAGGCGCTGGTGGCGCGGCACGAGTCCGCCGCGCCGGCCGCCCCCGCCCCGGACGGCCGGGTCGAACGCGTCGACCTGCTCTGGCCGCGCGCCGTGCCCGACGGCGGACGGCACGGATTCACCCCGGGCCACCGCGCCCGGCTGGAGTCCGCGCTGCCCGCGATGGCGGTCCGGCTCGCCGAGGCGATACCCGGCGACGCCCGGCGCGTCCTCGTCCTCGGCTTCGAAGAGCTGATGTACGCACCGCTCAGGCTGGCCCGCGAACTCGAACGGGCCGTGGCCGCCGAGGTGCGCTACTCCACCACCACCCGCTCGCCCGTCCTGGCCGTCGACGACCCCGGCTACGCGATACGCAGCCGCCTGGTCTTCCCCGCCCACGACGACCCGGCCGACGGCCCCGGCGAGCGCTACGCCTACAACGTGGCCGGCGCGGGCTTCGACGCGGTCGTGGCGGTCGTGGACTCGGCCGCCGACACCCCGCGACTGCACGCGCCCGACGGCCTGCTCGCCCAGCTCGCCGCGCACGCCCCGCACGTCCTGCTCGCGGTCGTGCCCTCGTACGTCCCCGAACCGCCGCACGTACCCGAAAGGCCCGCCATGCTGCCCGAGCCCCTTCGCGGCCCCGCCTTCTCCTCGTACGCGCCGGAGGAGGTGGGCTGGCTGCTCCAGGACCTCTCGGACGTCACACTGGAGGCGCCGACCGAGGAGCGCGAGGAGGCCATCCAGAGCGGTGGCGCCCACTACGCCGAGTCGCTGCCGGTGGAGTACCAGCCGAGCGAGCACTACCAGCGGCTCTTCCACGCGGCGCTCGCCACCTCCGCGGACCGGATCGCCCACGCCGTCGGCGTGGTCACCGAGACCGTGCTCGCCGAGCGCGCGCAGACCCGCGGCCGGACCCGCTCCGGCGAGGAGAACGCGGCGGCACGCCCGGTCCTGGTCTCGCTGGCCCGCGCGGGCACCCCGGTCGGCGTCCTGATGCGCCGCTGGGCCCAGTTCCGCTACGGCCTCGAACTGCCGCACTACGCCGTGTCGATCGTGCGCGGCCGGGGCATCGACGCCAACGCGCTGCGCTGGCTGGCCGCCCACCACGACCCCGCCGACGTGGTCTTCGTCGACGGCTGGACCGGCAAGGGCGCCATCACCCGGGAACTCGCCGACGCCATCGCGGAGTTCGAGGAGTCCGAGGGCATCACCGGCTTCGACCCGGAGATCGCGGTGCTGGCCGACCCGGGCTCGTGCGTGCGCACCTACGGCACCCGGGAGGACTACCTCATCCCCTCCGCCTGTCTCAACTCGACCGTGTCGGGCCTGATCTCGCGGACGGTGCTGCGCGCGGACCTGGTGGGCCCGGACGACTTCCACGGCGCGAAGTTCTACCGCGAACTCGCCGGCGCGGACGTCTCGGTGGACTTCCTCGACACGGTCGCCGCACGCTTCGGCGAGGTGGTGGACGCGGTGGACGTGGCGGTCAAGGAGCTGCTGGCCGCCGACCGCACCCCGACCTGGGAGGGCTGGGCGGCCGTCGAGCGGATCAGCGAGGAGTACGGCATCCACGACGTCAACCTCGTCAAGCCCGGCGTCGGCGAGACCACCCGGGTGCTGCTGCGCCGGGTGCCCTGGAAGATCCTGGCCCGCGCCGGGGCGGGCGCCGACCTCGACCATGTGCGCCTGCTGGCCGAGCAGAGGGGCGTGCCCGTCGAGGAGGTCGACGAACTTCCCTACACCTGCGTGGGGTTGATCCACCCCAAGTACACCCGCGGGGCGACCGGCGCCGACGGCAGGGCGGTGGCGGTCTGATGCCGGTGCTGGTGGCGAGCGACCTCGACCGTACGCTCATCTACTCCGCGGCGGCGCTCGCGCTGACCATGCCCGACGCGCGGGCCCCGCGGCTGCTGTGCGTGGAGGTGCACGAGAACAAGCCGCTGTCGTACATGACGGAGACGGCGGCCGCACTGCTCACGGAGCTGGGTGACGCGGCGGTGTTCGTGCCGACCACCACCCGGACCCGCAAGCAGTACCTGCGCATCAACCTGCCGGGGCCGGCGCCGACGTACGCGATCTGCGCCAACGGCGGTCATCTGCTGGTGGACGGCGTGTCGGATCCGGACTGGCACGCGCAGGTGACCGCGCGGCTGGCCGACGAGTGCGCGCCGCTGGCCCAGGTGCAGGAGCACCTCACGCGCTCGGCGGATCCGGTCTGGCTGCGCAAGCAGCGGGTCGCCGAGGACCTGTTCGCCTATCTGGTCGTGGAGCGTGAGCTGCTGCCCGAGGAGTGGGTGAAGGAGCTCGCCGCCTGGGCGGAGAACCTCGGCTGGACGGTGTCGCTGCAGGGCCGCAAGATCTACGCGGTGCCGAAGCCGCTCACCAAGAGCGCGGCCGTGCGTGAGGTCGTCCGCCGTACCGGCGCCGAACTCACCCTCACCGCGGGCGACTCCCTGCTCGACGCGGACCTGCTGCTGGTGGCGGACCGGGGCTGGCGGCCGGGCCACGGCGAACTGGCCGACGACGACTGGACGGCCCCCGCGGTCACCGCGCTGCCCGAGCGGGGCGTGCTGGCGGGCGAACGCATCCTGCGGGAGTTCCTGCGCGCTACCCGCGGCTGAACGCCGGCCACCGCTGTACGGCATCGCACGGTGCCGTACAGCGGCGCGCGGCGGTGCCGTGCCGCAAGAGCGCGGTCGTGCCGCAAGGCGGTGCCGTGCCGTACGGCGGCACGAGGCGCGGCCGTACGGCGGGGCGCTCGTCCGCTCCCGCTCGGAGCCGCGCTTCCACCTCCGGGGTTTCTTCCTCCGGGGGCTTCGTCCTCCGGGGTCTCACCGTGCCCCGCAGCGCCGCGGGGTCCGTCCCCGGTCCGGTCGGTCGTCAGCCGCAGCAGCCTCCGCCGCAGCAACCGCCGCCGCCCCCGCCCGCCCTGGGCGCGGGGGCGGTCGCGGCCGCCGACCCGCCCACCGCGACCGTTGAGAGCAACTTCACTGTGTCGGCGTGTCCGGCCGGGCAGTCGGCCGGAGCGGCCGATTCCGCCATGGGGCGGCTGAGTTCGAAGGTGTCGCCGCAGGTCCGGCAGCGGTATTCGTAGCGAGGCATGGCTCAAGGCTAGGGCCTGTCCGGCGGATCGAGTCGCAGGAAGGCATCGATGCCGTATCGGTCCAGGTGAGCGGGGTCCGGGCCGTCCGGCCGCACGGCGGAGGACGGCGTCGGCGCGATGGCGGAGCCGGCGACCGACGACGCCGCCGCAGGGGGTCCCGCCGCCGGGAAGGGGCGTGCCGGACTCCGCGCCCGGCGGTTCGATCCGTCGGACAGGCCTTCACCGGAGCGACCGTAATGTGCGGACTTGGTTTGTCGTGCGATCGCTTCTGTCTCTTTCTTGTGCGGAGAATTCGCAAAGATCGCTGGTAATTTGGCATAGCCGCGATGAGCCGCAGGGTTTGACCCTGGTCCGGTGACACAGGGGGATAACCGCCGTACAGGCGGTAGTTGTGTCGACCCGCGCGAGCACCACGGAGTGCGGAGGGAGACGCAGTCGTGACCGACGAAGGGCAGGGGGCGGAGGCCCACGGGGATGACGGTCCGTCGCGCGGTCGCCGCGCGGCGCCGAATCGTTCCCGCCGTCGACGTGCGGAGCCGGAGGCGCCGGCCGGCGCGGCCGGGGTGCCGGACCAGGAGCCGCAACCGTCCGACGTCACCATGCAGCTGCGGTTCGAGCCGCCGCCGACACCCGTGCCGCCGCCTCCGATGTCGGACGCCACCATGCAGCTGCGGTTCGAGCCGCCGCCGACACCCGTGCCGCCGCCTCCGATGTCGGACGTCACCATGCAGTTGCGGTTCGAGCCGCCTCCGCCGGCCGACGCCACCATGGAGCTGAGGGTGGTCAAGCCCTCGGAGCTGCCCGCCCGTTCCGCCGGTCGGCGCGGGACCCCGTCGGCCCAGGCCGCCGCGCCGGCCTCGCCCGTCGGCCGTCTCGCCCTGGCGGCCGCGCCGCTGCTGGCCGCGCTGGCCCGTCTCCTGGCGCCGGTGGCCGCCCGTCTTGCCCCGCTGACGGAACGTCTGTCCCCTTATGCGCGACGGCTGGAGCCGTACGCCCGCAAGCTCAGACCGCAGTACCCGCGCCCCGGCCGTACCGACTGGCGCCGCTGGATACCCTCCTGGCGGCAGTGGATAGGCGCCTTCTTCTCGGCCATCGGCCTGACCGGCGCGTTCCTGGTCGTCGCGTACGCGGCCACCGACATCCCGCAGAACCTCAACTCCTACGCCACCCAGCAGGACAACGTCTTCTTCTGGTCCGACGGCACACCCATGGCCCGTACCGGCTGGGTGCAGCGGCAGGACATGCCCCTGAAGGACATACCCGAGGACGTCCGCTGGGCGGTGCTGGCGGCCGAGAACGCCAGCTTCTACTCCGACCCGGGCATATCCGTCTCCGGCATCGGGCGTGCCCTGTACCGCACGGTCGGCTCGGGCGACACCCAGGGCGGCTCGACCATCACCCAGCAATACGTCAAGAACGTCTATCTGACCCAAAATCAGACTATCAGCCGCAAGTTCACCGAAGCAATGATCTCCCTCAAGCTCGACAACCGGATGAGCAAGGACAAGATCCTCGAGGGCTACCTCAACACCAGTTGGTTCGGCCGCGGCACCTATGGCATCCAGCGCGCCTCCCAGGCGTACTACGGCAAGGACGTCGGCGAGCTCGACGTCAGCCAGGCGGCCTTCCTGGCCTCCCTGCTCAAGGGCGCCGGGCTGTTCGACCCGTCCCTGAGCAAGGCCAACCACGCCCGCGCGGTGGAGCGCTGGGGCTGGATCCTCGACCGCATGGTGGACCTCGGCAAGCTGTCCCCCGCCGAGCGGGCCAAGTACAAGACCTTCCCCGAGCCGCTGAAGCAGTCGAAGACCTTCCTCACCGGAAGCCAGAGCGACTATCTGGTGGAACTGGCCCAGCAGTACGCCAAGAAGGCCGCGGGCATCTCGGACAAGGACTTCGACCTCGGCGGCTACCAGATCTACACGACGTTCGACCGCAAGCGGGAGACGGCGCTGACCAACGCCGTCGCCAAGGCCCGCAAGCAGGCCACGAAGAAGGACGCGGAGCTCGCCGGGACAGCCCACTACGGCGCCTCGTCCATCGCCGCCGACGGCCGGATCCTCGCCGTCTACGGCGGCCCCGACCACCGCACCCAGGGCTACAACGAGTCCAACGCCACCACGGTCCCGGCGGGTTCGGCCTTCACCCCGTTCGTCTACGCCGCCGGGCTCGAGCACGGCGTCCGTACCACCCGCGACAGCGCCGCCACCCCGATCACCGGCGACGCGCTCTACGACGGCGACGACGGCGTGCCCGTCACCACCCCGGAGGGCCCCTACTGGGACCGCAGCGGCAAGAAGGTCGCCGCCCACAACGACGGCGGGAAGTCCTACGGGCAGATCAGCCTGCACCGGGCGCTCGCCCAATCCGTCAACACCCCGTTCATGCAGCTCGGCATGGACACCGGCCTCGACACGGTGCGCGCCACCGCGGAGGCGTCCGGGCTGCTGTCCTCCAGCTTCGGCGCCCAGGTGCCCGCCATGTCCGTGGGCAACTCCACACCCAGCGCGATCCGGATGGCGAGCGCGTACGGGACCTTCGCCGACGCGGGCCGGCACACCGAGCCGTACTCGGTGAGCCGGATCACCCGCAACGGGTCCAAGGTCGCGCTGAAGAAGCCCGAGTCGCGGCGCGCGGTGCGGGCGAAGGTGGCCGAGGAGGTCAGCTCCGCGCTCTCGGACGCGTTCCGCACCGCGCATCCCACGGCCGCCCCCGCCTCCGCGGAGGTCACCGGGAAGATCGGCACCACGCAGGACGACACGGCCCTGTGGTACGTGGGCACGGCCCGGTCCGTGTCGACGGCGGTGGTGGTCTACCGCATCGACCTGCACAAGAGCCTCGAACCGCTGCCCCTGGAGGGGATCGCGGGCACGCCCGCCGACAGCGTCCCGTACGACATCTGGTCGGGCGCCATGAGCCCGCTCGGCTGACCCGGCCCCGGGTACTCGCCATCCACCCCCCACGGAGAATGAGCCGCGCATGAAGTCACCCTCCGGCCGCCGCCGCGCAGGCCGTGCCCCGCTCCGCACCACCCGGCCCGGGTTCCTCACCCTGGCGGTCCTCCTGGTCGCGGCGTCCCTGGTCGCGGGCTACCTGGTCCTGACCCGGTCCGACAGCACCGCCCCGACGGCGTCCGCGGGCAAGCAGACGCTGCCCAAGGCGAAGAAGACGCCCTGGGACGGGAAGACGAAGGTGCTCGGGGACGGGTCCACCTCCTACACCGGCCCGCAGCCGGGCGAGCTGAAGCCCGTGCCGCTCAAGAAGGGCGAGAAGCCTCCGCAGTTCGTCGTCTTCTCCTGGGACGGCGCCCTCCAGGGCGACGACGAGCTGTTCTCGCACTACCGGGAGCTGGCCAAGGAGTACAACGCGCACATGACGTTCTTCCTCACGGGCATCTACCTGCTGCCCAAGAGCAAGAGCGACCTCTACAACCCGCCGCAGCACCCGCGGGGCTCCGCCGCGATCAGCTACGCCACCGACCCGCACATCCGCAGCACGCTGGAGCAGCTCGGCGAGGCCTGGAAGGACGGCAACGAGATCGGCACCCACTTCAACGGGCACTTCTGCGGTACCAAGGGCGGCGGTGACTGGAGCGTCGAGGAGTGGAAGAGCGAGATCGACCAGTTCTACGACTTCGTGGAGCACTGGAAGACCAACACCGGCTTCACCGACATCGCCCCGCTGCCCTTCGACTTCAAGAAGGAGGTGACCGGTGGCCGTGCCCCCTGCCTGGAGGGCCAGGCCAACCTGCTGAAGGCCATCAAGAGCTACAAGTGGGCCTACGACGCCAGTTCGGCCGGCGACTTCCAGATATGGCCGAAGAAGAAGGACGGCATCTGGGACTTTCCGCTCCAGATGCTCCCGTACGAGGGCGGCAAGTACCAGGGCCTGTCCATGGACTTCAACTTCCTCTACAACCAGTCCGAGGGTGAGACCGAGGGCGACGCGGCCAAGTACCCCGAGTGGGAGCAGGAGACCGTCAACTCGTACATGGCGGGCTTCAATCGCGTCTACTACGGCAGCCGGGCACCGCTGTTCGTGGGCAACCACTTCGAGGACTGGAACGGCGGCATCTACATGAAGGCCATCGACCAGGTCATCAAGAACGTGTGCACCAAGGAGGGCGTCAAGTGCGTGTCCTTCAAGGAGTTGGCCGCGTGGATGGACGTACAGAAGCCCGAGACCCTGGAGCGGCTGCGCAGTCTGGACCCGGGCCAGTCGCCCGACTGGTCGACGGTGGTGGAGTGACCGCCTTGACGAACACGGCAGTTGCGGCAAATGCGGACGTCGTGACGGCCCTGACGGAGTAACCGAACCTCAACCGCAGCCCCCTTCACAAGAGCCACACACGGCGTGCGAAGATGCGCTTCCCGGCGTCCCCAGTGCCGGGTTAGAGGGGAAACTTCAGTGAAGTCAAGGAAATTGAAAGGTACGCGCCGTCGCGCCACGATAATCGGGGCGGCCGCCGTCTCGGTCGTCGCCGGCGCGGCGCTGCTGCCCAACTGGATGGCCGGCGCGGCGGTCGTCGACGATCCCAAGGTGGACGCCAAGACTAAGGCGACCTTCCAGCGGCTGGCGGACGCGGTCTTCACCGACCGTACGGACGCCCTGGTCACCGGTGAGCAGGGCAACCGTGCCAAGCCGCTGACGAAGGCCTTCTCCGGAGGCGTCCGGATGTCCTCCGGACAGGCCCACAGGCAGGACTCGGCCCTGTCCACGCTGGACCAGCGCAAGGACCTGCTCGCCAAGCTCGGCGAGAAGTACAGCAAGGGCAGCACCACCGTCACGCTGGACGCCACCAACGTGAAGGGCCGTACGGCCAAGGCCGCGGTCACCGAGACCACGACCCTGACCTACGCCAAGGTCCGCGGCAACGGGCCGAAGACCACCGGCTTCCAGGCCCACCACGAGCTGACGTTCACCGCGGACAGCCACGGCAACTGGCAGCTGACCGGCATCAAGGAGACCGACACCGGTTACCTCGCCGTCAACCAGGTGGCCAACCCGGCCGCGAACCCGGCGGTCAAGGCCTCGCCCTCCCCGACGGGCAAGGCGACGGCCAAGGCCTCGGCCACCCCGACGGTCAAGGCTTCGGCCTCCCCGTCGGTGAAGGCTTCGGCCTCCCCGTCGGTGAAGGCGTCGGCTTCCCCGACGGTGAAGGCCTCGGCCTCCCCGACGACGGCCGACACCACCACGCCGGACGCCCCGCGCGCGGCCACCACCAGGCCGGCGCCCGCCAACCCCAAGAGCTTCACCGGAACCACGTACGACTACAAGGCCATGGCCGCGTACGCGGAGAAGTACTGGAGCACCTACAACACCGACTACCCGGACTACAACGGTCACGGGGACGGCGGCGACTGCACCAACTTCGTCAGCCAGTCGCTGAAGGCGGGCGGGTGGAAGCACGTCCCCGGCTACGTGTACGACTACACCAAGTGGTTCGGCAACGCCGACATCCAGTCGGACTCGTTCGTCGGTGTCAACGAGTTCTCGTGGTTCGCGCAGAACTCGAAGCGGGTCACCCCCCTCGCGAACGTCTACCAGGCGGACATCGGCGATGTCATCCAGATGGACTTCGACAAGGACGGCTCCAAGGACCACTCGATGATCGTCACCTACCGCGACGCCTCCGGCGTGCCGTACGTGACGTACCACTCCACGAACACCTTCCGCCGGTCGGTGGCGAGCCTGGTCGCGTCGTACCCCAACGCCGCGTTCTACGCCTACCGCACCTGAGAGGACCGCGCCCGCCGCGCCCGCCCGGTCCGCACGGACCGTCCGGGACGGCGGGCGTTTTCCGTGGGGCCGGCCCGGGCCGCTCAGTGGCCCGAGCCGCGCTCCTCCCGGATCCGCGAGACGACCTGTGCCGCCGACCGCCGCACCGCCTCCGTCTCCGTCAGGAAGTGCCAGTAGTCGGGGTGACGCCCCTCCAGGGTGCCGATCGCCCGCTCCAGCCGGGCCACCGCGTCGTCCAGCGGCCGCGCGTCCCGCGGGTCCGGCGTCGTACGCCCCGACATGGCCAGCCGCTGGGCGTCCCGGATCGCGAACCGGGTGCGCTCGATCTCCTGCTGCGGATCCTTCTGCACGGCGTTCAGCCGGGTCAGCCGGTCACCCGCGGCCGACACCGCCTCGTCGGTGGTGTTCAGCAGCGCACGCACGGTCGACAGCAGCGCCGTCGCCTCGGGCCAGCGCTGCGCCTCCCGCGCGGCCTGCGCCTCCGTCAGCTTCGCCTCGGCCTGCCGCACGTTCTGCGCGGCCTGTTCCGGCACGCCCTGCAGGTCCTGCCAGCAGGCGGCCGCGAACCGCCGCCGCAGCTCGCTGAGGACCGGGTCGACCTGCGCGGCACGCGTGGTCAGGGCCTGGGCCCGGGTACGCAGCGACACCAGCCGGTGGTCGATCTCGGCGGCCCTCTCCGGCAGCCGGCCGGCCTCCGCGCGGATCGCCTCGGCCTCCCGGGAGACCCGCTCGGCCCGCTCCAGGGTCCCCGCGACCCCGTGCTGTCCCGCCCCCTGGTTCAGCCGGGTCAGCTCCGGCCCGAGGGCCGCGAGCCGGGCGGCCAGGTCGTCCGCCCGCAGCCCGGCAGCCCGGGCGCCGTCCAGGGCGTTCGAGGCGGCCAGCAGGGCCTGGCGGGCCCGCTCGACGGCGGGCGCGAGCCGGGCGAGTTGGGTCTCGGCCTTGCCGAGCAGCGGCCCGAGCCCCTCCGCGAACCGGTCCAGCTCCTTCTTGACCCGGTCCAGTTCGTCCTTGGCCCGGGTGAGTTCGGTCCGGGCACGGACGGCCGCCGACGCCTCCAGGTCGTCCCGGTCGAGGTCGTGCGCGTCGACCGTGTTGATGTACTGCTGACTGGCCTCGTCGATCCGTCTGCCGAGCGCCTCGAAGTCGGCGACGGCGCGCCGGGCCGCGGGGGTGCCGTCGACGGCCGTGATCGTCTCGATGGAGATGCGCAGATCGCGCTGGGCGGTGTCCAGCTCGTAGAACGCGGACGCGGCGGCGTCCTTCGCGGCCTGCGCCTCGGCGCGCTGGCTCTCCGCCCGGCCGCCGAACCAGCGCCGGGTGCCGCCCCCGGCGAACGCGGCGGGCAGCGCGAGGGCGACGACGAGCGGCAGAGCCATCAGCGTCAGGGTGTCCCGCACGTCCCGCAGCGCGCGTCGCACGGGACGGGGTGCCCCCGGCACCGACGGCGAGTACGGCTGTCCTGGTGTCGCCGTCACATCCCTCTCCCGTGCTGTCATCCGCCCTGCCCGGTGTCATTCTCCCACCGGTGGAGGACGAACACACCGGCCGGTCGGTTCACGGTACGGACCGTGACTTTCCCCCCGGCCGGCGCCCGCCGGTCCGCCACCGGGCGGAGGGGCGGCCCCCGGACCGGCACGTTCCCGCGGAACGCGTTTGCCGGACAGTGCCCCCGGCAATGTAGGCTGTCGACTCGTCCTGGGTGCGTAGCTCAGGGGTAGAGCGCCTGCCTTACAAGCAGGATGTCGGCGGTTCGAAACCGTCCGCGCCCACCAGGACCGGCCCGAGTGCCGGTGCGAAAGGCCCCCGCAAAGTCCGCGGGGGCCTTTCGTGTGTTCCGGCGGCGGGGGGACCGTCAGGGGGCGGTGCCGTCCGCGGGTGCGGTCTCGTGGGCGTGCTTGAGCCGGGTACGGGCCTCCATCCGGTCCGCGGCCGCGACCTCGGCCCAGAAGCGGTGGCAGCTGACGAACACCGCGAGCTCGTGCTCCCGCTGCCGCAGCTTCTCCACCTCCGCCTGTTCGTCCGCCGTCCAGCCCGGGGAGGCGGGGCGCTCCACCTTGCGCCAGCCGTTGTCGTCGCTGAAGCCGTCCAGCGGCTCGACCGACCAGGGGAGCCGCTTCAGCAAGGCCGACAGCTCGGCCCGGACCTGATGCAGCTCCTCCTGGCCGGCGCGGAGGTCACTGGGGAAGTCGTAGGTCGTAGCCACGCGACAATGCTACGCCTGTTCGATTTTGCGGTGCGAGCTCCTTCCGGAAGGTTCATACGAACGAGTGTTCCGAACTGGTGTTCGGCCATGGAGGGTGTGCGGACGGCGGGACCGCGAGGTCGCGGGCGGTCCCGCGGTCAGTGCCTGGCGTCCGCCAACTGCCCCACCACACGGGCCGCCACGGGCACCGGAATGCCGTGCCGCCCGGCCGCACGCAGCAACGCCCCGCCGATCGCGTCCAGTTCGAGCGGGCGGCCCGCCTCGGCGTCGCGCTGCATCGACGATCTGGTCCCCGGCGGGAAGGCGTCGTAGCGGGCCGGCGCCGCGGCCGGGTCGGACGGGCCGCCCGGGCCCAGGACGGCCACGGCGAGTTCGTCGTTCGCCATGAAGGATGGCTCCTCTCGTCGGTCGGCCCCGTCACGGTGGCCGCCTCGGTGAGGATCATCGCAGCGGTCTTCGCGGCGACTTGCCGCGGGACCCGTGCGTGGGGGGCCACACTGGAGTCATGTGCCGCAGCATCAAGACGCTCCGTCCGCCCGTGCTGCCCGAGGAGGCCACGGAGGAGGAGATCCGCGCCGCCGCCCTCCAGTACGTGCGCAAGGTCTCCGGGTTCCGTGCGCCCGCCGCCCACAACCAGGAGGTGTTCGAACGCGCCGTGGAGGCCGTCGCGCGGGCCACCGCGGAACTCCTCGACGGCCTGGAGGTCCGCGGACAGACGGCCCGCGAGGCGGGCTGAACGCCTCGGGGCCGGGCCGGGGCCCGACGGCTGGGCCGGGCGCGGGGTGGCCGGGTGGGCCGGGGCACGCTGTCGGGCCCGGGCGTGCGTGTGCGCTGGGCGCGCGCGTGCCGGGCCCGTGGTGCGTTGCCGGGCCCGTGCGTTGCCGGGCCCGTGTGTGCGCTGGGCGTGTGGGTGCCGGACGCGCGCGTGCGTCCGAGCCGGCGTGTGCGTGCGCTCAGCGCGTGCGTTCGCGCGGGCCTGTGCGTGCGCTCAGCGCGTGCGTTCGAGCGGGCGTGTGCGTCCGCGCGGGCCTGTGCGTGCGCTCAGCGCGTGCGTCCGAGCGGGCCTGTGCGTGCGCTCAGCGCGTGCGTTCGAGCGGGCGTGTGCGTCCGCGCGGGCCTGTGCGTGCGCTCAGCGCGTGCGTCCGAGCGGGCCTG